>CALKLP010000095.1 GCA_937991965.1 uncultured Verrucomicrobiales bacterium
GCTTTTTCATATTCAACCACCGCATTCGCCAACCCATGCGCAAGGTAAGCTTCCTCCACGCTTCGGGTATCGTATTTCCCCTCTTGCTTGGATTGATCGCTAGTGGCTCCTGCACGCGAGGTGTCGAAGGCTTTCTTGGCATCCTCCCACTTGCTCTTAACGACCAAACTGAGGGCGGCCACGGCTTCTTCTTTTTTCATGCGAATCGCTTATTTCAGCTATGAGAGGACATCCTAGGGCGTGTTGTCAATTACATTGAAGTAAATTGGAGAGAGATTTTTTGATTTATCAAGGCATTTTAAAGGCGCCGTGCGTGCACTGTAACTGAAAAATAACGCAGAGAAATCAGAAAAGATCCTCCATTCTTTCCTGATGAACGTAGTGAATAAGATCTCATCTCAAGTTTTTCATTTACGAAGATTTAATTGTCAACACGCCCTGAGGTTTCACCGTAAGCTCAAAGAGCTTGCGTCAAGTCCGCCAGAATATCATCGATATGCTCGAGACCAACGGAGAGTCGAATCAATCCAGGAGTGATCCCTCCACCTGCTTGCTGCTCTGGGTTGAGCTGGGAGTGCGTAGTGGTCGCAGGATGAATGGCGAGCGACTTGGCATCCCCGACGTTGGCGAGGTGTGAGAAGAGCTCTAACTTTTCAATGAACGCTTGTCCCGCTTCCGCTCCGCCCTTGATCTCAAAGACAACTACCGAACCACCTTTTCCGCTCTGGTATTTCTGATTCTTCTCGTATTGAGAATCTGTTTCAAGGCCAGGAAAGCGCACCCACTCTACCGCGTCGTGATCTTGGAGGAAATTCGCCACCGCGAGTGCATTGTCACAGTGACGATCCATGCGCAGTGGTAGGGTTTCGATCCCCTGTAGAGCCATCCAAGAGTTATCTGGAGCGATACACGCACCAAGGTTACGAAGTGGCACCGTTCTCATACGCAGAATGAAGGCCAGCGGCGCGAGAGCTTCTGGTAAATCATGCCCCCAACGAAGGCCGTGATAGGAGGTGTCTGGAGTGTCATAGAGCGGGTGCTGACCGGCGCTCCAGTCAAACTTACCGGAATCCACAACGACTCCACCAAGAGCGGTGCCATGTCCACTGAGCCACTTGGTCACAGAGTGAATCACGATATCTGCACCATGCTCGATAGGACGGCAGAGGTATGGGGTAGAGAAGGTCGCATCGACAATGAGTGGAACGCCACCCGCATGCGCCGCATCAGCTACCGCTTGGAGATCGGTGATCTCAGAAGAAGGATTCGCGATCGTCTCACAGAACACGGCACGAGTCTTATCATCCATCGCGTCGGCGATAGCTTGCGGATCATTGATGTCCACGAATTTAACCGTGATTCCCATCGCAGGAAGAATGTCGTTAAACTGAGTGTAAGTGCCCCCATAAAGCCCTTTAGCAGAAATAATATTGTCTCCCGCTTGCGCGACATTGATGATGGAATAAAAGATGCCTGAGGTTCCCGAAGCGAGGCCAAGCCCGGCGAGTTCATGCGCACCTTCTAGGAGTGCGATACGCTTCTCCATCACATCCGTCGTTGGATTCATAAGACGGGTGTAAATATTCCCCAGCTCCTTGAGCGCGAATAGATTCGCTGCATGCTCGGTCGAGTTGAAAGTATAGGCACTGGTGCGGTAGAGAGGAACGGCACGTGAATTCGTCGTTGGATCAGGAGTCTGGCCACCGTGAAGGCAGAGAGTTTCGAGTTTCATAGTAGAGGTAAATTAGAGCCTAACGAGTTGTTGGAAAGTAATTCCTGAGAATTTTTGCGGATTTCTTGGAAAACTGAAAAACTCAGTGCATAATTTCGGTATGAAAACCTATCTCATTGTTTTCCTAGCGTTTTCCCTGTCGTTCACTTTCGGGGAGGAAGAGCCTGCAGAAAAAACGAAACCAGAAAAGGCCAAATCTGTTGGCCACCCGTTCTCTTGGGGCTTTATGAAATGGGAGCAAATGAAACCTTATGGAGGGAATACGAAAGGCACCGAGACAGTTCTCGATACCGCCCAGCGTGCGAACTACTCCGCTATTTATGAAGAGGGAATCAGAAAAAAAGACCAAGACCGACGCGCCATCCTTTCGCTCGCGGGGAATTACCGCGTGACCTTTGATTTCATTGAGACTGCTGGAACTGAGGAAAACTATAAACCACAGCGCCCCTACTTTTCATGGGCGACGGAGAGAGTTTTCGTAATCTCAGAGGCGGAAAACTTCATTTCGCTCCAACACATTCTTGTGATGGAATTCATCGATAAGGAGGGCGAGGCCCAAGGCCCATTCACCATGAAACACTGGCGACAAGATTGGCGTTATGAGGATCAGGAGCAGTTCCAGTATCAAGGTGACCGAAACTGGAAACGTGTCAAAACAGAAGTCGCTGCTGGTTCATGGACGCAGGAGGTCTACCAGGTAGATGATTCCCCTCGTTATGAAGCCACGGGCCACTGGACTCACAAAGGCGGATTATCCACCTTCTCGACCAGTAACTTCTGGCGCCCCCTGCCCCGCCGGGAATTCTCGATCCGCTTTGATTACAATGTACTCGCGGGACAGCATGATATCACCGTGAATCCTACAGGCTGGGTGCACCTGCAACGCAATCGCAAAGAAGTAGTCGAAAATGGCGTGCTAACGAATACACTCGCGACCGAGATCGGAGCGGTACGCTACGAGGCCATTACGAAACCAGATCTCAGCCTTGCAGATACCTATTGGGAAAAGACCGCACCGTATTGGCACGCGGTGCGCAAAAAATGGGCCGAAGTTTATGCGGAGAACACCGCCTTCGCACTGGAGAAAAAGATCGATGACAAAGGGCTCTTCATGCATCACTTTGAGCACGCAGGAGAAATCGAGGCCGCAGAAAACCCAAATCAGGAAGAGTTCACGCAGAAAGCTCGCGAAACGATTGAGAAGTTTTTGAAGAAATGATCGTAGCTTGGCCGTCCCGGCCAAGATTTCACAGCTGGCGCAGCCACAAGATATCCTGTAACTTCATCAAAAGCAACAATTCCCACCAAAGAGAAAACGAGTCATTAACAATAATAGGCTCCCACCCCTATCTTTCGTTCTGCTTGCCTTGTTATCAATTTGATGGCTACGCCATGAATAGTGGTCTTGGCCGGGACGGCAAAGCTACGGCCCAACCACCGAAAAATAAGCAACCTAAGGTTTGACTCCTGCTTAGAACGATTCTATGTTCGCCGCCCCTCTCAATTCGGGATTATATTATGGGTAAGACACTTTACGAAAAAGTATGGGATGCGCACAGCGTCGGAACGCTGGCTGATGGACGCACACAATTATTTATCGGGACTCACCTCATTCACGAGGTAACCTCTCCGCAAGCTTTCGGCATGCTCCGCGACAAAGGGATAAAGGTAAAATACCCACACCGCACCTTTGCAACTGTTGACCACATTGTCCCAACCGACAATCAAGCGAGCCCTCTCGCTGACCCCCTCGCGGAAAAAATGATCCAGGAGATCCGCAAGAACACGGAAGAATTCGGCGTAACCTACTTCGACCTCGCTTCTGGCAAGCAAGGGGTTGTCCACATCGTTGGACCTGAGCAAGGAATCACGCAACCAGGAACCACGATTGCCTGTGGCGACTCACACACCGCAACTCACGGCGCCTTCGGAGCGATTGCTTTCGGCATCGGCACCACTCAAGTCCGTGACGTCCTTGCGACCCAAACCATGACCATGGAAAAACTCAAGGTCCGTAAGATCATCGTAAACGGTGAGCTTCGCCCTGGAGTTTACGCGAAAGACGTATCTCTCCACATCATCCGCCTCCTCGGGGCGAAAGGTGGAATCGGATACGCTTACGAATACGCCGGATCAACCTTCGACAACTTCACGATGGAAGAACGCATGACCGTCTGTAACATGGCGATCGAAGGCGGTGCCCGTTGTGGATATGTCAACCCAGACCAAATCACCTTCGACTACCTAGAGGGTCGCCCATACTCTCCAACCGGAGCTGAGTGGGACAAGGCCGTTGAAGGCTGGAAAGCATTTGCCTCTGACGCCGATGCAGAATACGCCGACGTCGTCGAAATCAACGCGGCTGACATCGAGCCCACTGTCACTTGGGGTGTTTCACCAGACCAAGGCATCAGCATCGGAGAAACCATTCCTGACCCAGCGAACGCTAAGACGGAAGCAGACCGTGTTTCGTTCCAAGACGCACTTGATTACATGAAACTTCCAGCGGGAGCCCCAATCAAAGGCACTAAGATCGACGTTGCCTTCCTCGGTTCCTGCACCAACGGCCGTCTCTCTGACTTCCGTGAAGCGGCGAAATATCTCAAAGGACACAAGGTTGCTGACGGCATCAAAGCGATTGCTGTTCCTGGTTCACAGATCACTGCAATCCAGTGTGAGAAAGAAGGGATCGACAAGATCTTCACCGACGCCGGATTCGAGTGGCGTGCTGCGGGATGCTCCATGTGCCTCGCCATGAACCCAGATAAACTCATCGGAGACCAGATCTGTGCCTCCTCCTCTAACCGTAACTTCAAAGGCCGTCAGGGCAGCTCGATTGGACGCACCGTCCTCATGTCCCCTGTCATGGTTGTCGCCGCCGCCGTCAAAGGCGAACTCGCCGATGCTCGTGAAGTATTCAACGTTGCGTAATTAACCATCTAATAAGAAATTAACATGTCAGCTATCACAAAAGTATCAGGAAAAGCGGTGACCGTCGCTGGAAACGACATCGATACCGATCGTATCATCCCTGCTAAGTTCATGAAGTGCGTCACCTTTGACGACCTCGCCGAAGGAATGTTCTACGACGTCAAAGTCAATCCTAACACAGGCGAACTTACCGAGCACCCGCTCAACGACCCGAAACATGCCGAAGCCTCCATTATCATCTCTGGTGAAAACTTCGGCTGTGGCTCCTCCCGTGAGCACGCTCCGCAATCGATCTACCGTAGTGGCTTCCGCGCCATTATTGCAGAGTCCTTTGCCGAGATTTTCTACGGGAACTCAACCACGCTCGGAATGCCATGCGTCTGCGGTTCAGCCGCCGACCTAGCCGCACTCTCTGAGTATATCGACGAGAACCCAACCGCAGAAGTCACCTTCGACCTCGAGGCACTCCAGGCCTCTTACGGCGATGTCACCTTCCCGATCACCATGCCAGAGTCCGCTCGCTCCTCCCTCATCAGCGGGAAGTTCGACCCCCTCGCGGAACTCATGGAAAACATGGATAAGATCGAGGCCACAGCAGAGGCTCTGCCCTACATCTAAGTGTTCAGCTTCTACTCATTATATCAAAAAGCGACCTCGGTCGCTTTTTTTGTCGTGGAGTCTTAGATTCAGCCTCCGACAGCATTTCCTGCGGACGCCTTGGTTGCTCCACTAGAATGTGAAAGTGCATGATATTTCCCTGCTAAGGGACGGGTTCTTTTTATTAGAAGGTAGGTAGGAGAGAGCAAGGAAGTCTGAGGGGGGCTATTTGCTTAGCGGAACAAGCCGTCTAAGTTGAACGCTGTGTAATCAACCTAGAGAACAGACTTGTTTTAGCGGCAACTTGACTCTACGTTAGGCAAGAAATGAAGACAGATTTAAACACACCTCTTGAGCGGTTGGAGGCGATGGGATTTCGACGAGTAGGCGTGTGGAAGGCCGTGGATGAGGAGATTTCACTGCAGCTCGAAGAATGCGCGTCAGCCACAAATATACTGTATTCGTTCGTTATAGACCGCGAGCCAGTTTATATCGGGAAGACAATACAGAAGCTCAAAAAGCGTCTCTACGGTTACGCAAAACCAGGTCCGACTCAGACTACGAACATACGAGGGAACAAGAATATCTCTGAACAACTCTCGCTTGGTAACACAGTCGAGATCTTTGCTCTACCAGATCATGGCTTACTGTATTTTGGCGGATTCCACTTAAATCTCGCTGCCGCTCTTGAAGATAGCATCGTTTCAACCTTAAGACCAATCTGGAATATGACAGGAACAAATAAGCCTAACAATTCGACGAGGTTGACGCCGAGTAATCCGTCTGATTAAATTGAGAGTTTACCCTGGCGCGCCATTTCTATAACGTTCTGCTTACCCAGAAGACGAAGCTATTTCGCATGTTTGCGGAGCGCTAGAGCGTGAGAGTCTTCCTTTTTGGCCCAATACCGAACCGCATGCCTGATCACCCACTTGCGCTCGGGTGAAGCACCTTCCAGCCAACGCTCGCAGAGCTCGAAAACCCACTCGGGATTCTTCTTTGCTAAATCGCCTAAGTGGTTGGCCACACTGCGCCGCACATAAAGCTCTTCGTCATCTTTCAGTGCTTCTAGAAGCGGTAACGTAAGATTTGGATCATCTAGGAAAGCAGGTAAGCGCAAGCCCCAAGGGAGAATCGGTCGACAGCCTTCTGAGCAGAGCCGCCTCACGTGAGGATTCGGATCATGCATCCAGTCATGCATCTTCTTGAGAGTATGCTCCTGGAACTTTAGAAAATACGGCCGAATCGCATATTCAGCGGTATAACGCATAGTCAACTCATAGAGCCCTTGCATGGATATCTCATAACGATCTTCAGTAACACCGTATTGCGAAAAATAACAACTGTAAGGAAGGTAGAAAAAGGTCTGAATTCCCAAATCCTCCACCGTCTCGCGAGCTGGAGTCATCGAGGCACAGATCATCTGCACTGCGCGTTCATAATCATCAGGGAGAAATCGCTCCAATACCCGTGCTAGGTGACGCCCTCGGTCCATGAGTTCTAATTCCTCAAGACCAACCATTCCCTCTGCAATAAAACCCTTAGACTTGAACTTCGGATCTACAGAGGCCAAATTTTTAGCCAGTTGAGTAACGGCCTCTACCCCTAAAATGTGTTTCAATGGAACTCCTTTCTTGATCCCTAAACTCGGTTCAGATAAGATTGGAAAGGAAGGCATAATGCATTTCCTAAACTGGCTCTGATGATTCCGCAAGTCATCAGACTGAAGAAAAAATAAATTACATCTAACAAATTCGGTAGTTTCGCACTCTAAAGCCCTGATTACCTCTTCACTCAAAACATGTCGCAATCATCAACTCAACCTAACGCACTCCAACACGTAGCGGTCATCATGGATGGCAATGGACGCTGGGCGAAAGAGCGCGGTTTACCGAGATTAGAAGGTCATAAGGCAGGTGCAGAATCTGTGAGAGCGGTCTGCCAAAGCTGTATTGAGAAAAACATTCCCTACCTGACGCTCTACGCCTTCTCGTCCGAGAACTGGAAGCGTCCTCGCCATGAAATCGATGGGCTCATGTCGCTACTAGAGCGCTTCTTGAAGACCAAGATGCCTGACTTTAAGCGCCAAGGCATCCGCCTCCATGCCATTGGTCGGCTCGACCGTCTTCCTCCCAAGACCAGGAAGGCGCTTGAAGACGCGATCGAGAAGACCAAGGATAACAATAATCTGAACTTAATCCTCTCACTATCCTACGGTTCACGGGAAGAAATTGTCGATGCGACACGCGACATTGCGATGGAAGTGGCAGCGGGAAAGATTAGTATCCAAGACGTGGATAACGAGCTTTTCTCACAGCACCTTTATACCGCTGACTTTCCAGATCCAGACTTATTGATTCGCACTTCTGGGGAATTACGCCTGTCTAATTTCTTGCTCTGGCAACTAAGTTACGCAGAGATTTATGTTACTAAGGTCTTTTGGCCCGACTTTCGCCAAGAGGAATTTAATCGCGCGGTCGATGAGTTTGCCTCGAGAAACAGACGGTTTGGCAAGGTGTAAGAATTAGCTAGTGCCCATAAAGCTTAACCTTGGAGCTTTTCGACATACTTCGCGAGCATGTCAGCCTCTAGGTTGATTCGGTCGCCGATTGCTTTCCCCTTAAGATTCGTCTCCGCAAAGGTGTGAGGCGTAATCCAAAAGACCGCACTATCATCGGTAAGCTCAGCCATTGTGAGGGAAATTCCATCGAGGCATAACGCGCCCTTAGGAATACAGTATTTATGAATCGCTGCTGGCAAGCTGACTTCGTAGCGGTGATCTTGCCCTACAACAGAGAGATCGATCACCTTACCAATATCATCAACATGCCCTTGCACGAAGTGCCCACCTAGCCGGTCTCCAACCGCGAGGGCACGCTCTAGGTTTACGAGTGAACCGTTCTTCAACTCACCTAACGAAGTCACTGCTAGAGTCTGCATGAGGAGATCAAAGGCCAGAGTCTCATCATTATACTCAACAACTGTTAGACAGCACCCATTAATGGCGACAGAGTCTCCGAGTTTCACCTCGGCAGAAAAGGGAGCTGTCACCGTTAAGCGAGCTTGCGCCCCAAGCTCCTGCATGGAAACCACTTGCCCAACCGCTTCTACTAGCCCCGTAAACATAGGCAATTAGTGGTCAGCGTTTTCCTTAACTGTTTTTCCGTGTGCCGCATCGTCGTGATGCTCGGTAGCCGCCTTTAGCTTAGGTCCGTTCTTTACTCCGCTCGATGGGAGAAGCATGAAGCATGCGCCCATGATGATGGTAGGAATTATCGCCCCCATTACAAGTTTACCTGGAGATACGCCCCCCTTGAAGTATTTGGCTAGAATGGATTGTCCCGCAGGGTTCGGAGCATTCGCAATAACAGTAAGGCCTCCACCAGTAACCGCACCTGCAACCACTGCGTATTTCGCCGCATCGCTGAGCCCCGGAGCCTGTGAGGCTAGGAAGGTAATAGCCGCATTATCATTAAAGGCGGTGAGGACAGTTGAACCAATCATAAGGATCCACGAGTTATCAATAGAGGTCAGAAGCACCTCAATCCACCATGCCTGGCAACGACCGTGAACAACGAGCGCTGCTAGGAAGAAACCAACAAGGATTGGTGAACGCATCTTAACATCATTCTGGTGATGCCCGGTAGCCTCTGTGAAGGCAATGAGGAGAAGGAATCCACCTACAAACAACGCAGGGTAATGACTCATTACCACCGTAAAGGCTAAGACTCCAAGGTGAATGGCAGTAACCCATGCTGGGATCGGGTCTTCACGCTCCTCCCACTTACGCTGCACGAGCGTCGCACTATCGAGGACAGGTTGCGTGAGCTTCGCGAACTCGCCCTTGAAGTAGATGAAGTAAATCGTGTTCGCGATCAAGATCCCAATCACAGCCTTCCAGCCGAAATT
The DNA here is from genome assembly GCA_937991965.1 of uncultured Verrucomicrobiales bacterium. Classification (GTDB taxonomy): domain Bacteria; phylum Verrucomicrobiota; class Verrucomicrobiia; order Verrucomicrobiales; family Akkermansiaceae; genus WTJZ01. Next base: position 9,170 of record CALKLP010000095.1, read on the forward strand.
CATCATCATGAAACCAGTTCCCCAGTGCCATGGCGCCGCAACCATGAGAACAGGAGGTGCCGCGAAGTGAGTTAACGTTCCACCAACTGAAATATTAACGAAGAGCAGCCCGAGTGTCGCATAGGCAAACTTAGGATTAGGATTTTTCTCAAAGAATTTCTTCGCGAGAAGCATCGCCGCAATCGTCATTGCCGCTGGCTCGGTAATAAATGAGCCCAGAATTGGCGTGATTGTAATAGCTGCAAGCCACCAAGCAGCATCGCCACCGCCGAAGAGCCCCGCAATCTTATTCACCACTGCTTCCGCAAAGCGCACTACTGGTCGCGTTGCTGCGATTGCCATGACGATAATCACGAATAGAGGTTCAGTGAAGTTTACGTCATGTCCGAAGTATTGCTGCAACTGCTTAACCCCTTCCCATGCGTTTCCATCTTGAATCCCAAAGAAATACACCACTGCACCGGCGAGAGCGACTACCCAGATTCCAAATACAGCCTCTACTTCTCCCAAGAAGTGGAATAAGTGATAGCGGAACGACTCATCATCCTTCGCGTCTACTTCTGGTTTATCCTGTGCTCTACGGCCCTCTTTCTCAATTTTTACCTTGTGACGCTTCTTATGCTTGTGCGCCATTTCCGTGAAGACTCCTGCAAGGAACGTATGTATGATCGCTAGTAAAAAAATGATCGTAGCCGTGATATTAAACGCCCCATGCTTACCCTTCATTCTTACCGCTAATTTCTCTCCGATTGAACCCTCTACATTATCATAGAGTTTAAGTGGCTTCGGGAATACTGCGTATTGATCTTTCTTAAGTCCTAGCTCCTTATACTCTGATTTTTGATAAGCAGGATCTCCTCCACCGGCAGCTTGAGCTACGGCCGTTAGACTGAAAATAAGTGCGATAATTGAGAAAACTCGAATGAATTTTGGCATAAATATTGAATTGTGTTCCCCACGTCTTACAGAAAAATTTGCCTCCTGCAACCGATTTTCACTGTTCTTTTTTCTTTCATCAGGTAACGGTATCATTGCTCACTATGAAACTACTCCTCCCCCTCATTGCCGGATTATTCTTAGCCTCGTGTGCCTCTGATCCACTAGACCCGCGCGAAACGGTGAAGTCTGTTCGCGATCAAATCGGCAACTATGGTGAGCAAATCCCTCCTCACATGCGAGCGCAGAAAGACCTCGATAAAGAATTCCCCACAGAAGACCCTACGCCAAGCCCATATGATGACATCTTTAAAGGGCAATCCACCACCAATACCACGGCTGGCATGCTGAATGACATTAGTGATGACGACCTCATTTGGACAGACCCAGACAACCCTGATAAAAACTTAGGCGAAGTCGAGGCAGCATTTACTAAACCGATCAAAGACTCTTGGCAGTTAAGCTACCAAGCCGCCCAACGACTCGCCTATGCCGAAAGCAAACCGTTGTTAATCTGGTTTACCGATTCGCAACGGAGCCCCATCTGCAAACGGCTAGCCGCCGAGGTGCTCAACACGCATGAATTCAAAAGCTGGAGCGATGACAACATCGTTAAACTGCGCGTTGACATCAGCCCTAAAGAACGGGACAGCAAGCTGAGAGACAAGAAGCGTAAATATGCTCAAGCACTCCGAAAAAAGTTCAACATTAAGGGCAACCCCAACATGCTTGTAATCGATTTCCAAGGGCAGCCTTTTGGCCGATATAACGGATACCGTAGTGGAGAAGCCTCGTTCTATCTCGGAAGGCTGAAGCAAGCAGCTCAAACGGTTAACGAAAACTACTTCGAGTGGATGCCCAAAATGAAAGAACGCGGCTACCGTAAATGGGAAGGGCGCAACGGCGTCTCACTCTTCGCTAAACTTCTTCGTTATAAAGAAGGCAAACTTATCGTCGTAGAACCGAATGGGAGACAAACGACATTCCACGAAAGCAACCTCTCCGAAAAAGATCGAACGTGGCTCAATAAGCAAAAAGAGGCTCGCCAAAATAATGGCTAAAGCCCTCTCAAAGGAACATTTTCAACACTGCTGAGGCAGCGAAAACAAAGGCAATTACAAGTGTAATGGTAAAGAGGATTACAGATACGTGAACTTCTTGTTTAGTCATGATAATTTTCCTTAACGCTGAACTACAGAATTGGCAACTTGAAAGTCAAAAAATGAACTTCAACCCTAAAACTCACATCAAGTACGATGGGACGCTCCTATAGGGTGTGGCTTGAAAAATCGTACAAAAACTAAAAATATCTTGTTTCTTTTTCACTGTAGATTTTAGTATGATCAACAAGCTCAAACTATGATCACTAAAAAACACAAGCTAGCTTTATCAGTATTGTATTTCACACTGCTCTCTATAAGTGCAGAAGCCGGACTTAAAATTTACTATATTCGCCATGCGGAAGCAGGCCACAATGTGAAAAAAGACTGGGAAAAAAAAGGAGTGCCTGAGTCCGAATGGCCAGAATATGTAGGTGACTCAAGAATGTTCACCCCTAAAGGCAAAGAGCAACTCACAAAAGCCACGAAGAAACTTAAAGAAATCGACTTTGACTTTATCGCAGCAAGCCCGATGTGGCGCACACGTAATACGATCCTTCCCTACCTTAAGGAGACAGAGTCCAAAGCCGAAATCTGGCCTGAATTACACGAAGCATCAGGCTCTGGAGAGATTCTTGATGACGACTTACCTGAGCTTAAAATTCCTATTCTAGGCGCAGGAGACCTTATCGAAATCCCAGATGAAGAAGCCCCTTACTTCGTTCTACAGGAGGATAATAAGCACGAATTTCACCGCCCCAAAAGAGATGAAGGAAAAATCTATTCTACCGCAGCTCTCAAAATAGCCTTAACAGCTGCTATCGAAAAAATTAACACTCAGTTTGGAGATTCTGAAAAAACTATTCTTCTTGTAGGCCATGGAGGGTCAGGCCGCGCACTCCTGAGACTGATCACCCAAAGTGACTATGTTGGTGAAGAACGTGGTAGCCCAGATAATGCCGCCCTATGGATGGTCGAGCAGCAAGACGATAAGAGTTATCAGCTCAAAATGTATAACGATGCTGTCGTTACCCCTGAAGAAGATTAGCAACTTATTGTCATATACAAAAAAAGCAACTTTTCGCTTTATAAATAAGCCATTCCTCTCTCTATATCTGTAACATGTTAGATAGCATCCCTGAAACCACTGAATCCGCCCTACAAGCAAACGACAGACAACTCTGGCTGAAGGCGTTAAGTTCGATCCAACAGAACAACGAAGCTTATGCGGCAACCCTACTTTTGCCAGTGGTTACCAACAACCCTGGTTTTTTAGAGGCTAGAAAAACTCTCCGCAAGTGCCAGGCAGTCGCCGCTGGTAATAAGTCAGGTGGTGGCACGAAGGTTTTTGGTCTCTCCATCGGTGGAGGCTCTAAAGGCGCATCATCCAAAACGAAAAGTCTCGCTAAGAAAGATCCCGTCTCGGCACTAGGCGAGATCGAAAAAGAACTCAATGACGATCCACACAACGCGGAGCTCAACGACCTAATTCATGACTGCGCCGCTGCACTAGGCATGATCAACACCGCAGAATACGCCTTAGAAACCGTCCATAAGCATGCTCCTGAAAACACAAAGATTCTTCACAAGCTAGCTAACTTTTACGTCGCGAGCAAGAAATTCACAGAAGCCGCAAAGGTATATCAAACGATCGCTAAAGAAGACCCGACAGATTCTACCGCTGTCAAAGGGGAGAAAGACTGCATGGCGAAGGCCTCTATGCAATCAAGCACAGAAACAGCCGCCGATGGCTCCGTAAACCTAAAAATGCGTGACGACTCTCTTCGTGTAGAATTAGAGAAGCAATCTAAAACGGGTCTCACCAAGGAGCAACTGGGTCAACGCCGTGACCAACTTATCGCGGCATACAACGAAAACCAAAACGACCTAGGAACCGTGCAATCTCTTGCAGAGACATATGAACAGCTCGATGACTTCCCGAATGCCTACACCTTCTACTCCTGGGCTTACCAACTCTCTGAGAATGATAAGACGATCCAGAATAAGGCCTCAGACATGAAATCTAAGGCTGATAGAATCAATATCTCCGCCGTCGAAAGTGCTCTTGCCGCGGACCCGACAAACGCCGATCTCCAAGCACAGCTTAAAGAACTCAAGTCTAGCACTCTAGCAGAACGAATCGCAGACTGTGAAGCCCGTGTAGAGCAAAACCCAACAGATGGATTACTTCGTTATGACCTTGGGAAAGCATACTACGATGCTGAGCGTTTTGGCGATGCTATCCCTCACCTCCAGCAGGCAAAAACAAACCCTGCTATCGAGACAAAAGTCCTCCTCCTCCTCGGACAAACCTTTGATGCTAAAGGGATGACTGATATGGCGATCGACCAACTCAACAATGCCAACGAGCGCATCGTAATCATGGATGGAATCAAAAAGGAAACTCTCTATCAACTCGCGCTGCTGCATGAGAAAACAGACAACAAAGAAAAGTATATTGAGTGTCTGAAAGAGATTTACTCTGCCGATTACGGCTACCGTGACGTCGCTCAGCGTGTAGAGTCTTCCTATTAAGATCTCTCGGGCGAACTACTTGTCCTCAAATAATCGCTTCCAATCCCTACATTGACTATGTAGTGTAGAGTCACATCAGTTTTGGAAGCGAAGAGATACAAGGTTAATTTAGAGTCTTATGAGGGTCCTATGGATCTTCTCCTTCACCTTGTAAATAAGGACGAGGTCGACATCTACGATATCTCTATCGAGTCCCTTACGAGCCAATACCTAGCGTATTTGGAAACGTTTCAGGAGCTAAATATCCCCCTCGCGTCCGAGTTCCTAGTGATGGCCTCTCAGCTTCTTTACATCAAGAGTCGGGCCCTCCTCCCGAAAGAGGCCGTGATCGAGGACGAGGGCGAAGATGATGATCCGCGCTGGGGATTAATCCGACAACTCCTCGAATACAAAAAATTCAAAGAAGCCGCCGACTACCTCCAAACCTCACAGCAAGATCGCACGGCAATCTATGGCAAGGCCTTTTCACTCATCGACGAAAACTCGCCTCAACCAGACTTACAGGAAGTGTCTACAGTTGAACTTCTTCAAGCCTTTCAAGTCGTGATGCGACGCTTCCAAGAATCGATCGAAGTGGGCGAGATTTCTGATGATCAATTCAATGTGAATGACAAGATCACCTACCTCATCGACCTCATCACTCGCCAGAAGCGCGCTAAGTTCTCTGAGATCATTCTTAAGGCTAGCTCAAAACAAGAAGTCATTGTCACCTTTCTTGCGATCTTAGAGCTTACCAAACTCCGCAAACTAAAAATCACACAGGATCAGCACTTTGACGAGCTCTTCCTAGAAGCACCATGAAGACGCCAAAAAAAATCGCGCTTTTCGGCGGAAGTTTTGACCCGATCCATTTAGGTCATGTCAAACTCCTTGAGGAAGCACTCCTTAGATTACGACTTGACCATATTTACCTTATTCCCTGTAAGCAATCTCCACACAAGAAGAACGCTCCCATTGCTACAGATCAACAACGACTCGATCTCTGCAGGATCGCAACTTCACACCTAGAAAAAGTAAGCGTCTCAGACATAGAAATTCATCGCCCATCTCCCTCGTTCTCCTGGATGACTGTTGAACACTTCCTCCGCACACACCCTGGTTGCGAACTCTATTGGATCATGGGCACTGACCAATGGGAAATGATCGAGAAATGGGCCAGGTTTGACTTCCTCAGAAACTCGTTAAATTTCATCATTGTGGAGAGACAAAACAGCGTGCAGCACAAAGATGAAATTCACTATCAAGTCTTACCCTTTAATCAGGAAATTTCTTCCACGCAAATCCGGACAACTCTGCGAACGGGCAAGACTACAAATAACCTTTGCCAGAAAACCCTAGAGTATATTCGAGAACAAAAACTCTATCTGGATTAGAGTCTTATCTCTACTTCTCCACCCGGTCTCACTAGCAGATTATATTCTTCCATATCCGTTTCACTGAGGAAAAATCCACTTCCTGGATCTGCCTCGTCTGGATGCCTTACAGGACGGATTAGAAGTCTCCCGTCCTTCAGAATAATAAGCTTCTTGTTGGAGCGATACTTACTGGAAATCCTCGAAATCATGCTCCCTCCATCATAGGCCATGGTCTGCTCAATTTTAGTCGTAATCATCTTGTTCTTGCCACCATACGTAACCTCCAGCAAGGGATAATCTTTTACAAAAGTCTGCCCATCATAGAGTGCGATCGTTTTATCACCCACATCAATTACTGTACGAAAATTTAACGCCATCACCTGCATCTCTTGATCAGGGTGAATCCGATCCGGATACAGAAATCCGTTGATCTCCATAATATTCTCTACCGTAGAATCGTGTTTCTTTGCAATCCGAGACAATGAATCTCCAGATTTCACTTTATAACTCGTCTTATATTTTGAACTCGAGGGTGACATGAGCTGATCCAAATTTAGAGCCCCTAAGATTCCTCGTGCCTCATCAGCAAATGAGGCCTCTGAATAAAAGTTAATCAAAAAACGGAGTTTATCATTCGCTTTATTATACTCACCAGCCTCGACTAGCTGCCGTGCCTGTTGCATTGCCTGGAGCGAAAGCAAGTTTCCTTGCGTTGTGAACGTATCCAGTTCCTCATAGAGAGCCTCTGGGTTCTGACCTAATTCACCTGCCTTTTCCTTAACAGACTTCGCGAAAATCAGGGCACACGTCAGCGCTGCAACCACTAAAACGGCACAAACTCCTTGAATGATGTAAATAACTCTCACGTGTCGGCCATTTGTAGACCAAGAATAAATCCAGCGCAAAGAAGATTTTTCACTATTACTGCGTCACTCGAACCTCTTCGAACTTAGCGGGTCATTTCGCAGTATTTTCATACCACACCACATTTTTAGAATTTCTCCCCGCATTTAGCAGATCGAGATCTCCATCCTGATCCATATCCACGGCTCGGAGATCATAGGAAGACTGATCCGTATCAATATCAACACGGCTAAACTCACCTTGTCCATCATTGTAATAAACCGATACCCGCTCGCTCTCAAAACCACAACTAGCAGCATCCAACATTCCATCCTGATTAAGATCAGCTAACACCAAAGAATGAGGCGATTTCAATTCCGCATCGATCACATGCGGCGTCCAATCCGGCGCCTCAAACCAAAGCACCCCAACCCCATGCCCTTGTGATGCGAGCAAATCGGGCATTTCATCCCCATTCAGGTCACCCACTAGGATATTCGTCGCTCCAATCCGCTTCTCTGCAACCACAACCTTATCCCATGCCTCGCCTGATGGATCAGCCCCAGGATTCTTCCAATACGCGAACCAGTCCCCGTGCTGAAACTGCTTCCCCTTCGCGGCAGCTGCAATTTCGCCCCAGCCATCCCCGTCAAGGTCCCCAAAGCCAAAGTAATGACTTCCACCAGGAGCGTCTCCCTGCGCAAAAACGGTACGATCCCACTCGGATGCAGACTTAACATTGTTTGGCACCGAAAACCACGCGATCGAGTTCTTCAACTCCCCTTCAGGTTTGAAATTATTGATGATCACGTCCATCTTCCCATCATTATCCACATCTGCCTTCAGCAAGCAGTGAATCCCCATGAGGTCATGGTCAATCACTCGATGTGGCCACTCCCCCTCTTTCTGAACATTCTCCAGCCAAAACGGTTTCCCATGCGCAGAGCTCCCTAAGTAATCAAGATCTCCATCCCCATCGACATCAAAGGTTTCGCTATGAATGCATTTGTGCTTCGCTACCGAGAATTCATACAGCGTTGTGGCCTTCCAATTTGGCGCTGTCAGTAGAAGCACCTTCCCCGCATCACTGGTAATCACATCCATGAGGCCGTCCATATTATAATCTCCTGCCACCGCAGTCACGACAGTCGACTTGGTTTCCATGATCGAGTGCTTCACCCAGCCCTCCGCTAACACCGAGTTCATAACCAGAATAGAGAAAAAATACTTCATACCCTCATCATATCTGAAATATTATTCATCTCAAGGTCACAAAGCCCATTATCAATGGGGCCGAAAATCCATTTGCCTTCTCTCGGGATTTAATCCAACTTCGGCCATGTCAATTATGCAGCGTTTCCCCTTAATTTTTAATCCGAATTCACGAGGAGACAAGGCCTCGCGGGCGCAACAGTTTTTCTTCCAGAGTGCTCCTGAGCTGGCTCTGTATGCCTCCCAGAGCATTGAGAACGCGCGGGACTTAGTGCTCGATTTTGCAGAGAAAGGTGAATCCACCGTCATCGCCTCTGGTGGGGATGGCACCATCAATCAACTGGTTGATACCTTCTTAGATGCAGATCTCAACATGGGATTGATCCCCTCGGGCACTATGAATGTATTTGCTCGCGAGCTGGGTATTCCGACGGCTGATTTAGATAAGGCTTTTTCGGTGATCAAAGAGCAGAATATTCACGCGACAGATGTCTTCCGGCTTAATGACAAGCCCTTTATCCAAATGGCAGGAATCGGGTTTGATGCCGACATCATCCATGGAACGAATGCAGACCTTAAGAAGAAGCTCGGCCCGCTCGCCTACCTCCAATCCGCCTTCAAGGTCTTCGGGCAAAAGCCCCCTGCCCTGACGATCGAAACGGCAGAAGGAAAAACCGAGGAGGGCGTCTTCATTCTGATCGGCAATGGCGCGCTCTATGGTGGACAGTTCGAACTCTTCAAAGGCGCCGAAAACAACGACGGCCTCATGGATGTGCTCATCGTGCAACAGTCTGGATATCAAGCCATTCTCGATTTTGCGACCAACTATAACTCAGATCACAGCACTCCTTTTCATGGAGCCGAACATATTCACCACTTCCGCACCAGCGGGATGACAGTGCACTCAGATAAGGAAGTGCCCATCGAGCTGGATGGCGAATACATGGGGCGCGACACCAGCTTCACGATCAGCAAAGATCCGCGTAAGCTCAAAGCCCTCGCCCCGATCGGAAAAGTATCCGTCGACTGGCAGGAAACCCTCAGTGCGTTCTCGTCGTTCACTCCGTGGTAAAAGCAGGAAGCGAAGTAGAAGTGACGACCCGTCGCTTATCTTAGAAATTGTTATCTTGAACCTAAAATCTGCAATCAAATTTAACCGCAATACAAGCGAAGCGCAGGATAGCCCTCATACAAAGATCCGAAGGCGCAAAGAAGAACAATAAAGGTATATTTCTATCAAGCTACCCAGCTATATTGATCATCGAATCCGCAATTATTCTCATTTCCATGAATTGATCTCCTGTTCTCTTTCCCCACATTAGGTGAAGCAAAACTAAAGTAGATTTTGTTCATAAACTCTTATAAAACTTAGCGCCTTTGCGCCTTTGCGGTTTTCTAACTGCGGAATCAAGGTTGAAAAGCGACAAGTGATCGCTTCTACGAAACAGCCCCTACTCATCCTCCGGACGATACTCCCGATGCGCGAATTGCATGAGTTCTTTCTTGAAGGTCAGGTAGATACTCTCGGTGGAGCCGTTACGGTTTTTCGCGAGCACGAGCTCGGAATCTCCGAGATCCTCCTCTTTCTCTTCACCTTCCTTATAGTAAGCTTGGCGATAGAGCAGGCCAATCATATCCGCGTCTTGCTCGATCGATCCTGATTCCCGCAGGTCAGACATTTTGGGCGTTCCTCCCCGGTTTTCTGGACCACGGTTCAGCTGTGCTAGCACGATGATCGGCACTTCTAGCTCCTTTGCCACCGCCTTTAGACCAGCAGAGATTTCGGCAATTTCCCGCTCCCTCGATCCCTGAGCTTGCTTGGAAGTACAACGCATCAGCTGAAGGTAATCCACCGCAATGAGTTGAATGTCGCTCTCCCGCTTCTTTCGACGCGCCTTTGCTCGCAGGTCAGAAATCGGGAGCGATGGCGTGTCATCAATGTAAAGCGGCGCCTCACTGAGATCCTCAACCGCTTGTTTAAAATCTATAATCTCATTCTTCGTCAACTTCAGCCCTGGACGTAACCGGTTCATCGGAATCCCCGCTCGCGTGAAGAGCAGACGCTGCACAATCGCCTTCGAGGGCATCTCGCAAGAGAACACAAGGGTCGGAATCTTATTCGTCACGGAGACGTGCTCGACCATATTCATCATGAAAGAGGTTTTCCCCATCGAGGGACGGGCCGCCACAATAAACATTTCCCCAGGCTTCAGACCATTCGAGAGCGCATTCAACTTCGCAAACCCCGTATCGACACCCTCCAACCCTGCGCGTTCACCGCTCGCATACGCCTCTAGGAGGTCAGAAATTTCGGGCAAAAAGTCCCGCGCCATGGCGTCACTCTTCGTCTCGTTATCCTCCTTAATATCAAAGACCGACTGCTCGAACTGATCGAGAAACTCCCCCACAACCTCGGGATCTTCATAGGCATCTGAGATGGAGCTGGAGCAAGTGTGAATAACTTTACGCAGCAGCGCCTTATCCTTTACGAGATCAAGGTAGGCATTGAAATTCGAGTGCAACGGCTCACTACTAGCGAGATCCGCAATCTCTGCACGCCCTCCCACATTTTCCAGAATATCTCGGTCAGAGAGCTTTTGGATTAGTAGGGTCATATCGATGACCTCACCCTTATCCTCCATATCCAGCATCACCTGAAATATTTGGGCATGAGACTGCTTGTAAAAATGGTCTGCATGCAGATGCAATTCCGCCGCGCGACCTAGATATTCCCTAGGGTCATAGATCATCGAGGACAGAAGCCGACGCTCCACATCCACTGCATGCGGCAAGGCCCGCTTGAGGGCATCAGGCGTGTCATCCTTCATACTCTTTTGCTTCGAGTTATGTAGGTTTATCCCCTGTGCGGCGGGTGGTGAAGATACTGCGCTGTCGTCTGCCATAATCATCGAGCATCATTTCCCACCAAAACCAAAGAGTCAACGCGAGTAAGATGTGATTTCAGTGTGAATAACTTGGGGATAACATCTGTAGTTCGAACGGGGGTGATTTTATCTGGTGGACGGGTAGTGCGCCCATCTTGGGTGCCTACATCGGCATCTTGCCGTATGTTCTCTTACCCAGCGAAGCTGGCTGCCTGAAAGCCTTGCCAACCGTTCGTGCAAGTTTCCTCAAAATGGCCTGAAGGGTCATGAGATATCAGCCCGGTCTGGAGAGATTCTGAGCGTGAGCGAAGAAGCACGTAGGGCCGGGTCAGAGGGAGGGAATATAAGCAACGAAGGGAAGGCTTCGTGTTGTAAGATGACTGGCAGAGGCGCAGCGGCGGGAGGGGCTTTTCTCTGCTTCGGGGCGGGTGGAGGTTTCACCTTATCGGTGAGGAACGAACCCGACTTACTTTCTTTGGGGTTTGTTGGGTTAAGATGTGATAAGACAAACTCGCCTCTCAAAACGCAGTGATAACAGGTTAACTTCCAGAGGCGAATCTCCAACACGCATCGCTGTTGAATCATAGCTGGGACGAGCTGCGCCTCAATAAGCGAACACAAAAACGCACCTTGCTTTTCGTTACTCTTAATGATCAACGCTTCCACATAGCCCTGCGAGTTCCTTTCGCTCGCGCTCAAGAACTCTCCGAACTAGGCTGGTTTCTCATGACCCTTCAGGCCATTTTGGGTAACCGCGGGATTGTTATAAATATGTTACAACAACGGATCTGTGTCTAGAACCAGAACTAGAAAAAGTGTAATAGAACTTCATCTGGAAATGCCTGAAAAGTGCGGTTTCAGACAATGGAGCGAAAAGCATTTCAACTTGATATTTAGGTAGAATCAGATAAACGTAACCAGTGCAATCAGCTTATATTGAAACGACTATTCCCAGCCTATATACCGCTCCACTTTCTTCGAGAGCTGTGGAGCTAGCGAGGCAAAATATCACTAGAATCTGGTGGGATAATTACCGCACAGAGTTTAAGCTCGTATGCTCCCAAACTGTTCATGATGAGTGTGTCCGCGGGAATACTGAAAAAGCAGCCAAGAGAATGGCGTTTTTAAGGGGGATTCCTCTTCTCGACCCCACTAATGATGCGCAAGCAATTACTGAGGAGTTGCTCAAAAGACAAATCATCCCATTGAAAGCGGCAGATGATGCGGTCCACATCGCAATAGCTTCTGTCCATAAGATTGATTACCTTGTGACATGGAACTGCAAGCACTTAGCAAACCCACGTAATTGGAGAAGGATTTCAGATTGTCTTGCCGATTTTGGGTATCGTGCTACAGTAATTTGCACCCCTGAGGATTTAATTAGTGATGATGAATTTTAAAAGCCAATCCATACTTGAAGAAGTCCGAGCGCTAAAAGAAGAAAATGCTCGGGCGCACAACTTTGATATCGCTCTGCTCTTTAAAGGGATGAAAGAACGTCAAGAGAAGTCTGACAGCAAAGTGATTAAACTCAAAGAAGAGGCAGGTGCGACTACTCGCCAACCCTTAAACAGTTAGGCGAATCCAGCTACACCTTACCCCACGCCTTCGCTTGTGCTCCTACACAGGGTTAGAAAAAATATCGGCACTTCACGTGAATCCGATTTTCTATCAGTGATTTCTCCTCCGTAAAGCCTTGCCAACAGCTCGTGCAAGCTTCCTCAAAATGGCCTGAAGGGCCAGGAGATATCAGCCCGGTCAGGAGAGATTCTGAGCGCGAGCGAAGAAGCACGTAGGGCCGGGTCAGAGGTATGGAATATAAGCAACGAAGGGAAGGCTTCGTGTTGTAAGGTGGCTGGCAGAGGCGCAGCGGTGGGAGGGGCTTTTCTCTGCTTCGGGGCGGGTGGAGGTTTCGCCTTATCTGGGAGTTGTTTGTTGGGTTAAGATGTGATATGACAAACTCGCCTCTCAAAAAGCAAAGATAACAGGTTAACTTCCATAGGCGAATCTCCAACACGCCTCGCTCTTGAATCATAGCTGGGACGAGCTGCGCCTCAATAAGCGAACACAAAAACGCACCTTGCTTTTCGTTGCCCTTAATGATCAACGCTTCCACCTAGCCCTGCGAGTTCCTTTCGCTCGCGCTCAAGAACTCTCCGGACCAGTCTGGTATCCGATGGCCCTTCAGGCCATAGGTGGAAACTTAGGTTTTTACATACAGTTGTCTAATGGGCTTTGGACTCCTGTGCCACCGACCTTAGCAGTCACATGAGTGTAGATCTCAGTTATTTTCACATCGGCATGCCCTAACAAGTCTTGGATCGAACGAATATCCGTGCCTCCCTCCAGTAAATGCGTAGCGAAGCTGTGCCGTAGGACATGGCTTGAAACCCGCTTTCCCATCTCTAGGGAGTCAACCGCGCGTTTTATCGCTGCTCCATAGACCTTCGGATGGGCGTGATGCCGTCTCCTGATCCCACTCTCTGGATTAGTGGACTCGTGGTCTTGTGGAAGCAAGACGATAACTAGCAGTCGCGGTAGCTCCATATCTACATTCCCAGCTGGTATTTGCTTTGGGCATTTTCCTTTCCAACGCGTTGGGCATCGCGACGCCCTTAGCGTCATTCATCCGGTCTATATTGTAAATCTCACGACAGGTGCGTAACTGTTCCCGTAGGTCATCTTTGAGCGTTTCGGGTATAATCGTTACTCGGTCCTTATCTCCTTTTCCTGCTCGCACTACCAGCGTCCCTCGCTCTAAATCTATGTCTTTTACTCGTAAACTGACGAGTTCTCGTAGTCGAAGTCCCGCTCCGTATTGTAATTGAGCCTTAAGTCGATATTTAGGCTCAATCTTTTTGATCAATCTCAGCACCTCGCTTTTCGACAAAACCACTGGAATATGGCGCCCACGTTTTCTCATCTTCACTCCTAAATCCACCTCGGCACGCCCACACACATCTTTAAAAAAGAAAACCAATGCATTCAAGGCCTGTTTCTGCGTCGCAAAACTGACCTGAGTTTTCGTCACTAGCTCTCCCAGCCACCTTCTTGCTTGAGCCTCCTCCATGACCGCATGCTCGTCATTTATGGCCGCTCCATAACGAGCGATCCATCCCGCATATGTTCGCCGTGTATTCAAGGATAAGCCTCGCCTAGCGCCCGCCTCATGAACCGCATTTTTCAATCTCTCACCCAGTGATTTATACTCTTTCCCCGCCCGTTGACAGATGGTTACCCAGTTCAGAAACCAACGCATGGCCTCGGCCCATTGGTCTTCCAGCCAACGCTCTCGCTCCTTTATCTTCACCACTTCCTTCCAAAATCTCACCGCCGCTTCTCGATCTAATGGCAATGCCTTGCCTACTCTCCACCCATCAAACCATGAAATAAAGAACCCATAACTCTCTACTTCTCTTAGAGTTAAGTCTCGGGAATGCTCTAAATCCGATCGCCAATCTGCTCTAGAAGTGTTCATAATAAATGTATTCTATAGAACACTTATATGAGCGTAAACCTTAAAATGACTCCTTCGCTTTCCTTAATAGTTCAGATCGCTTAGAGGTCCAATATGTGGATTGCTCAATAAAAGTAAATTATTAAGACATCTTAACTAAATATCCACCCATTAATTTCTTGTCCTAGACCACCTCAAACCCTTATCTTATCGACAAAAGTATGAAAAGACACTCCTTAAGACCCGCATCAAGCATAAGTCGTGATATCGCGACGGGGGGCGTGATCTAATACTGTTAGCCTAGAAATATGAGTGTTGTCCCGAAATTTGATGCAGTTACTTGGTTCGGTAAGTTCACCAAGGAATCAAGCACGATTGCTTCCGAAGACCTGCAACCTGTTCTAGAGTTTACGCTCATTTGGAATTTGTTCGAGCGAGAGCTTCATAATCGGTTTGTGAGGATTAGGGGAATACGCGAGCACGTGGACCACCGCTACAATGAGGGTTTGCTCGACAAGAGTGCATTTCAACCACACGTTGAGTTCTTTCGCGTCCGATATCCAGAGTTCGAAGAAGAAGGTCATTTGGCCAACCGTCTACTTCCTGCAAGTCGGCGAAACGTGCTTGCCGATCTGGCCGATACGAAAATTGTGGAGGACGTGCTGTCAGGAGAGAGCAATGATGCTAACAATGTGATTTATGCACTACTTTTTATTTCTTATCGAGTTAGGAACAATCTCTTTCATGGAGAGAAAGACATTTACCAGCTTCATTTGCAAAGGGACTTGTTCGCCACCGTAAACTCAATACTAGCGACCTACCTTGAGCAGACTTGTCGTCAAATCCAGAATGGCTAACAATGCACAGCACCACAAATCCGACCGCGCTGGCGAGTCGGAGGCTTGACTGGCGGAGGGAACGTGATAGAAGAAGTGAAAGCGCGCTGAGTCGGTCGGATTGGGTGTGCTGAAACGTTAGTCCTCAAAATATGTCAGAGAAGAACTCCAAGCCCAAAAATAGACAAGGTTGTCTTGTTAAGATCGTAATTTTATTCGTTGCTATGCTAATAGGGTCTGCAATTCAAGTTGCGGTCTCAGAACCAGGTGCACCAACTAACCCCATTTCATTAATAATCACATTAGGCACGGTGATTGGATTATTTTTATGGAAACCGGGCAACAAGAATGAAGATGATACAGGAATTAAGCCTCTGGATAAAAATGATTCTTCAGAGGATGAAAAATGAAGAATTATTATGAGATTTTAGGTGTATCTACTGACTCTAGTAAGGAGGAAATTAAAAATGCATTCAAGGAACTCATTAGAAAGTATCACCCTGATAGAAATGATGCACCTGATGCAAATGAAAAAACTAGGGACATAATAGAAGCGTATAAAATACTAACTGATGACGATGCTAGGAAAAGATATGATTCAGAGTTTTCTTGGGAGAATAACAAAAAAGCTAAAGAATACTCACAAGAGAATTATAACCAAGAGGGTTATGGCAACAATCACTCAGAAGCACCGCGAGATCCTATATTAGAAAAATGGATTAAATCGGCAAGAAAGCAGGCTAAAGAAGAAATGAGTAATTTCAAGTCTGATTTTCCCGATGCTTCTAAGTCTGTAATTAAAGGAATAGGTAAAGCTTTCATCTACATTGTAGCGTTTAATTTTATTCTATATATTCTAGTTTCTATTTTCGCAGGGTGAAATGAAAGCATATCTATACAAGTTAAAATTTAGAGGCACTATCGTTGGTGAGGCGCAAATTAGACTAATTGAAAATCGAATTGAAGCTGAAGACCCTGAACATGGTTGGTATGGAAATTTAAGATTTTTACAGCAGATAAGCCACTTAAACATTCAAGAGAACTATCCTATATTAAACCTTACATGGATAGAGATTTATGCCGATTTCAGAAGTAGAGGTCATGGGACTGAGTTTCTTAAAGTCATTGAGGATCTTGCATGCAAGATGGATTCTCATTACTTATTTTGCAAGATAGATACTAATGATTGTGAGGAAATTGCATCTAAAAATCGTAATTTTTACCACAGTAGAGATTGGGAAATTATTTCTATAAGAGGAGGCGAAGTTTTAGATCTACCTCATGATGGCTTCTCATGGATGACGGCATATAAAAAGCATTCGAACTATTACGAGATTCAAAAAAATTACACCTTAGTTCAGGATGAAACGCCTGACTACTTAGGTGTTGAATGGGAACCAACAATTCCAGAATACCACGATGATTAAATTGACTAACAAGCAGGTGGACTCAAAAATTACCGCTTCATAGTTTTTTGAAGAAAAGGAGTTCACCCTTGCGGTATTTTTGAGTCACCTTTAACGTTCGCCATAAAATGATGAAACGCACCATGCTGATTTTAGTATCAATCGCTCTTGTTGCGGCAGGCCTATCGCAGTGCACTGCACATCGTTCGTCAGCCTACGAAGCAAAGATGGTTGATCTCCGTTCGCAAGTTCAAGTAGGTGACAACATCTTCGAGGCTGCGAAAAAGATTGAAGGGCGTTACCACTACACTAGCGGACCTCTTGATCCGACAAAGCTAGGCAAGGAACTCTGGCTCCACGTCAATTTTGGACTTCAACCGACTTTTATTGAGACGGCAGCATATACAGCTGACGTGAACCTACCGTTCGATGACAACAAGCCAATTAGCGCGGTAATCAAGGCTAACTCCAATGGTGTCATCACCAGCATTGAATAAGTAAACTAGGCGAACAATGCGTCGCTGCCGAATCCGACCGCGCTGGAGGGTAACTTATTGACAGTATGCTTGGAGGCAGTAGAACTAATGGAGGTTCTCTGAGCGGTCGGCTCGGCAGGACTGAAACGTTCTACTAAAAACTCATTGACGTTATAGCGTCACCATGTGATTGTTATTACATGGAAGCCACTCTCAAGTCTAAAAGATCAACTGTTTACCTTGATCCTGAATTACACAGAGCCTTAAAGATTCAAGCTGCCGAAACAGAATCAAATGTTTCTGAGCTTATCAATCACGCTATCAAGCAAGCACTCATAGAAGATCGTGATGATTTAGCTTCATTCAGAGATCGTGCAAAAGAAGAGCTCGTTACATTTGAAGAAGTATTAACCGATTTGAATCTCGATGGGACAGTATAGTATTCAATTTACTAAATCAGCTCAGAAAGAACTTAGCCGAATACCTAAAAAAGACCAACTTAGAATTACAACTCGGATACAAGAGCTTTCTAAAGATCCCAGACCAGTTAAGAGTAAGAAGCTAACTAATGAAGAAAAATACAGAGTTAGACAAGGCAACTATAGAATTCTTTATCAAATTAAAGATGAGGAATTGATAATAGTTCTTGTTAAAATCAGGCACCGAAAAGAAGCATACGAATAAATGCAGAACAAGGCGCAGTAGCCAATCCCAGACAGCGCCTGTATCCGCAACTT
>CALKLP010000096.1 GCA_937991965.1 uncultured Verrucomicrobiales bacterium
TTTTACGGGAAAAAACACTGCTGTGGGATGGGGCCCTGAATGAACCATCCGCTGGCCTAGGTATACGAAGAACCCCCCCCCAAAAAAACAAAACAATCAATAAAAAAAATTTTAGACGATTTTCGGTTAAGGAGTCCCACCATCCAGGAACAAACCAGTCTAAATGTGCTACCTCTATCGTTACACGCGTTCGACGCTTGCTACGAAAACTTTTGTGCGATCTTTTCCGGGATTTTTTGTTTTCGAATCACTGGGCTCCTTAACGCTAAATCAACGGAATAATAATGTCAGTCTGAGCACTCCGCGATATGAGCATCTATGCGCATCTGGGTAATGGGTCTCGTCATCGGGACTTGCTATATGGGTTCGCTGAAAATAAGTGTTTGGGGTGGGGAATGGAGATCCTAAAGTGACGATAGAGCTTTGGAACAGCAATGTAAATGGTGAACCTTCTCTACCGTACATAAGGTGACAATAATAGTTCAATTTAATAATTTCATAGATACATTCCTGCTTTCGTAAGGATATTCGATATACACCAGAGCGACATCCACGCTGTTCTGTCGAAGGGAAAAACTAGTACAAATAATGCTCAATTAGTATATTTAGCAACGACATGTTTGGTCATTCCGATATAGCCTGTTTTCATTGATGTCATCAGGTGTCCCTTTCTGTTTGAACAATTAATTACAGTACTCCTACTATCGTTTTTGTTTGGTGAGGTAATATAGGATTACCCTGACCCCAGAAGCGTCACAGAAGAGAAACGATGCACCTCCACCGCACCCTGCGTCTACCGCACATGATAGAACATCTTGTGCCTGGTGCACGGGGGTCGCTCTTCGTGACCTTTCTGGAATTATTGAAAACACACTAAAGGCAGGGGCGAAATTACGGTGGATAATGACCGCGGCCTCGCGGGGCGAGCAAAGAGGAGGAGCTGGGGCTAAACAGCTAGAAATGTTGTGGTGTTCTCGCGTTCACAATCCTCTGTTCGTCGTCAATGTCTACAAGACGCATCGTCACGAATTCGTTAGATCCACTAAAGATATTGTCGAAAAATGCATGCATGCTACAATTTAGGGATATACTGCTGTGGTACGTTTTGGCCAAACGTGTTCCCGACCGACTGGGCCTCCTGACCTGACGGGGCGTGTTACGGTAGAGGGAGCACTGTTTGGGTGCGCCATGTTTTCGGAATGAGTGGGCTCCTTAAGCCAAATTCGTCCCGATGATGGTGTCACATTCTTGTTTGAAATATGACTTTCGTACGCCTACACCATGGATGGGGCTGCTCATTATGCCTAGGCTGAACTTTAAGTGGGGTGAAAATCCTTTTCTTCGAGAGGTACAAATCTCCTAACTTGAGGTGCTTCAAAGGAAAAAAAGGGTGTGCACCTCTACCGTAGCAGTGCAGCGCGATGACCTGACGAGGCGTGCGACTACAGAGGTACGACACGTTTGACTGCTTTGTTGAATTGGGATTTTCAGTGTAACGGCCTTACTCGTCAGTTTCATGCAGGTTCGGGACATTGGCCTATAATAATGGGTCTCCTAGTACTTGGCTGGCGTTTGTTTGGTAGTCTGCGAGTTCTTATGCACGGGCTCATTTCTTGACTTGCCTCCACCCTGTGTTGGGAGATTGATACCGTTGGGCGCGTGCTACGATTTATAGAGGTAGCACTCTTCGTCTGAAATGTATTAAAAAACGACGGGGTTCTTTAACCCCTTTACAACTGGAAACCCGTTTTTGGGGACAACATTACTCAGATTAAGTATAGGGAGGGGTTCGGGGGGCTGTAAAGGGTTTAACCCACTCTTCTTGTCGGAGTTTGGCCATTGGTTTTTGCTTGATTCTTGTTGTGTATCCAGGCCATGGGATGTTCCATCCGATAGAGGATTTGATGGCTCTCCAAACCACGTTCTGGGAGAGGCCTTAAGCTCCAAAAATCGATGAACCTCGGAAGGGAAAGTATTGTGGCACGCGTCTTATGACTTCAGACCTACCTCGCGTTTGGAGCTGACGAACATGCCCTGCCACAATAGTCTAGGGGTAGCAACTTCTGAACTTTTTGTTTCTGCGCGACCGGCCTCCTTGAACAATTGAGGTCGGAATGTCGTTGCCGTTTTTCGATACAAGGGTTTGGATTAGGGTTCGGGTTAGGGTTAGGGTTTGGATTAGGGTTTTGATCAGGGTTGGGGTTAGGGTTTGGGTTAGGGTTATGGGTTGGATGAGGGTTAGGGTTAGAGTTAGGGCTAGGGTAGGGTAAGGTTTGGGGTTAGGGTTAGGACAGCCTCTCCCTGACTTTTCTTTAACGGAATCGCCTGTTTAGAAACAAGCTCCCGGCCGTATCTCCTGAAATATACGGTTCCCCCTTTCACCCGGACGCGATCGTTCGGTAGCCCTCTGCAAACGAGAAACGGTTCAAAGTGTGGGTGCGATTTTTCATGGCATCCTTTTCGTCTTGCCGAGTAGTCACATGAAACGTTCGTTAACGAACATGAAACGTTTCTACTGTTTTTTTTGGGTGGGGGATATCGCAGAAACAATCTGTTTTTCGTTTTCCGATTTTTTTCGTGGAATAAGACACATGTGGTACGGCAGAGGCTGAGCCATTTTTTGTCTAATTCTTCGCACTTGAGGAGCTCTATAGAGCAGATTCTAAGAAATTTCTCGCTTGAGGAGCTCCAAAGACCCGTCCCACGGGAGGGGTGCTGCAGATTCCAAGAATTTTCTGAGTTCCTAGCTTGAGGAGCTCACTCTCTCGTTCACCCCAAACATGATGTGGGAAGCGTTCGTTCGTGCAACCCGACCCCTACGTATGTTTTCTGAGTCCTAAAACAAGCTATACTCTCGATATGCGGTTTTAGACTAACCTGATTAGGAACCATCCTCTACACGCTAGGAGTGCAGCAGATTCTGATAAATGTTCTGAGCTCCTGGCATGATGAGCTAGCTCAAAATATCACAAGGAACGTGGCTTCGAAGGCATCCGTTCGCACAACTCACCGAAGCTAACACCATGCCTTAGTCCCGAAAACGAAAAACTCTCGTGAAAAGTACTGGTCTAATGGTTAACTAACCGCCAGTTCCTCACGAGAGGAGCGCCATCGACAAGAACATCATTAGTCAATTCCACAACTGCAACCTCTACCGTGGGATGATTCATGGTTCATATATCATACGTGAAGATCAACCGGTCAGAAACCTATTTGCTCACGAAGTGCAACACCCTTCCCGTGGGATGATGCTAAACCTAACCAAAAACCTGAATTAGTGTACTGCTGAAGGCGCAGCTGCCCAAGAAGGAACCCATGGCCTAGGTATAATATGCGAAATAAAACAGGTTTTGGAACAATAAGAAGAGCATTTTCCGACGATGTTTTGGTTACAGCAGAG
>CALKLP010000097.1 GCA_937991965.1 uncultured Verrucomicrobiales bacterium
TCCTCACTACCCAACATTGTGATCGTAGCGATTTCTTTTTCGAGCAACCCTCCTGCAGCAAAGGTCTTAATGAGCAAATCTTTCGTAGGCTTCACGAGAGAGAAGAAGAATAACTCGTTCTCTCCTTTTTTAGTGAAGCGATAATCGCCCTCTTGAAAAGGCTTAAGATTTTCTCCAGCACGAGCAGTTTTGATCACAGTTGGGCCTTCTCCTGCAACCTTCCATGCACGAGTCTTATAAATCCCTTCTCCATTAATTTTCAGAAAATCACCTAATGCTTGCATGTGATTCGCTTGATTTTCAGGAAGAGTGCCATCACCACGCAGTGCAACATTCATCATGACAATACCATTTTTACTGATCGCATCGATCGAGTTTGCGACAAATACAGGCTTTGACATACGAGTCATAATATCATTACGCCAGAACCAGTTACCAGAAACGTCCGTCGCCCACATCCATGGCTGATCTTGTATCTCCCCTTGCATTCCTCGCTCAAGATTATAAGTAAATGCATTTCGGTCTCGTTTCAGATCTTTATAAGACAAGACCACGGACTGTTCCCCACCGTTTGCTCTAAGATCTCTATTCACGTAGCTGGCAAATAATTTAAGCCCTAGCCCGTTTCCGTCTTTGATACTCGGATATGGTGAGTCGTTGTTGAACATATCTGGGGAATATTTTTCTATCAGTTCCCAACAACGTTTATACCAATGCTGATTCCAAGCATCGTCTTTTTGGTATGCTACTGAGGGGTAACCACAGTTAAAGAAATCCCACTCCGGAGTCCCTTCCGTTTGATATTTCCTTGCCGTATTAAAGAACCGCGGTGACCAGTAAAGATGCGTTGAGACCCCAAACTTAAGCCCGTGCTTATTTGCAGCATCCTTCCAGCCTTGAATCGTATCGATTTTCGGCCCCATTTTCACCGCATTCCATGGGTGAAACGAGTCATACATGTCAAAATTATCATGATGTGTCGCCACCGGCATCACGAAGTTAGCCCCTATCTCTTTGAAAAACTTCACAAGAGCATCTGGATCCCATTTCTCCGCCTTGAAATTAGGGATTAAATCTTCATATCCGAACTCTTCTTGTGGCCCGTAATTCTCTCTGTGCCATGCAGCCAGCTCCTCACATGCCTTGTCTGCGGGTGTCCCTGGCTTAAGGTAGAGATGATCCTTCATTCCATACATCCATGCCCCGTAATGTGACCCATCATGAGGGCGCCCCTCCTTGATCGATGACGGAATCCCCCAATGCGTCCACACGCCAATTTTACCATCAATGAACCAAGCTGGCACCTCATACACTTCCGCCATTGAGTCCCAAGATTTTGTATCTATTTGCTTAATAGCGGTCTCATTTGCCACACAGATTGTCACTCCTAGCATTAATAACAAGATTTTAGCTTTCATAATATAACTTGATACGTTCATTCGAAACATCATCATTCATAAAATACTTAAAACTTGAGTTTATCGTAAAATCCATCAGAATTTGATCGTGCCAAATTCTCCACAATACGTCGTCAGCATTCATCTGGGGGCTAGTGCCTTTTCTCTTCTCATCTCGCAACTCATCGGAGAGAAAAGTGAACAAGTAGAATACCTCGAGCAACCCGTCCCTCTTGCGCGTGATATCTTCAGCTCTGAGCGGGTCCGCAGAGATACGATCGAGCGCTGTGTGGAAATATTAGACCGCTTCCTTCTCCTGATTGAAGAGTTCGGACTCAACCGTGAACAAATCACGATTTGTGCCGTAACTAACATTATCCATGAAGCAAAAAATCACCACGTTATTCTCAACCGCTTAGAGGTTGCCTCCGGACTGAAATTCATCGCTCTCGACAACGGAGGCATGACGCGCCTGATTTTTCAGAAATTCCAACGCCACCAACTGACCGCCAGCTTTAATTCACCTGGAAAAACACTCGCCGCCCATGTGGGACCAGGCAATACGCGAATCCTTCTCCTAAACAATGGAAAAGTGGAACGGTATTCCACCTACCGCCTCGGCTCACACCGCACCGCTGTAGCGCTCAGCCAAGCGCAGGTCAGTGGCAGTGATTACCTCTCCGTTATCCAAGCACACTGCGACCCGCTCATCACAAGCATTACCTATGATTACCGAAACGAGGAAATTGACTCCATGATTCTGATCGGGGCAGAAATCCAGCGGGTAGAACGAGAAAACGACCGTTTTAAAATCGGGAGAAATCTTGATCAATTTCAAACCACGCTAAAGGACTATGCAGAAATGACTGAGGACGAGCGCATCCGCGCCTTCCATCTTGATTACCATTCTGAAGACGCTTTTCTCCCCGCACTCCAGATTAACTTAGGGCTCCTGCGCGGCTTTAACTGCCAGCAATATTGGATCCCTCCGACCGAGTATGAACGCGGGCTGCTCATGGATCTTCCCCTGACTCAGTCACGCACCCACCACTTTGCGGAGGAAACCCTACACGCGGCTAAGTTACTCGCGCAGCGGTATAATGCGGACCCACATCATTACGAGCAAGTGCTCGCGTTAGTTGAAAGTTTCTTCCTGCAAACAAAAGCGATTCATCAACTTGGCGATTGGGAACTCTTTCTCCTGAAAATCGCCGCCATCGTGCATGAAATCGGGGGCTACATCAGCTCCCGCATGCATCATAAGCATTCGTATTACCTCATCTCTAACAGTGAAATCTTCGGGTTAGAGCAAAACTCGCTCGAAATCATCGCACTCGTTTCACGTTACCACCGTCAATCCCCGCCTAAACACAACCACAAAGAATACCGGAACCTTTCCCGTAGCGATCAAGTTCTTGTGAGTAAGCTCTCGGCCTTACTTCGCGTCGCAGATGCGCTAGACGTCACCCAACAACAGCGCATCAAAAAGCTCACTGTAACGCAGCGGAAAGAACACCTTCTCCTCTCCGCCTCGGGGCCTCTGGAACTCAACTTAGAAAAGATTTCTCTGAAACAAAAGGGCAACCTCTTTGAAGAACTCTTCGGCCTTGAACTTCACCTCCAAACCTCTTCCGGAACATGATCCCCTACACGAACCGTGAACTCTCATGGCTTAGCTTTAACGAGCGGGTGCTCGCCGAAAGCAAGCGTCCCGATATCCCCTTACTCGAGCGCATCAAATTCCTCGCCATTTCAGGCTCGAATCTAGACGAATTCTATCAAGTCCGCATCGGAGGACACACCCATGACTTACACAGTGGCGTAACGGCAAAGGACCCTAGCGGCCTCACCATTAGCGCCCAACTCCATAAGATGAGAAAGCGAGCTGCCGACATGATGCGGGAGCAGTATCACCATTGGCAAGAGACCCTCCTCCCTGCCCTCGCTGCAGAGAATATCCAGTTTCTCAACTATCGTGATTTATCAGCGGAGCAAGAAGCAGCCATCCAGCTACAAGTTCACACCGAGTTCTTACCCATCCTCACGCCCATTGCACTCCAATACGAAGAATGCAACGTGCATCTCCCTGCCCTCCAGCTCTGCCTCATCTGCACCCTCCGCAGTGAGGAAGAAACCCGTCAGGCCCTCATCCCAATTCCGCGCAACCTTCCTCGATTCATCCCTCTGGAACAATCTCCTGAGAGTATTCACTTTATTCTCTTAGAAGACATTCTTGCACACTCATTACCAACGATCTTTCCGAACGAGGAAGTGACAGAAGTCGCCGTCTTCCGTCTTACCAAGAACAGCGATATTGTGCTCGCTGATGAAGAAGCCCGTGACCTAGCGGGTGAAATGAAAGAGGTGCTAACCAAACGACGCTTTGGTGAAACCGTCCGTGTTGAAGTCTCCTCCGGAATTTCTGACAACCTTAAAGCCGCTATCAAAGAGCAAACGGCCGCCAAGGAAGAATACTTCATCGAACTCGATGGTCCACTCGGCATTGCGGAATACTTTTCCCTCTCAAACATCCTCGGCTTCGAGCACCTCAAAATTAAATCTTGGAATGGGCAAAAGTCACCCTCCGTCATCGAGGAAGACTCCATTTTTGACACGCTAGATGTCAATAGCATTTCCCTCTTTCACCCCTACGAATCGTTCGACCCTGTCGTGCAGATGATCGAGGAAGCGGCCACCGATGAATACACCCTCGCCATCAAGCAGGTTCTCTACCGCACCGCCTCGAAATCTCGCATCATCGCTGCCCTCATCAAGGCCGCTCTCAACGGAAAACAAGTCACTGTCTTGATCGAGCTGAAAGCCCGCTTCGATGAAGAACGGAATCTCCACCGCGCAGAAGAACTCCGCCGCGCTGGGGTGCAAGTCATCTACGGTGTCAAAGGTTTTAAAACCCACGCCAAGGCCACCCTCATCGTCCGCAAAACGGAACAAGGAATCCGCCGCTATGTTCACCTTGGCACTGGAAACTATAACGAGACTACTGCCAACATCTACACTGATATTTCCTACCTTAGCAGTAACCCCGAGCTCGGCAGTGACACCTCCCTCTTCTTCAACATGCTAACGGGGCATTCTAAGTTGACCCGCTTCCAAAAGCTCAGCCCCGCGCCCACCCATATGAAGAACCAGCTCATTCAGCTTATTCATGCGGAGGCTGATTTCGCCCGCGCAGGACAGCCTGCCTGCATCCTAGCCAAGATGAATTCGTTGCAAGATCCCGATGTCATCGAGGCGCTCTACACCGCCTCTGAAGCTGGGGTCGAGATTAAGCTCAATGTCCGTGGCATCTGCTGTCTCGTGCCAGGGGTTAAGGGATACTCGGAGAACATTACCGTCGTCTCCATCATTGATCGCTTCCTAGAGCACACCCGTGCCTTTTACTTCGAGCAAGCGGGCGAAAAGAAAGTCTTCATTTCCTCCGCAGACTGGATGGTGCGCAACCTCCAAAAACGTCTCGAACTGATGATCCATATCGAGGATGCACACAACCAAAACCGCATCATTAGCTACCTAGAAGCCTGTTTCCAAGACAACACCAACGCCTATCACCTCACTCCAGACGGAGGGTTTGAAAAGCGAGATCGTGGCAAGACCTCACCCTTCCGCTTCCAACGACACCTCTACTTACAAGCGCTAAATGCCAGCAAAGCCCACGAGGAAAAATCCGCCCTCCAGTTCAAGCCTCACAAGCACCAATAAACCCATGTCTCACTCCTTCTACTTCGCAGGCGAACTCTTCAGCCAAAAGCACCTCATCGGCAACGCTCTACTCGCGGAGTCGATCTATGAAACATCGCAGAAACGCTTCCTCCCCATTCTCCCTCAGGACTTAGAGTTTCGCGATGTCAGCCCCAAGGCCATTCGCGACCAGGACCTCCTCAGCCTGATCCAATGCGACCTCGCCCTCTTTCACTTCGACGGCCCAGAACTGGATTCAGGAACAGTCGTCGAATTCATGTTCGCCAAGTTTGCTGATATCCCCTCCGTCATCCTACGCACCGACTTCCGCGAAGGAGGCGACCAAGCAGGCGCAGGTGATCCCTGGAACCTCATGTGCAGCTTTTACCCGCGCACAGAAGTAGTTCTATCAAGCTGCCTCGCCTCTAGCACCGCCGGCGGCCATCAACGCCAACGGATAGAAACCTACGATCCCGCGGTCCTTTCTGCCAACATCGAGGCACATAAACAGGCCATCCAAACAACCGCTCAAGAAGTGATTACCGCGTTTGATAAAGTTTTCACCGAAAAACCTGTTCTCCAACCAGAAAACGCTAGTGCCATTTTTGATCATTTACAGGCAATGGTAGGTTTCGGAGGAAATCCAGTAGAGATCGAATCACTGTTTCAAACTGCCTTAGCAAAAAAGCAGCACTGATTCCGGACAATCACAGATTCCGCATTTGACATTCCCGTGAGGCTCTCGAAGATTGCCCTATGATAAATTTTAAGACATTCGGGATCCCTGTGCAAGTGCAACCCTTCTTCCTCCTGATCATGGCCTACATTGGTGGGGGTAGTGCTCTCCTCAGTGAATTCAGCACGGAGAACCTCTATAAGGTGCTCGTCTTCGTTGCGGCAGGATTTCTTTCCATAATAGTCCACGAGCTCGGGCACGCCTTAATGATGAAGCGTTATGGCCGCCTTCCGCAAATCGTGCTTCACGGGATGGGCGGCGTAGCCATCAGCACTGGCACCCCGTTCACAAAGAAACAAAACCTCCTCGTCACCATCATGGGACCTGCAGCTCAAATCGCGCTAGGATTAATCGCGCTGCTTATCTATAGATCCATAGATAAATTCCCCACAGAGCAAAGTGCCCATTTCGTCTTCAGTCTTTGTTCAGTGAGTCTCTTTTGGGCGGTGCTCAACCTCATCCCCATTTTCCCACTTGATGGAGGGCAAATCCTCGGAACACTCTTAGGAGACAAGCGCCGAAAAGGAGTTCACATTTTTAGCATCGTTCTTGCAGGCGGGATTATCGCTTTACTTCTGATCAATGGCCAAACGCCACTTTTCGCCCTCCTCATCCTCGGATTACTCATTTTTGATAACGTCAAAGCTCTCCAAAACTAACTATGTCTGACCTCCTAAAAGACCTCTTCACAGTTCTCTCCTTCCAATCCATTTCGACCGATCCGGCTTACGCGCCTGAGGTGCAGAAAAATGCGGATTGGCTGGTAGCAAAGCTAAGTTCTCTCGGCCTCACCACCACTCTCCATGACACGCCGGGTCACCCTATCGTGATCGCGCAGAATAAGCACGCAGAGGGCCGCCCAAACGTCTTACTCTATGGTCATTACGATGTGCAACCGGTCGACCCCATCGACCTCTGGGACACCCCGCCCTTTGAACCGACCATCATCGGAGATAAAATCTTTGCCCGTGGTGCCACCGATAACAAAGGCCAACACATGGCGCACCTAAAGGCCATCGAGCAACTGCTTACCGAAGAAGGCCAACTCCCCGTCAATCTCACCGTCCTTTTAGAGGGCGAAGAAGAAATCGGGTCTCCCAACCTCGTTCCCTTCCTAGAAGCGAACAAAGACACGCTTCCCTGTGACATCATCATCGTTTCCGATACTGGCATGGTAGCTCCAAGCACGGGCACCATGGGATACGGCCTCCGCGGAATTTCTTGCTGCGAGGTCTCCCTAGAAGGGCCAAACTCTGACCAACATAGCGGCTGCATCGGCGGCGCGATCGCGAACCCCGCCACGGAAATCGCACGCTTGGTTTCCTCTCTACATGATAACCAAGGGCGCGTCATGATCGATGGGTTTTATGATGATGTGGAACCACTCGCCGAATGGGAACGCGACATGTGGGCAGAAGTCGTAGGGATGGATGAAGCTTCCATGCTGGCTCTCACAGGTGCCCCCGCCCTCCATGGCGAAGCAGGTTACAGCTCCGCGGAACGCCTCTGGGCTCGCCCAACTGCCGAAGTCAACGGCATCGGAGGTGGATACCAAGGCGAAGGCTCGAAAACAGTGCTACCCTCCACCGCCTTTTGTAAGCTCTCCTTCCGTCTCGTTCCCGACCAAGATCCAGACGACATTTATGAGAAAGTGAAAGCTCACTTTGAGAAGCACACCCCTGCTCATATCACCCTGAAAGTCGACAAAGGACACGGCGGACACCCCTACCGCTCTGATCCACACGACCGCTTTGGGAAAGTCGCACAAGCCGCCCTGAAGACTGTCTTCAAAAACGATCCCGTGCTGATTAGAGAAGGAGGCAGCATCCCCATCATCAGTGACTTTAAGCGTATCCTAGGAGCTGACACCCTCATGCTTGGCCTCGCTCTCCCTGATGCCCAAATTCACGCTCCTAATGAGAACTTCCCCATCGAAAATTTCGAGAAAGGCGTCGAACTCGGAAAGACTCTCATTAAGGTGCTAGGAAAACTCTAATTGCACGACGGGGCGCAAACAAATCCGCACTCAAAGATAAAAAGAGCTTGCCATCCTGATCTAAGTCGTATTAGCCTACCGCCCCTTTTCAAAGCCCAGATGGTGGAATTGGTAGACACGCGTGATTTAGGCTCACGTGCCGCAAGGTGTGCAGGTTCGACTCCTGTTCTGGGTACCACTAATTTTGAATGCGAGACCTCACATGAGGTCTCGTTTTTTGTATCCGTTAAACATTGGCTGATCTTTCTAACGTATAGAAAATCACCCCTGAAACTCCGGCATATTGGTTTTTACTTTTGCCTTTAGGCTGCCGCAAAGGTTGTAGAGGCCAAAGTAGGTTCGGTTCAGATAAAGTGCGTGCGCTGAGCCTCTGGACGAAGTTAGCTTCTTAAGCTCCATATCATCACCGGTACGTTCTCCGAACTCATAAATCTCATCAAGATACTCTGGGTCTCCGAAGTCGAATTCTTCTTGGAAAAATGGTCGGGAGAGGAGTTCCACCGATTCCTTAAAGACGGGGATAAGCTTGTTACACTCGTATTCGCCGTCGGTTTCTAGGAGCAGCCCTAATTCCCGCAGGAGTGATTCGAACAAGGCGTCATCGGCAAGAGCTTCTGGTGACATCAGCGAAAAGTATGAGGTGTAAAACCATTCTGGTAACTTCTTAACACAACCGAAATCGAGAACCCATAGCTCTCCATTCTTCACAAGAAAATTCCCAGGATGCGGATCCGCATGAAACTCCTTCAACGTATGCACCTGAAAGTGACAGAAATCCCAGAGCGCTTGGCCGATTTGGTCACGCTCTTGTTGGCTATGTTCTTGACCATAATATTGATCGAGATGAACGCCATCGACCCAATCCATAGTGAGAATGCGGCGCGTGCTCATGTCCTCATAGTAATTCGGGAAGCGGATATTCTTGAGGTCCGCGGATTTTTCCATCAGCTCCTTCCCGCGGCTCAACTCTAGGGTGTAATCCGTTTCTTCCCCTAACCTCTCCTTGACCTCGTTCAGGTAGAGATCGATCGACTTGCCATCCATATTCATGAGCCGAATCGCAAAGGGACGCACGATTTTCAAATCGGATTCTAAGCTATTGGCGACTCCTGGGTATTGCACCTTTACGGCATATTCTTTCCCATCCTTGTATGCCTTATGCACTTGCCCAATGGAGGCTCCGGCAACCGCAACGGGCGTAAACTCATCGAACACTTCCTTTGGCCCTTTCTTTAACTCTTGTTTGAAGGTCTTGACCACGAGCGGGTAGGACAGTGGAGGCGCGGAGTATTGCGCTTTTGAAAACTGCTCTTGGTAAGCGGGAGGGAGCAAGTTACGATCTAGCGAAAGCATTTGCGCGACTTTTAAGGGCCCTCCCTTGAGCTTAGAAAAAGTGTCAAAGGTGCGCTCGGCGGTATCTTCATGAAAAGCCTCTTTTGCGCCCTCGCTCTTAAAAGCGCTCTTCGCCTTGTATTTGACATAGTTCGCCCCGATGGCAGCACCTGTGCCAACGATGGACGCCGCCCGCGCAATTTTATGCTTGGGGATGGAAGTTTGTTCTTTTTGCATAGACTTTATTTATTGCGCCCCAAAAGAAATCTTCCGAGATCCAAAGCGGCATCAAAGGCCGAGAAATGCGTGACTTCATGACCAAACTTCACCGTCTTCTCAATCAAAGAGTCCGTGTCTTGGAAAGCCTCGCTCGTGTCGTTGAGCCAGAACTCCATAATGAACAAGAAAACGGGCCAGCCACCACGGTAGCTTTCCTCTGTGATTTTAGCAGGGATCATAGAGCTTCCCTCAGCCACGACTTCTTCCATTAAGTTTCGAGCAGAGGCATCAAAGGCTTCCTTCATGCTTTTCATACTGGGGCAGAACAGTGATTTTTCACGTCGTGGAAAGGATTGTAAGTAACGAGAGCGATTACCGAGTGCTTTCTCAAAATAGGTGTAAAAGAAAGCGAGTAACTTTCCGCGCGAATCATACGCTTGATAATCTTCATCTGCATCGAGCAACTCTTGCGTTTCTAGCACTTGGCTCTTCCAAAACTTTGCTTCGAGTGCCTCAAAGGAAGAAGCCTGTTTATAAAACTCCGCCTCATCGATCTCGATCTGCTTACAGAAACTAAAGATACTGGGCGGACGTTTACCCGTTTCCAGAACATGTTCCCAGTATTTCTCTTGGATAAGTGCTCCTACGTCAGGCTTAGCGATTTCGTTTTTCTTACTCACGCGATAAGTTCCATCCGATTTCCATGGAGTCAATTGATTATCCTAAAAATCGCAGTTGAGGTGGAACCACGGAGGCACTCAGAAAAACTTGTTTTTTGAATCATCTTAGCGTCGTCGCGCCTTCGCGGTTAAATTCTACTGCAGTTCTCAAGATCATTTATGCGGAGCCCCCTTTTTAGCGAATTTTCATTTGTAATGGTGAGTGCTGCGATTTAGATAATAGGACATGAACCGAATTGACGATACATTTCGCACGCTGAAAGCAGAGGGTAAGAAAGCCTTTGTTGCCTACGTGAGCGCAGGCGACCCTAATTTTGAGACCTCTCTAGAGATCATCAAAGGGCTAGCTGATAGTGATGCGGATATTATTGAACTGGGAGTCCCCTTTTCTGACCCTTTGGCTGATGGAATCGTCAACCAAATGGCCGCGGACCGTGCGCTCAAGGCGGGCATGACCACGCCAAGGGTGCTCGAGCTTGTCACCGAGTTCCGTAAAACCCACCAAACGCCGATCGTCCTCTTCACCTACCTGAACCCAATCTACACCTACGGCTACGAGAAATTCCTCCAGGATGCGGAAGCTGCAGGAATCGATGGTCTCCTCTTACTCGACCTTCCACCAGACGAGGCAGTTCTCAACGAAGAGCTTTGTCAGAAATCGTCACTGAAGAATATCACGCTCATTGCGCCAACTTCTCCAGACTCTCGGATCGAGCTCCTCGCGAAACAAAGCGAGGGATTCATTTATGCGCTTTCCCGCACGGGTGTCACAGGTGCTCATGGAGGCCCTTCCGCGGCAGTTGCCGATACGGTTGCACGCATTCAGACACACACCGATACTCCCGTTTGTGTAGGTTTCGGCATCACCACTCCCGAGCAAGCTGCAGAGGTGGCTAAGCATGCAGATGGCGTCGTCGTCGGCTCCGCGATCGTGAAGCAGATCGAACAAGATCCCGCAAACGCAGTCGAAGCCGTCATAAACTTTACAAAACCACTAATCAACGCTACTAAAAACGTATGACACTGAACTTCACAAAAATGAACGGCGCAGGGAACGACTTCGTTGTCCTCGATAACCGTGATCTCTCCCTTTCCCTTTCCAAGGATCAAATCGCAGCTCTCTGCGACCGTCACCGCGGAGTCGGTGCGGATGGACTCCTCGCTGTGGAACCGTCAGAGGCTGGCGCGGACTTTAAGTTCCGTTACTATAATGCTGATGGCGGAGAAGCGGAAATGTGCGGAAATGGTGCCAGATGCTATGGTCGCTATGCGCAAACTTTAGTCGAGAATGCTCCAAGTATTCTCACCTTTGAGACCGTCGTAGGACAACTCGCGGCTAAGTTCGACGGCGACCTCGTAGAAATCGCGATGTCTGACCCGTTCGATCTTGAGTTAGATGTTGACCTTGGTATCGCAGGGATCAATCGCGTCGACGTAATCAACACCGGCGTTCCGCATGTCGTTGTCTTTGTCGATGACCTCGCCAATACTGATGTCATCGCTCTCGGTCGTGAAATCAGAAACCATGCCCACTTCGCGCCTGCGGGTACGAACGTGAACTTCGCCTCTGTAGTCGGAGATCAGCACATTGCGATCCGAACCTACGAGCGTGGAGTCGAAGATGAAACGCTGGCTTGCGGTACAGGGATGACCGCCTGCGCGCTGATTCTAAACATCTTAAAAGGTACATCCTCACCCATTAAAGTGGATGTTAAAGGTGGAGATACTCTAGAGATCGGCTTCGTCCCTCAAGAGAACAACGCCTTCACGGAAGTTACTCTCAAGGGCCCAGCGGACTTTACCTTCACTGGCCAGATAGAGATTCAATAGAATTTCCGCCTAGAGAGAATCCCGTGAAATAGGCGTCACAGAGAAGCGTTCCTCTGCGCCTCCACGTAAAACGGCAAAGCTCTCTTGGACTCCTGGAATTAGGTAGTAAAAGGCATTAACCGCTTCTAGGTAGCTATAGATATTGCGCTCTCCAACTTGTGTGAGAATGTCTCCGGTTTTGATGCCTGCTTTAGCCGCAGGCGAATCTGGACGCACACTCACGATCTCTGGAACTGTTCCTGTAGAGGAGACGATTAATCCCGCCCACGCACGTGAGAGTGTAATATTTTTCTGGTAGTCGGCATGCGCTCTTTCCACAGCCTGAACTCGGACGGCATAACCTTGCGCTTCTTGCTCGTCATGATCGGTGTAATAAAAGGCGACGGCCTTTCCTGACTCATCAAACAACAAAGAACCTGATTTTAGATCCGAATCGACCTTATGAACTCTTAGATATGTAAAAGGTAAAACCTTATCCCCTTTCTTCCTTTCGACACCAATAACAATAGCTAGGGCCTTCTTGTCCTCACTGTAGAGATTAGCACAAAGTGGGTTTGGCGCTAAATTCCCGATCTCGTATGCAATCGCCTGCTCGACGTCTCCGAGAATAATTCCTGTGCTCCGGTCGTATAGCTCGAGATTAACACCTTCGCTGTTCTCGGCGACGATTTGCTTAACTGCCTCGGTGTTGAGAACAGTGAGCGCTTTTCCACTATCAAATTTTAGATAATCAACAGCCTGCAAATTACAAGCTACCAAGCAGCTCAAGAGAATGGTCGTGATGCGTAACATAACTTAAAATTCCAGTGGTTTAGTCACGAAGGTAGGAATCGATCCCGTGAAATCTACTCGTTCATCGACACTAACGTAGACAAGTGTCTGGCGAGGTTTCTCTGCAGTAGTAAAACCATCCGACTTGTTACTCTCATTCGTGGAAAGCCCTAGGAAAACACCAAGCACAATGGTAGCGGCTACTGCACCACCCCAAGCCAGTGGTGGAATTTCTGGAAGTGAAAATCGGTTAAACCAACGTGTTGACTTCGTATCACGCGTATCCGCTTTCAACTTAGCATATAGATCATCGAGAAAGCCTTCGCCTAAGTCACAGTACGGAACTTGGTCTGCTTCTGCGCGTAATACGCTTTGTAATTCCGTGAAATCGGGTTGCTGTGTACTATTCATAGGCCTTTATTGGAGTTGGTTTTTAATATCTTCGAGATACGTTTGTAGCTGCTTGTGCGCGTAGAACAATCGTGACCTCACTGTCCCCTCTGAAATTCCGAGCATCTCACTGATTTTAGCCTGTGGAACGCCTTGAATATCGAAGAGAACAACGACACTTCTATGATGTTCTGACAGCTTCATCAGGGCTTCGTTCATTTTTTTCTGAAGAATCTGGAGGTCTGCCTCACGTCGCGGATCAGCACGAAATCCCGTCGCAGGGTTCGCCGCTTGGTTCTGAATCCCATTATCCTCGTCATCTAAGCTGTAGGTTTGTCTCCGCTTTCGCTTTTTGAGATGATTGATAGTCATATTCACTCCGATCGAATAAATCCAGGTGTAGAAGGAGGACTTCCCCTTAAACTTATTGATCGAGCGATACGCCTTCGCAAAAATATCTTGGAGCAGGTCGTAGGCATCCTCCCGATCCTTAGTCATGTGATAAACCATGCCGTAGAGTCGCTTATTATGCTTGAGAACGAGCTCATCAAAAGCGCCCACATCTCCCTCCTGCGCTCTGGCAACCAAGGCATCATCCGCCAGAACATCCTCTGTGGTTTGCTTTTCGTTTTTTTTCGGTGAGTCACTCAAAATCTCGCGCCTAGTGTCTTATAAAGTTTAGAATGTTGGATACGACGCAGGTTATTTTCGCCAAGAACAAGACGCGAGGGAAAAGCCAATCGTGATTGGCTTTTGACGAGCAACGCAGTTATTGGGAATAAAGAACCAAGGTCTTCCTTTAAACCGAACTTGTGAGGCTAATTCATTTTTTATCATATATCGATCCTGCATTATAAGGTTTATGAGACACTAGTTCTTACTTAGCGTCATCATCACGGCAACATGCTCCGTATTCTCTAAAATAAATTTATACGTCGTAATGGTTGCTTCAGTCACAGGGAATTCACCCAGAACCATTCGTAAGATGTCCTCGTTAAGCTGCTCGATGAGCTTCCGCGGTTTGGCCTGAGCTTCTTCGATAACCCGTTGGCTAACGGTGTAGTAGTCGATCGTCTTGGCGATTTCATCATTCGTCCCGAACAAGGATTGCTCAGGTACCATCTCTAGCGAAATCTCAATCTCTTGCGCCGTGGCACGCTCCTCATCAGGCACCCCGATAAAGACCGAAATACGTTGTCGAGAGATGATAATTTTACCAAGCATACTGATAATAATAAAGCAATCTTGCCATTAGCGACAAGCTTCAATTACGGCACGTAGTTTCCCGATATGATTCAGGATCAGGCTCGGATCCTCCGCCGCTAAACACTGAACCGAATCGTAACCCGTAAGAACAGCGATCGATTGAATACCGACGGATTGCGCGGCGTGCAGATCATGCTCCATATCACCCACAAATCCAGTCTTAGTAGGCTCTAAGTCGTGTTTCTCGAGAATCTCAGGGATCGTTTCACATTTATTGAGCACGCCCGAATACACCGCCTCGAACATCTCCCAGACCCCAAAGCGCTTTGCCTGTTCCTCGAAGTTCGCGGAATCCATGCTCGTGAGAATAATGAGACGAATCCCCTGCCCTTGCGCCCACGTGAGAAACTCCATGGAATGCTCCAGAAGGGTTACTGGTTTAGGACATTCTACAAAGGCCTTTCGAAAGACCACTTCCAACTCTGCCAGAGGCACGTTAGGTAAGACCTCCTCGTAAAACTTCGGGTATGGGAGGTAAAACTTCTCCCGAAACTCATCATGCGACCACGGCTCGAGACCATAAGCTTTAAAGACCTCGTTCGAGGCATAAACAGTAGGCGTGAAGTCATCTACCAGAGTCCCTGACCAATCTAATAATAGTGCATTCATGATCCGTTACGCTGGTTTTTCGATCTGAATCCGAGGGAAGACCGGCTTAGGTTTCGAGACCTCATGCCCATCTGTAAGCAGTCCCCATTTGAGATCTGCTACTTTAACTACTTCTAGCTCCAGATTCAACTGATTGAGAATCTTGCTCGCAGACTCAGGAATAAACGGGGCCAAGTAATACGCCACGTGCGCACAGGATTCGGCCGAATGCCTCAGCACCGCCGCAATCTGAGCTTCTGTGCCCTCCTCTTTCGCGAGCATCCACGGCTTTTGTTCCTCAAGGAATTTATTACAGAGCGTGACATGCGTGTTCACCGCCTCCAATGCCTCTGTGAGGTCATAGGCATCCATCGCGGAGGTGTAGAGCGCGTTAACCTTGGTTAGCGACTCCCGCAACTGTTCACAAAGCTCATCATCATACTCAGAATACGTCACCGTGCCACCGAGGTTTTTCTTGGTCATATTCAGGGAGCGATTCAGTAGATTTCCTAAGTTGTTAGCGAGCTCGTCATTGAAGATCGCAATCATGCGAGCGCGAGCGTAATCGCTGTCTTTCCCTGTCACGATATTACGCATCAGGAAGTAGCGGAGCGCATCTACGCCGAACTCATCTGCAGGGTCATTAGGATCGATAATATTCCCAAGTGACTTAGACATCTTCTCGCCCTCAGCGGTCCAGAATCCATGCACCAGCAAGGTCGGCATGTCCTCTTTCTCAAACCCCATCGCGTGAAGCATACAAGGCCAATAAATGGCATGCGGAGGCACCATAATATCCTTCCCGATGACATGCGTTACATTCTGCCACAGTTCTTTAAATTCTGGGAGGTCAGAGCCTTCAGCCTTCTTATACCCCGCAAAGGAAACGTAGTTAATCAACGCATCAAACCATACATACGTCACAAAATCAGGATCAAAGGGCAGTTCAATCCCCCACTTTAAGCGCTCCTTTGGGCGAGAAATACATAAATCCCCTTCTCCGGCTCGCGCGACTGCATTGAGCACCTCAGATTTCCGGAACTCAGGAATAATCTTAAGCGCATCACA
>CALKLP010000098.1 GCA_937991965.1 uncultured Verrucomicrobiales bacterium
TCTCGTCTTGGGTTATGCCAGGTTGTGCCAGGTTGTGCCAGGTTGTGCCAGGTTGTGCCAGGATGTGACAGGTGGTGACAGGTGGTGCCAGGTTATGCCAGGTTATGACGAGCGGTGGGACGGGCCGTGTAGGACGACACACGAATCGTTTTCCAGTACGCGAAGAATTACCCCCTCGTGCTGATGCATTACCGTGCAGTTGTCACACGTTGGATGTTGTGATCGCTCGGACCATATTATCTCTGACCCTGGATTCTGTGTGTGATGCTGCGTAAACACTTTCCTGTCAACCTCGTTGTTCCATCTCACTTAGGTGCCTGGTGTTCTTTGACTCTGCGTTATTTACTGGCGAAGACCTCAAATACCTCCGACCAGTCTCAGCCACACGTGTATTATATATACCTATTACGTGGCGATACAGTAAAGGCCAAAAAAGTACCGGTAGCGATAAAGTAGCTGTTGAAAATGCGCTGCGACACAGGTTGAAGCCAAACCCAGGCTTCGTTTGTAGCCGGCCCCATCGCAGTAGATGCGACATAGAATATAACGGCTGCAGCTGGTGCGAGTTCGCATTGCGTAATGCAGCTTGTGTGCGTCTCTTACAGCAGCACCATGCAGTCGCCACCGCCCCTCTGTCGAGTCCAGGTGAAAATCGTACCTGTAATGCGGTGCATTAGTATCTACAAAATGGACTACCTTTAGGAAATTTCAACACAGAGTCCCCGCGCCCAAGAAAATCGTTTCTCCGTATTGGTTGTGGGGCACGCAGGGGAGCCGTCAGATGAATGACGCACGTTTGGGCCCCGGCCGAGGTCCGTGGCGTGTGCAGTGGGCATTTAGTGTCGCGGAGCTGGTTTTGTTTCCAGGTATTGCCATAGAGGCCTCTCTAAAACGTGCATTTGTTGTTGTCTGTCCACTGCTTGCTGCTGTACGGTGTAGAAGCACGTCAAGATGTTCGACTAGCGAT
Source organism: uncultured Verrucomicrobiales bacterium (assembly GCA_937991965.1). GTDB lineage: Bacteria > Verrucomicrobiota > Verrucomicrobiia > Verrucomicrobiales > Akkermansiaceae > WTJZ01. The sequence goes on from CALKLP010000098.1 coordinate 968, forward strand.
AGCCATGATCCATCCTTTAGTGTGCGCGTGTGTGTTCATGTGTATCTATTATAAAATGAACAACATCCGTACAATTTTAACCCACATTGCATACCGCGTACTGTATTAGGTGCCAGATGTGCTTTGTTTCCTCTGAATCCGAAACTTCGCGCAACCAACTGTACTTCGGCAGTACTCTACAGCGGCAGAGCAGGAGCAAGGCGGTGGCAGGAGCAGTCGCAGTTTGAGCTGCTCGTAACTTCGTGTCAGCTGCAAGGAGCTTGTGTGTCCATGCAAGTGTGTTGTGCCGAGATGAGTCCAACCTGACCACTTTTTCGCGTCCTGGGCAAAATCAAACACATGCAGGCCCACACCTGGTTGCGTGCATACACTAATCTATCTAGGGTCTGTTTTCCCCATTTCCAGCTTTTTACACCAGCGGATTTCAAGGCAACCACATCCCGAAGAGGACCTTTTAGTGTGTGTAATACATCATCCACCGGGCTCTCTCTCCTGCTCTTACTCACGACGGAGGTTTGTGGTACACTGTGGTAGCTATCGGGTTCGATTCATCAAGGAAAATACACACAATCCAGGAGTTCCGAGACTTGCTCTCCTTTGCCGCCCTCGTCGTTAGTCCTAAATCGAATGAAGAATGTCGTACAAGGTGTTTGACTGGTGCCAGATAATACCTAGTTTTGGGTGGGATCATGACAGATGGCCAGTACGCATGTTCCGGATATATCGTGAATTCACTGATGCGCTGTCTCACCGTCTTCTAGAAGCATTACTGTGTGATCCTCCGGACTATGACGACACCGGCACAGAATGTATTGACGTCGAGTTCGAGTACTATCAACTATGCCCGCCCATTGTACTTGTATGGTTGCGCGTGTCCTTCGGGCCCAACATCTGAATTATCTGCAACAACTTGTTTCATTTTTTGTCGTATTCGTTCAAGTGCGTAACATACGGCGAGTTGATTCCAGCGACCGACATTGTAACATGCGATACTGTGGAACCCCTGCGTTATTGGACCATTAGTCTAATCTGTTAGCTAGAAAAATCATCCTGTCAAGGCCGCTTTTCATGCAACAACGACAAACCGTATTTCTGGCCATCTATTTTATACCTGGTACTTTTTATATTCTGCAAATAGAAGTGCCCTTAAGGGCTTGGTTGGAGTTCTCTGCACCGACAAGTCCTTTGTATTAGGTGAACATGGCATCAATACCAGACGTATTGCCACCCTTGTTCAACTCTCCTTCGAAGAAAAACGTTGAAAAGTTCTGTGTCGCCACTCATAAAAGCCGTGGAGCGGAGGATCTCGGCGAGAAAAGCAAGGACAGAAACCTTCCTCTCACACGACTTCCTTAGTACATGAACAATATTTAGGTGTATTTGTTCTTGGAATTTTAGTCGTCGCTTCATACTTCCCAGCTTGACTGGTATAGAGCTTTCCTTTAAGGGAATTTTTCTGACAAAATCGAGGTCACGAATGTCCTCCCTTCTGCCCCACCGTACGTGCCTACATTTTTAACCGCATAAGGTACAGAATTTCCACTTTTCAGCGTTTTTTGCTAGTCAAGTTTCAAACTGTTTTTCTACCATAGAGCTCACGCGCTCGCTGCTAGTCCTTTGTTTACGGATGGAAAACTCCCTGCGATCACGAGTATTAATTCGGGAGCATTTGAACCATAATTATTGAGTTTAATAGCGACTAGATTCACTTACTACTCCACAGGGTACGCCCGCATGATGTATGCCTAGTCTTACACCTGGTACTACATAAATAGGTTCTATGAGGATAAACGAGGGCGTGTTTACTGAACTAGGTTCAGAGAATGGCCAAACCCAGATACTGGCTGAGTCAGGTAGAACGTCCAAAACATTTTTCGCCAAAAATCCACAAATCTTACAGAACACAACCTAAGATTTGTTTGTAAAGAATAAGAATTTCAGCTGGCGCGTTTGATTTTTTCTAAAACAACACCATGGGCCTGTCAATCTCCCGACTGATTTTCCGACCTATTTCCCTATTTGCCCTCCACCCGTTCCCAGATCCCGTTCCGTTACATCAATAAATCGTGTACTCTCATACCATTCCATCAAACAAATGGCTTCCCACCTTCTCGTCTCTTTATTATCGGGCGGTGAACAAGCGAAAGTATTTTCTTTGTACCGTCTCCCAGATTGTTTGCTTTTTTCCGGCGAGACGGTCTCATCCCGTACCGCGTTTTCGGTACCGCGCGTACTTTTGTTAAAACAAAAATTGAAGTAAACTAGGAAAATTCAATAGTTCGTATTTGCCAAATATCGCCGCCGAGGCCCCAAGAGCCCGACGAATTAGTTTTTGTTCTGTTTTTGCAATTTAAAGTATCAAGCAAGAAACATTAAATGTGAAAAGCTGTAATAGAATCTCTCAGACCAGAGCAAGGGCCAACACCATGCCGACAACTGTAGCTGCTAACGCCCCGTACACGACACCACACGGTATGCAGAGAGCAGACAGTACATGGGCAGCATGCCGCTGGTGCCAGTCAAAGCAGCTTTCATCACTGCAGCCCATTGCGCTGTCCCTGATTGAGGGGAATGCTGCTGTACAACTTGAAGTCGGGTGTTCTAGCAAATGACGATGGTGGTTGGTCAGCACCTGTTTGTCCAGTCGTAATCTCGCGCTTCAGGGCACCGGTGCCCTTGCAGTTGCAGAGCACGGCCAGCCGGTTGTGTGGGCACACCCCACTCTTTTTTCAGGGCTGGGCATCGTCTTTATCGCAGCTGGGTGGAGCATCAGCGCTAACGCCTCACCTCGGCCGTTGTCTTTTGGTTTCATGTTTAAGTTTAGCTTCTGTGTCTCAGGTGTTTGCTGCGATTCCGCACCCTCTTCTTCCACCCTCCAAAAACGTCAAAGTCTGTTCAGTGTCTTTGGGGGAGTACGGGGGGGGGGCAGGTTTTTGTTTCTTTAATGGGAGCTCCACTATGGACCTTCCGTTTTTTGTAACGTGCTTCAATCACCACGGCTACGGTATTGTAGTAACATACTCCCTGCACGATTGACTCTGTACCTCAAGGGCGAAAACGCTTTCGTCAATTTGCCTGGTGCCGCATTGCTAACCATTCTATCGCGGAGTCATACCGCAAAATTGTTAAGCACGAAATCTAAGATCGCAATGGAATGAGGGGGTCACTCGCACGAGTGATCCCGAGCCACTGCAAAAGTATCCCCGAATTGAACCCCTCTACTGGAGCTTTGGCTTCATACATCATTGATTGGTCTTGTTTTTCCGGTTATTGTTTTTGAATGAATAGCGCTTGCACCATTTACTCAAAAGCCACATAATTGGAACATAAATCACTCTCATGAACAACGGTAGAGGGCAACATGGTCAGATTATTGTGGAAGGGCCCAGGGCCGGGGTTAGCGGCGATGAGGTATCTCCACCAACTATAGTCCCTGGGAAATAACAACTTTCAGGTTTTCTTTATATCTATATAACATGCACTAAATATTTGAATTACTCTTGGGTATTAGATGGATATATTGACGCGGTCCTATGGGCCATTCCGTAGGACATTTAACGACCATCCACATTCAGTAGGATATCGCAGGCATACCGTGACACCCCATGAGATATCGTGGGCATCCCATAGGCATATCATGAGCATCCCATAGGCACCTCATGGGTAGCTCATTAACATCCCATGGGACACCCCGCGGTTATGCCGTGTTAATCCCATCGGATGTGATTCACATCAGACTGCTCGCTGTAATAAAGCATTGCTGCATCCCATCGTGGGCCCTGTTCAGTCTGGTTTGAACCGGAAGTTGAATTGCACAGCGTGACCCTCTAAAGCTCGTTTGGGTCTCGATGTCGGGGGCAAAACAGGAACGAAACGCGACCATTCCCCAATGATTTTATAACTATTTTTATTCTGGAAAGGAAACCGTTTTTCGAAGTAGTCTGATAATTAGTACAATACGACAAACGTCAGGTTGCATTTGTTTTGTTCGGGGTGTAACACATTGGCCGGGCCATGGCCAGCCTTTTGATTAACGTCCCGCTCACAGAGATGGCCGGTCAGCCGATATAGGGCCCGTATTTCATGGGCTTCGCTGCGAATGGCATGGGTCGAACCGACCGGGCCGACTGTTTCCAACATATCATGGGCCGGGCCCGACATGGAAAATAGGAATTCGATGAGCCAGGCCGTGCCGCGGCCCATTTCATGAAAATACGATGGGCCGGCCGAGGCCGCAACTCACAGAATAGACGGGCCGGTCCGGGCCGCGGCCCGTCCTCTGAAACTCTGGTCGCCCGGGCACACGCTGCCCATAACAAGCCTCTCGCATAAACTCAAATAGTTGTTCATACGAAATAAAGCGGCCGGTATCACCCAGCTAGTAAAGATGAGTATCGACCTCAATGTTACCGAACAAAAAACTGATGTATTTGTAATCACTTTACAGAAAGAGTGCAGCAAATAAATAAGGAGGGGGAATGCTTCGACGTATCCTGGTACGTAACAACATTGCGTACCAAAATGATTATGGTATGTGTAATGAGAATACTTGTCGTAGCACATAGTTGTACGCGCTCCCTTATGAAGCTCTTCTTCGTTTTTGGCATTCAACCAGACACACGATGCAACATCACGAAAAATGTACCAGGTATATAGTATAGAAATAAAATACACTCCAGCTGTAAGATTGAACATGTTGTTGAAACTCTTCTTTGCAAGACGTGTGTGAAACTCCAATCGCGTATTACTGGGTGTGTGTCCTCATGAAGGATATAGGTTGGCGACTCCCCTTGGAACTACGGTGCAGCTTGTACCACGGTCAACAGCGTGATGTTGATCAATCTGTGCGCGGAAACTATAAAACTCGTTTTTAAGGGGGACAAAATATGACAGCTCTGGGAGGAAATGCATCCGTTTATCAAGTGCATC
>CALKLP010000099.1 GCA_937991965.1 uncultured Verrucomicrobiales bacterium
AGCATGTGACTCGAAAGAGGGCAACTTCGCATATCTCCGGGCGTGCGGGAGGTCATCTTTGTTTCTGCCACAGTTTTTAGAGACTGCTGCCGATAAGCAGCCTATGTAACCGTGCTGTTTACGCACACGCAGCTTTGGCCACCAGGTTCAAGCCAAGTAAATCACTCTTCTTCTTTTCACAGCTTTTCTTGACCGCTCCTTGCACGAAACCGTAGTCATCGCCGGCCTCGGTCATATTGTCGTATTCCCTCAAAAAGGTATCAGCGCCGGTGTCACTGTCGAACTTGTAGAGGCGCACACGCTTCTGGTTCGACGGTGCAATATCTCCAATTGTATGAAGCCGCTTCATGTTCGATTTGTGAGTAACATACTCCAGATTTTCCACCCGGTTGTCCCACTTGTGGCTGTTGATGTGGCGCACCTTCGGTTTCTTAAACTCGGGTTGAGGCAGGAAGGCGAGAGCAACGAGCGAGTGAATGTAGAACTGCTGCCCGTGGTTTTCTTCGCCAGTCCCTCGGTTTCTCTCCCTTTCTTTATTGGTGATGATAGACACTCGCTTGTGCCCGCGCTCGATTTTGCCATTGGGCATTTGAATCCTCCCGTCGGAGAACACCTTTCCTTTCTCGCAGTCGACAATGTCTGATAGGTCTCTCGCCATTACCATTGTTGCAATCTGGTCTGGAATGTGACCAGTACACAGCTTACAGATGGTTGGAATCAGCCGCCCACACGTGAAAAAGTAAACAGTTTAGAATAATAACCCACACGTCACCGGCAACTACGACGGTTGGACTAACTTACAGTATACGCTGCTTCTTAGACGCCGGTTCGCCCGAAAGGTCATCATCCTCGTACCGAAACACGAACTGCTGGAAAACTGGCTTTTCTGCTTTCTTCAAGCTGTTCGGCAACTGATCCGCATTGAGCTTACACCTTTTGGCGATAGTACCATCTGAGCATTGCAGTTCTCGCGCCGCTTGACTAATGCTCACGTACTCTTTGACCAGAGTGTACACGCCCTTCTCTTTGTCGTACGAAAACTGCAGAACCTTCTTTTCGCCAGGCGGAGATCTAAGGCCATTGTCACATGCGTGCTGGTTGTTAGCTCCTTGCGAAAGGTACTCGAGGTTGCCTACGCGGTTATCCCAAGTGTTGCCGTTCTTGTGGTTTACCACCATATTTTCGGGTTTCGGCCCGAGAAAGGCCTCAGCGATGAGGTCGTGGATGTAGTGCGCCTTGCCATGCTGCTCCCCATGCGATGATGTGATGTGCACCATCCTATAAGGTTCTTGTTGCGGATCGGTCTTGTCTCGTTCGGATGCTTTGTTTAGCACAGATCCTCCGGAAGGTTTTTTGATGGAGCCATCGGCATACGCGAGTCCGCCAATACTGCTTGTAATGCTGTCCAGACTGCGCGATTCCGTCGTTTCATCGTGCATCGACAGGTATTTGACGAAATGCCCCGTCCTGGTAGCTTTGCCGTCACTGAGCTTCCTGTACACTGTGTCTCTTGAGATACCAAGGTAAACAGCAGCACCGCTCGGCGACGAAAATTGGATCTCCTCCCCGGAGTAGGTCTTTACAACCACGGGCCTCGCGCTCGTTGAAACACCAGGAACCCTTGCAGGATTGGAAGTGGCCCACCGCAAGTTGTACAGACACAAATTGTTTTTGTTATTGTCTATAAAAATTGCTTGTTCCTTGCCGACGGGTGGCCTGTCAAATGTATATAGCACAAGCCTGTGCACCAATGTAGTAACCTTGTTTATGTTGAGCTTCATGTAACCGTAGTTGTTCAGGTTAGGTTGCATGATGAACCCCCCAGTTTTCTTTCGGTTGCTGAAGACACGTCCATGGGTAGACACTTGGTAACCAGGCTGCAAGCCACGTCCGGTTTTAGCCGGTGCCCATGTTTCGTCTTCACGGACGGGGGGCTGATCACAGTTCGCAGCCATGACCAACTGGGAAAACAGGAAGTGTGTTGCTTGTGCGCTCTGCGAACGACAAATCCAAACCACTGAGAATGGCCACGAATGTTCGGCCTGGAAATCAACCGTGACCGGTTGACTGAAACTGTCATTCTTTTATTGTTAAGTTTTTCACACAAACACCACGCACATAGGCGACAGGCAAAAATGCCCGAGCGACCAGCGAATGAATGTAGAACTTTTTCCCGTGGTTGTTTTCGCCAGTCCGTTTGTTTCTCTCCCTTTCTTCATTAGGGATGATAGATACTCTCTTGTGCCCGCGCTCGATTTTACCGCTTGGCATTTGAATACTCCCGTCGGAAAACACCTTTCCTTTCTCGCAGTCGACAATGTCTGAGAGATTTCTCACCATTACCATTTTTGCAACCTGGTGTGCAGTGTGAGCAGCACACATCTTGCAGATGACAAAATAGTTGCTTCTGATTTCACGACTGTGATAGATTCAAGCTCCGTAAGACCACTTGAAGTTCCGTAAAACCGTATTACCCGCTATGGCGCTATGAAGCGTTCTGTTGGCAAACTTGAAATCCCGTTTGGCGTCGTTGATACAATCGTACTTCTGAATGACATCTAAGGTGTCTTTGTCTAGCCTGAATATTGTCTTACTGTCCGCGTTTATAGGAAGCCTTGGTAGTGTGTTTGACGCCAGCCACGCCTGTTGCAGGTCTTCCGCGACGTCTCGCCATCGTACTATGTGCCTACCGTCATCCAAAGGTTTGTTCTTTTTTGCACGCTTCCACGATGCGGCATCGCTTTCGAAACCCTCACATATCGACAACTGTTTAAAATTTGCATACACTCGCACAACAGCCTTCCGCATAGGGCAAAGAGCAGCGACAAGGTCCATTCGATTGCTTCGTACAACTTGTGTAGCCCCGATATCCTGTACAGTGTCGTCCGCAAGTTCGCGGTCCAGGTATGCCCAGCGGTGCCCTTTGTATTCCGACTGCAGCTTGCACGCACGTTCAACCCCGGATGTTGAATATTTGCGAGAACCGTTGCCTCTGCTTACGTCCGAGATCCTGGAGTAGGTCTCGAGCAAGTCTGTCGTGTCCAAGGAGTACTTTTGCACTTTTCGACCGATGACTGTACAGTGCCCCCTGTCACTGTCCTTCGTAGCGACATCTGGTTCCTTAATGCCTGCATGTAAACACAATCTCTTCACATACGGGTTAGAGGCGATTATGTCGTCCATGTCAGTCTGCTTTACACTTTTCCGGAATCGGTTAACATTCCGAAGTGCAATATTCACCGCGGTTTTCAATTGCGCTGGGAGCAACTTAAATACCTCCGTGGAAGGCTTTTTGCCGTTTATGACATCAGTGTATTTGTACTTGCGCAACTTTTGATGCATGTCACGTTCAAATGCTGCATTATAGTCACATTCGAACGTATTGATTATGCTCATTTGCCCGAACTCCCATGCTAAAGATACAGCACGTTGCTTAATGTCATCCGTACAGCCGATCTTAATGAGACATGAACCGCCGTCCATGGTTTTTATTTTCCCGAAGTACACAATGCGTCTGCGATCAGCTCCAATCACAGCTGCTTTGTGGGCTGTTTCGTCCATTCTATCCTTCTCGTGGGCGAGTTCGTCTTCGAACTTACGCTTCAGCTCGTATCTCCCTCTTTCACTGATTTCCTTTATAACCTTGAAAACCCACTTTTGCAAAGCAGTGGCAATGCTTTTGTTGGACTTCATCACAAGTTTCAACACACCTTCTTGTGTGAGAAATGTTGCATCTTGTTCTCCACCAGTAGTCGACACGGAACGTTTCACTTTTTGGTCCGCGTCGAAACCAGTCAAAGAGTTTCGAACCTT
>CALKLP010000100.1 GCA_937991965.1 uncultured Verrucomicrobiales bacterium
CAGCAGCGCAGACGGTACTAATTTTAAGAAACACAATAATTTTAAGTATCATGTTAAAAGGGGTATAATATCCAAGGAACTTAAGGGGCCCCTTAAGTGATATTAAACTTTCTTTTTCGTGTGTACTTGAGACAAAACATCTGGGACCATAATTACAAGTGCAATTTGATCGTACCGAATCGTCTGTTGGTGGGGGTTTGTTAATGAACACTTGAAGGTTTTAAAGACTACCACAGAAATTGAAGGGTACCTCAAGCAGCCATGGAAGACGGCCACGCGAAAACTGTGGATGAAGTTTTAAATTATTTTTCTGCAGACCCAGAAAAAGGTCTTACAATTGACCAGGTGAAGAGAAATCAGGAGAAATATGGACCAAATGAATTGCCAGCTGAAGAGGGCAAGTCGATATGGCAGTTGGTTTTGGAGCAGTTCGACGACCTGTTAGTGAAGATCTTATTGTTAGCAGCTATCATCTCATTCGTCCTAGCCTTGTTTGAAGAACATGATGACCAACTCACCGCTTTCGTTGAACCCTTTGTTATCTTGCTTATCCTTATTGCTAATGCCATCGTCGGTGTATGGCAGGAGCGGAATGCAGAATCTGCCATTGAAGCGTTGAAAGAATATGAACCTGAGATGGGCAAAGTTGTCCGAGGCGACAAATCTGGTGTACAGAAGATTCGTGCCAAGGAGATCGTCCCTGGTGACGTTGTTGAAATATCAGTTGGTGACAAGATTCCTGCTGACATCCGTCTGATCAAGATTTTCTCTACCACCTTGAGAATTGACCAGTCCATCCTGACAGGAGAGTCTGTGTCCGTCATCAAGCACACCGACGCTATCCCTGATCCCCGAGCTGTGAACCAGGACAAGAAAAACATTCTTTTCTCTGGTACCAATGTTGCTGCTGGCAAGGCTCGTGGTGTTGTGATTGGAACTGGCCTCAACACTGCTATTGGCAAGATCCGAACTGAGATGTCTGAGACGGAGGAAATCAAGACTCCCCTGCAGCAGAAACTGGATGAATTTGGTGAACAGCTGTCCAAGGTTATTTCCGTCATCTGCGTTGCTGTGTGGGCCATCAACATTGGACACTTCAATGACCCAGCTCATGGTGGTTCCTGGATTAAGGGTGCAGTGTACTACTTCAAGATTGCTGTTGCCCTTGCCGTCGCTGCTATCCCTGAGGGTTTGCCAGCCGTCATCACCACCTGCCTGGCCCTGGGAACGAGACGTATGGCCAAGAAGAATGCCATTGTGCGGTCCCTGCCCTCTGTAGAAACCCTGGGTTGCACATCTGTCATCTGCTCTGATAAGACTGGCACATTGACCACAAACCAGATGTCCGTTAGCCGCATGTTAATCTTTGAGAAAGTTGAAGGCAATGACAGCTCATTCCATGAATTTGAGATCACTGGTTCAACATACGAGCCCATTGGTGACGTGTTCCTCCGTGGCCAGAAGGTTAAGGGCGGTGACTACGACGGTCTTCATGAAATTGGAACCATTGGTATCATGTGCAATGACTCTGCAATTGACTTCAATGAATTCAAGCAGGCGTTTGAGAAGGTCGGTGAAGCCACTGAAACTGCTCTGATTGTGCTCGCTGAGAAGATCAACCCCTACAACGTGGCCAAGCAGGGACTCGACCGTCGTGCGTCGGCTATTGCCGTCAGGCAGGACATGGAGACCAAGTGGAAGAAGGAATTTACTCTGGAGTTCTCCCGAGACCGCAAATCCATGTCTTCTTATTGCGTGCCGCTGAAGCCAACTCGTCTTGGAAATGGACCTAAGCTGTTTGTGAAGGGAGCGCCCGAAGGAGTGCTGGACCGCTGCACACACGCTCGTGTTGGATCCCAAAAGGTGCCTCTGACTTCAACCCTGAAGAACCGCATCCTCGACCTCACAAGGCAATATGGTACTGGTCGTGACACCCTTCGCTGCCTGGCTCTTGCAACTGCTGATAACCCATCGAAACCTGAAGACATGGATCTGGGAGACTCTACCAAGTTCTACACATATGAAGTGAACCTGACCTTTGTTGGTGTTGTTGGAATGTTGGACCCTCCCCGCAAAGAGGTGTTTGACTCAATTCAGAGGTGTCGTGCTGCTGGTATTCGTGTCATTGTCATCACTGGTGATAACAAGTCCACTGCTGAAGCCATCTGCCGCAGAATTGGTGTCTTTGGAGAGGATGAGGACACGACTGGACGATCATATTCTGGCCGTGAATTTGATGACCTGCCAAGTGGTGAGCAGAAGGCTGCTGTTGCTCGATCCAGACTGTTCTCCAGGGTAGAGCCTGCACACAAGTCCAAGATTGTGGAGTTCCTGCAGAGTATGAATGAGATCTCCGCTATGACTGGTGATGGTGTGAATGATGCACCTGCCCTGAAGAAGGCTGAGATTGGTATCGCCATGGGCTCCGGAACCGCAGTGGCCAAGTCCGCTTCCGAGATGGTACTGGCTGACGATAACTTCTCTTCCATCGTGGCCGCTGTTGAGGAAGGCCGAGCCATCTACAACAACATGAAACAGTTTATCCGTTACCTGATCTCCTCAAACATCGGTGAAGTTGTGAGTATTTTCCTGACTGCCGCTCTGGGCCTTCCTGAAGCTCTGATTCCCGTCCAGCTGCTTTGGGTCAACTTGGTAACAGATGGTCTCCCTGCCACCGCCCTGGGATTCAACCCTCCAGATCTTGACATCATGTCTAAGCCCCCACGTAAGAGTGACGAGTCCCTGATCTCTGGCTGGCTGTTCTTCCGTTACCTGGCTATTGGATTTTATGTAGGCGCTGCCACTGTGAGTGCTGCTTCCTGGTGGTTTATGTACAGCCCAAATGGACCTGGACTGAACTATTATCAAGTGACTCACCATCTTGCCTGCATTGGAGGAGGAGAGGAGTTCAAGGGCGTTGACTGCCATGTTTTCCATGACCCTCATCCCATGACTATGGCTCTGTCTGTACTGGTCACCATTGAGATGCTCAACGCCATGAACAGTTTGTCTGAGAACCAGTCCCTAGTTGCGATGCCCCCATGGTGCAACTTGTGGCTTTTGGGCTCCATGGTCCTGTCTTTCACTCTCCATTTCGTCATCCTTTATGTTGAGATCTTGTCTACTGTTTTCCAGGTAACGCCTCTTGATGTAGAGGAGTGGATCACTGTCATGAAATTCTCCATCCCTGTCGTGCTACTTGATGAGACACTCAAGTTTGTTGCCAGAAAGTTTGCAGATGTGATTGGTTGTTAAGTTAATGGAGTGTACCCCTCCCTGCATCACCCCAGTGTCTCTTCACCTGGAATGCTGTCGACACCGACCAGTGTACTTGAAAAATGGTGAAGGGTTGCTCGCTGATATACCAGCAGATGTGATAGTGACTGATGGAGAGAGACTACATGTGGAACAGAACAATTAAGATTATAGAAATGCTTTTCCTTTTTAAATTATTATTACAAAGAAAAAGTACTGCAATGTAAAGATTCCAAACGTTTGTTAACATTGTTGTTCCCTCCCTTAGCTTTGTTGTTCTTGTTTATTTTTCTATGTGTTGTCTTGTGATATGTTATGGTTTGTTGTTGTAAGTAAAGTTAGCTTTCAGCTCTGCTGGTAGGTGTTAGTTCTTCGTAGTAGGCTTCTTTCACTCTCATTTAGTGGTTTTAAGTGAATCATTTGTGCATGTGATTTTCTTCAGTCTCCAGGGCCATAAAACATAACCAAAGGAGTAATGTTATCTTCATATTGTAGAAGTACTCATGTGTATGTGCTGCTAATGCTTAAGGCTCTAGTGGTAACTAACCTAAGTGACTTGATGTATTCTGTTCCAGTTGGTGAAACAGTACAAGACAAGTGGTAGAAAAACACGCCAAATGCTCAACAGCTTCAGAATAAGCCAACAAGTGCTTGATACTATAAAAATTAAGGACTAAAAGAGCTTTTAATCATAAAAACCCTAACCAAGCAGGGAGTACAGTAACTGCTTATTGACATTGAGCATACTTACTTTAATTTCTCTCATTCTTTTATTATTTTTGTTTTTATTACAACTCATTTCTATTTTTAATAGAGCAGCTGTCTTTTTTTCTGTCTGTACTAATCCTTGGGGGAACAACTACTTAACAACTTTGGCATGCAATTTTTTTTTTCATCATTTCGCAGGTGGATGTAGTGCCCCATTTTCATTTCATTTCCTCTTTTGCCCCCATGCCAATGATTCCAAAGAGTTTTGTGTTGTTCCGAACCCAGAGCCCTGGACAGGCTTGGTCAGTCTGGAACATGGGACAATGAACCAAAAAATCCTGCGTCCCTTACGTTATATCCCTCAGACAATATATGATCCATGTTATTTTGTTCTTGTTATTTATTTAAAAAAATATACAAATGGAAAACTTGATAGTGAATATTTGTTTTTCAAACGTCATCATCATCAACAATAAACAACAAGCTCCGTCGTCTTCCTTCCAATGCACAAAGGAATAATCAGGACTGTCGAGGACTTCTGCGCAAGTCTGTGATTGAAGGTGTGAGTGATTTAAAAAAGATAGTATTTACTTTTTTAGAGTGGCAATAACAGTGTTTTTGAGTGGCAGAAATCAAAATAGGAACAAAATTTATACGAATCATGTAAATATTATAAATAGAAAATATATTTTGAAACTGTAGGTGCATTGTTATTGCTGACAACCAACATAGGAGAGAAAAAAAAAAACAAGTAATTGCTCTTGGGAGCATGCTGGAATCGTTTAGCACTTTGGGCGAGAATCAACTAAAAATTTAGCAAGAATGATTTGTGTCTTTAAAAGAGAAAATAAAGAGGGGGATTTAGCTCCTTCAAGACTTTCTGAATGTTCTTTTCAAATGCATTACCTACATGTTCACACTTTTTCTAATTCTCAGGACATGTCACAGTGTCTTTATATTCTAAGTGTGTGTCATAGAGGAAGGAGTAGGTATGTAGGTAGTTCTAGGAAGGATGCCATTCTTAAATTAATATTTATTATGATACAACCACTTAATTCTGTCATTCATAATTGTTATTAGAGTGTATATGTTTTTATTTGGTGTCTCGCCCAA
>CALKLP010000101.1 GCA_937991965.1 uncultured Verrucomicrobiales bacterium
GGTATTTGTTGTTTTTCGTCGCTTTATTGGCGACAGTCCCTCCGATCAAGGCGAGGAGTGTACTACTTTGCGTGTACTTAGGATACTGCACTTTTGCCGTGTATTCTTCTGTACAACTAGAACCAACTGAGGTCACACAGAGGGGGCAAGCAGCTGGGGCTTTTTTGTTCTTTTTGTTTTTCTTTCATGCCCGGCCTTCCTCGTGCGTTTCTTGCCCTTAATATCTGTCACGAGAAGGGTAGGGGCCGTCCCTTCCCTCGTCAACGTACAACATCGAAGTTTGATACTCACGAGAGAGCTTACAGCTGTGTTTGCTTTCATCGGCAAAGTCGCCAAATAATCACTTTTGATTGAAATGAACTCCAGACTTTGCTGCTGGTGGATTCTTTATACTACAAACTTAAAAAAACGGCCTGGCTGGCTCGTACTTTTGTAGCTCCTGAGTTCTGCTTGCTTATAGATGACCCGGGTTGAGGAAGACACTGAATATCTGGGAATGCTGAGTCCTGCCTTGCATCCAGGATGACTTGCTGGCGGCGAAACCTGCAAGGCCTGTCGGTATTCTCCGTTCGTAGCACATGCGCTTCTAGCTCATACAAGAAGGGCAGGAACATGACATCATAGCAGTGTGCATACATGGACCTATGTGGACACATGATGCATATTTGGGGTGTGTTATCAGCTTTCCAGTATCATCGGATATGTTCTATATTCACTTGGCGCTCGTCTTCGGCAGAAAAGTAACATAGCACAGGCCCTTTCTGCCTATAACACACCCTCGCCTTTATTTAGCACACAGTTAAGTGAGTGAACGCCGTTCACTACCTGTGTGCTAAATGAAGGCGTGGAGGTCGTGTTCACTTCCGAGAAGAGACTCAAGAGACAAAACCATGAGATCCAAGTGAACATGCCCGATGATACTGGAAAGCTGATTCCACACCCCCTAACATGCATCGTTATATCCATGTATGCATGTGGTTGTCATGTCTGGTTACTGCTCTTAAATGAGCAAGAAGCGCATGTTCTACGAACGGAGAACGCCGACCGGTTGACAGGTCTAGCCGTCAGCAAGTCAACCTGGCTGCGAGGCAGGGTCCACGCACCCAGGTATTCAGTATCTTTCTCAACCAGGGTCTTCTGTACAGCAAGTAGAACTCAGGGCTTTAAAAGGTAAGAACCGAGTCTTCCTATAGTAAACTTTAGCCTTTTCACCCTTCGAAACAGTTCCCTTCTCATCCATGACCGCATATGCGTACGCTCGCCCAACCCACACGAGCAAACGACATGCCTACCTTACAAATCACACAAAAACAACCTACCACCGCAACAAACCTAGGAATTTCACCGCGTTTTTCTTGTTTCGCCGCGTTTGTTTTTGTCCGGTACGTATGCGTGTGTGCGCTTCCCTTTGTTTTGACGGATCATGCACACACCCGCGTGGAGTACTGCATGTCCGCTGTAATTTCATTTGGAGCGCACATATCGGAGTCTTCGCACAGGGTGTGCGTTCAAAACATCCCACGGTACCCCTACTTTGGTCATTGCTGCACATATCGGCGTCATTGCACAGGGTGCGCGATAAAACTGTGCAACCAAATAATTGAATTCGATGTCCGCACATGTATGGGGGGTCTCCACACATACTGGCGTCTTCGCACCCCTGTGTGGAAAAAAGTTGAGAACGAAGACATTTAAGAAGGCGTCGCACGGTTTTGCGAAGACCCCGATTCTTACGATATGCCTTGTCTTCCTACGGTGAATCGCGGCTGATATGTCAGTGTGCGGTAAATCTGTAGATCAACTGATTACCCGCGGCTGATCAAGACTATCTTTACAACGGTAAAACGGGGACGAGGACTCCAAGAGCTCGAGGGTTTCTCGATGACTCCATGCATCAGTGGAACTTCTCGCATTATTTGATGGTAGCAGCACCGACGTGAGGTTGTCATGATGATACGAACGGCAGCTGATGAGTTAAATGTTGGAGCAAGGGGAAGGTTGACTCGACTGTAGTATTGGTAAACATTCTCTGAGAGCATGTCACCATCCAACGCAAAACTGGGCAGTAACTTTGGGGTTCCGACGTACCCGGTGCACAACTCACGTTGTAGGAACCTTGATAACTTCGACCCCCCAACGCCGGCTCATCAACTCTTGCACCTTGGCAACGTTCGCTGCCTGTGTGTGGCCTGAGAAAAACACCTTGTCAAACGCATGAATTGTTCCCAACGTAGTGCCAAGGTGAATATTTAGGGCGTTGAAACAGTTTATCAAGGTAAGAAAAAGCTCCAAAACATTGTTCCATGGTCACAATCAATCCCACCAATTCCGGATGTTACTATTAATCCTACTGAGATTGACGTTGTCTGACTGATCCTACCACAACGGGAGGTACTTGTCCACCTTTGTGATGCGTTCAGGCCCTGTCTTATCGAGCCGCAAAAAATCAAAATATAAAATCAAAAAAATAAAATCAAATACGGACTTACTGGAAAATCGGTGTTTCAGTCTTATCAGGCGCCGGCCCGCGCCGGCTCGGAAATCAAAACCAGAATAGCGGAGAAACCTCCTGATTCAACCAGATTCAACGCAAGGCAGGAGCGCGGTGATGTGGCCGTCATATCACACACGATAAAAAACAGTGAGAGTCAGGGGTGCTCATGACCCAAGCCGCAGCCCC
>CALKLP010000102.1 GCA_937991965.1 uncultured Verrucomicrobiales bacterium
GTTTGGTCGAAAATACATGATTTCAGCTGGGGCATCTTCTCATATCTTCTGAGGGTTGGTGACCCGATCACGAAGAAATTTTGCGTTTTACTCGGTACACGCAATAATCAGCGAAAGCCCAATAAGTAAATGCACGTGTCCTGGTTGGCCGAACCGGTAGAGAGATTGAACGACGTTCCGAAATTTCAGGGCTGTGATCCTACAACTGTCACCTCTCTCTTTAGATAAACGACCTTTTTGTTACACTGTTTGTTATATATCAGTTTACCTTATAACTAGTCGAGGAATATAAGAAAAATAAAACTTGAGACCATTCGCGCAAACGTATTTTGGGGAAGCTATAAACGGGGTACACTAATGCTTTTGCAATGACGACTGTCGCCGACTTGCTTTTGTACTGGATGTAGGCTGTCTCGGCCCCATTATGGGTCATTGCTCTGGCGCGTGACTAACTTTACAATATTTTGTTTGGTATTTTTTACCACACGTGAGAAGGTGGAGTTTGGCAATGTAATAGTGTAAATAAAGTTGTCAGGCTTGCAGTGTGCACAGTGCTACCTGCGAATCGTTAGCTCTTTCAATCCTGGTATCTTCTAGTATGTAGAAAGTATATCTCGTGGCGACGAAACCTTCATGCACTCTCTCACCTGTCGCTTCCGTGGCTTTCCGGGTACTGCTTTGGTACAGCCCATTTGTCTTGATTCGCCGCGTCGACCATCATCGATACATACCGTAAAACCTGTTGGGCCGCCCTCGCTCGCGACGCCATTAGCTTGTTGTTTGCGAGTACCTGCCGATCCAATTTCACTTTCTACACGAATTGCACGTAAACGTTTCGATACCAGGACGTCGGGGCAAGCATAAAATCCTGCTCAGTCCAGAGACGTTTATTGAAGGAGGATTCTCGAATGCTTTGAAGTATCGAAGACATAATGCCCGAAACTAAAATAAGTATGGTTCGGCTCCGAATCTGAACATCACACACACGTTGAACTATACAGAGCGCAGCGCCACCTAAGAGCTTGATGGTTAACAACGAACTAAGGACGCGAAATATTCACATCATTAGACATGATGAGCATATTTGACGTGCCTGGGGAAGATAGAACTCTGTACTGAAACCTAAAAGATCTTTTTTCGTTGCCCCTTAGAAAACTAATTGGCAGCCTCGAGCAAAAGAAGATGTCCTTAAATAGTGACGCGTTTCAAACAAGTAATGCCAGCCGCCCTTCAAACCACCTACGATATCCCGGCGTTGTACACAGGTAATTCTTACCTCGATGTGCTCTTGCAGGTCCTTTTCGGTGGCCTTGCGAACGGCAGGGTCTTCTGTAGCAGGTCCGCCGGGAGTACCGTAGAGCGTTTGTTTCGATAGGGTGCAGATGTTGCAGACCATGAAGTCTCGACCCTGTGTAAGCTTCAGCGACTTAACTGATTCCCTCCAGACGCGGTTGAAGAACGAACGAGAGCAAGCCCCGCTCGCGTCGCCATGTAGCTCTCTCTGCTCCTGCACGTAGGCATCATATACATCCTCGGGGGTGATAAGGCGGAGACAAAGCAAGCGGCAAGGTCGAACAAATTGAATAAGAGGCGAGTGTTCAACAGCGGGCCACCCATGATATCATGAGGCTGAAACAAAAACATGAAGAAGGTGGGAGGGAGAAAGAGAAAAATGAAACATGCCTTTCTCCGCTGAGGTGAAAAACGCCTCGGATGTCCTTGAGTTAAAGTTATTGCTGGGAGCATAGAGGTGCGAGAACAGTTGAGACCTTGCAGGCGTTGATCGACCCTTCGTCATGTGCGGCCCACATCAGGTTAACGAGAATTGCGAGATGGGAAGGAGACGCATATTAGCTTTTAAGTCTAAGTGCGTGGTTGGGCGCAGATGCTTGGCGTGTTTGGCTGCAGTCTCGCCGCTCAAGGTTTAGTCGGAACTTTTACTGCGGCGAAAGTTTGAACAACTCGGAGCACTCAGCAATTCCATGTACAACTCAGCACAACCAACTGAGATGTTTATGTTCAGGGGGGGGTGTGAGTAACTCAGGTGTACATACTCCGAGTCTTTTGAGTCGAGTCTACAAGCTGGGCTCGCGATTAAGTTGATATAGAAGTCGAAATCGATTTCCAGTGCGGTATTTTTTTAACATGGTGTTATATTTTGACACGTGGTTTCAACCGGTGTGACCAAGGGCATCACAGCGGCACCATGTGATTATCATTTTTTATTTACGAGTTGTCGGCAATTCTAGGAAAGTCGGGAATATCTTTTCGTCAAGAAGTGCATGAAAGGAATATATAAGTCAAATTGTGCCGCTGTAACTCCCTCGGCCATACCGGTTCAAATCACGTGTCAAATGTTGAGACCATGTATCGAAACAACCGCACGGAAAATCAGCAATCCGTTTTAGGTTTGGAACCTGGTTTAAGGGGGAGGGATTTGCGTGAAACAACGGATACGATAGGCCGCAAATCGATCATACACCCCATCGAACACCGAAAACAGCTGGCCCTGTCATGGATCGATGAAAGCGTGTGGCTACATGCCAATGCCGGGCATGCCCGGTTTTTTTGTTTGCACGTGCATGTGTGTTGTGGTTTGTTGATTTTGCTCGTGCTTTTCAACGACAACAAAAAGACCCGCCGCATTTTTAAGAACCGCATGTCACGTCGCATTCTCGCGGGACTGTACCGCAGAAATAACACCATACTCCCGTTAAACGTCCTGTACCGACCAACAGGAGCGCTCTGCGCATTGTTGGCGGCAGACGAGCCGATCACGTATAGAGAAGTCCAATCGGCACGTTCGTAGTGGCGATAAAAAAAGGAACACCAACGCCGCAAGACACCTACCTGACTTTATTGACAACCGACTATTCTACTTCTTGTGAAGTGTTGCCTCCCAGAAAACCAGCATGCCTGATTTTCTTCTGTTCCGATTGAAAAATAAAAGTAGTAAAAGCAAGAAAGAACGGAGTACAAACATGCCTGATTTCCATTATTCGGATTGAAATATAAAAATAAAAATTCATATATCTCAGCGTGCACGAACGGGTTCTTGTTGTTCCGCACGTCTACAAAGCGCCATTGGCCTCACGTTAAGACGACGCTCACTATTTAATGCGGCCAATTCAAGCCAACTTCTTGTCTAGTCGAAGTCAGCGGCAAATAAGTCTCGATGAGTTGTGGCTGAGCTATAAACTCAGTACTAATTTGACGAGAGCAACTGAGTTGTGCATGCTGACCAGGGGGGTGAGATGTCGAGGACTACTAGTTGTCCGCCGTGTGAAAGTTCTCAATATTTTGCCTTCTCCCACCGCGCAATTATTTTTCGGTCCGAAAGTGAGCGTACATGAGAAGAGTATATCAAAGTTTGCAATGTTTTAACTTTTATCGCATATTTTCGCTCCCATAAAAACCGGCGTTACAATCTCGCTTTTCAGAAAAAAACAGTTTGTCCATTTTGAGGAACCATGTTGAAGATTTAACTGAGTACATCTGCCGTCCGTGGTGCGGCAGAAATCGACATACACGAGTAGGCGCTATTGGTTTTGCCAGGAGAGCGTCGCGTAAAACGAACATGGCTGAAGAAAAAAAAAGTATCGAAGGTCCGGGTTCGAACCCAAGCGTCGTCGCGCTTGGGTGTCGATCACAATCCATTGAGCTAAAGCACATCAGCCTTTACTGTACGATTTGAAGCACTATATACATACGGAC
>CALKLP010000103.1 GCA_937991965.1 uncultured Verrucomicrobiales bacterium
TGCCCCGCCTGCGCAAGCCGCGCTCCGTAATACGAACCTACCGCCCCCGATCCAATTATCGCTACCTTTCCTAATTTCATTTGTTCTTCTAGGAATTTCGAGGAGAATCTTTCTATTGTCCACAATATAAGCCTAGCGCAAGATAGCCCTTAGGCAAATTCCGCAGATTTCCGCAGATTATTAGGAAATCTTTGCGTCCTTGCGCCTTTGCGTGAGAATACAATCTCTCACCCCATCGATGAATTTTGAGTTTATTGATTCCACTAAACACACCACCTCCGCGCCCTCCGTGCCTCCGTGCCTCCGTGGTTCAATTAAATCACCGAAAACCTAAAACAGGAACCAAGAACCACCCACGATCAGCCACATAAGTTCGTGCCATACCACTTTCTTCACCTTTACTCTTTAACTTTTTACGAGGTGCTGATTAGGTGCGAGCATGGCTAGAACCGAAAAAGATTCGATGGGGGAAATGCAAGTTCCCGATGATGCTCTCTACGGTGCTTCTACGCAGCGTGCTGTTATAAATTTCCCTGTCTCTCATGAACCTGTGGAGGAAGGAATGGTGAAGGCTTATGGCCTGATCAAGTGGGCTGCTGCCCGCGCGAATGGTGAGCTTGGCGTAGTCGCGAAGGAGAAAACCAATTTGATTGAAAAAGCAGCAGAAGAGGTTTACGAAGGCAAGCTGACCGAGCACTTCCCGGTAGATGTTTATCAGACTGGTTCTGGAACCTCGACCAACATGAATGCAAACGAGGTCATCGCGAACCGCGCGGCCTTGATCGCAGGGGTGGCACTAGATGCGCCTAAGGATGACAAGCCTGTGCACCCGAACGATGACGTGAACCAATCACAATCCTCGAACGATACCTTCCCGACCGCGATGCACATTGCGACAGGCGCGGCCCTCTCAGACGACCTCCTTCCTGCACTGGAGAAACTCCGCGACTCCCTACAAGCAAAGGCGACCGAATTCCACGGCGTGCTCAAAATTGGTCGCACGCACTTAATGGATGCCACTCCGGTGCGTCTTGGACAAGAGCTCGGTGGATTTGCGAGACAGGTCGACCTTTCCCTGGTGCGCGCGAACAAGGCTCTGAAAGCTATTCTGGAGCTTCCTCTTGGGGGCACCGCAGTAGGCTCTGGCCTGAACTGCCATCCAGAATTCCCTGCCAAAGCAATCGCCTTTATCGCGGAGAAATCAGGAATCGATTTCGTGGAGGCTCATGACCACTTTGAGGCCCAAGCCGCCAAAGATGCCCTGGTAGAATGCCACGGCCAACTCAACACGATAGCGACCTCGCTCTTCAAAGTTGCCAATGACATCCGCCTCCTGGGCTCTGGCCCCCGCTGTGCGATTGGAGAAATCTCCCTCCCAGCTACCCAGCCTGGCTCATCGATCATGCCTGGGAAAGTCAATCCAGTGATGAGTGAAGCCGTCACGATGGTGTGCGCTCGGGTTTTTGGAAACCAGTCGACCGTCACTTGGTCTGGTGCGAACGGGCATTTCGAACTCAATGTCTTCATGCCCGTGATGATTAAGGCGATTCTCGAATCGATCCGCCTCCTGGCGAACGTCTCTGAGATCTTCCGCGAGAAATGTGTCGATGGAATTGTGGCGAACGAAGAGCGTTGTAATGAGCTAATCGAGTATTCCCTCTCCATGGTCACCTCACTCGCACCCGTGATCGGATATGACCCTGCGACGAAGATCGCTAAGGAAAGTGTCACCACTGGCCGCACCGTGCGCGAACTCTGCCTCGAACGCTTAGAGGAGCTCAACATTACCGAGGAGCAACTCACCAGCGCGCTCGATCCTGCTACGATGGCTGGAGGTTAGTCTTTTAACCGCGAATTCACACCGATGGACACTACTTTTCCATCGTGTAAATGCTGCTCGTTAGTATATCTCATTACAAAAAAAGCTTCCGATGATTTCGGAAGCTTTTTTGTATAGTAGTTTTTAAAACCAGGTCCTAATTCGTCACACGCATCGGCATGAGAACGTAGAGGAAGTCACTTCCTGTTCTGATCACTCCTGGACTCATTTCATCGATGAAGTCAAAGTTGATCGTCGGGGAATCAATATTGCGCAGTGGCGCCATGAGGAAGTCTGGGTTAAAGGCAATCGCGAATTCCTTACCGGTATAATCAAGTGGGATGGACTCGGAAGACTCACCAACATCTGGCGTATTCGCGGAGAGGGAGATTTCCCCCTGACGGAACTCAATTTTGATGGAGTTTGATTTTTCAGAAGCTAGCAGAGAAACACGCTTAGTAGTATCTAGTAAAACGGTACGATCGATTTCAAGACGCTCTTGCGCTTGACCCGGAATCACTTGCTTATAGTTCGGATAACTGCCTTCGATCAGCTTACTGACGATGTATTTCGATCCCAGCGTGAAGCAAATTTGGTTGTCTTTGAGTTGAAGCAACACATCATCGGAATCACCGAGTTGACGTTGAAGCTCGGAAACCGCCTTCGTTGGGATAATGATATCACCATCTTGTGCCTCTGGGTATTCTAGGTCGTTCTCAACCAAGCCTAAGCGACGTCCATCCGTAGCAACGAGAGTCAGCTTTTGGTCGTGGAATGACATGAAGATTCCGTTTAGCACATAACGAGTCTCATCGGTTGAAATCGCATAAGACGTTTTCTTGAGCGCGTTTTTAAGAGTCGCTTGTTGAATCTTGAACTCCTTGGAATCCTCAAAAGTGGGCAGACTTGGGAACTCAGAATCAGAAAGCCCCATGATCTTAAAGAAACTCGGACCACTCATGATAGATGCTATGTTTTTGCTATCGACCGCAATCTCAACGTCCGAAGCAGGAAGAGCTCCGATGATACTTGAAAGC
Source organism: uncultured Verrucomicrobiales bacterium (assembly GCA_937991965.1). GTDB lineage: Bacteria > Verrucomicrobiota > Verrucomicrobiia > Verrucomicrobiales > Akkermansiaceae > WTJZ01. Next base: position 2,857 of record CALKLP010000103.1, read on the forward strand.
TTCTTAACAGGAAGAGTGGTACTTCCTTCTACTTCTACTTCAGCTTCGATTTCACTGCTCACACCCACATCTAGATCGGTGGTTGTCATGCGGATTTTCCCTTTACTTGCTTGAATTAAAACATTGGAAAGGATAGGCAATGCCGCGCGGGATCCTACTACTTGGATGACATCTTGCAGACCGTTTTGCAGCGCTTCTTTCGTTATCTTGAACTTCATAATGGACTCTTATTTACAAATACATTCGGTTGTAGAATTGAGATTGGCAAGCAATATAATTACCTAGTGAGTTTTGTCCGCAAAAACTCGACCTCTCCCTTTATGTAGTCATCCGTCTTCAGGTTGGATTCAACCTTTTTACAAGCGTGTATAACGGTGCCATGATCACGTCCACCAAAGTTCTCTCCAATATCCGTAAGAGAGTTTTGAGTCATCTCACGGCTGAGAAACATCGCAATCTGGCGTGCACGCGCAATATTGGCGGGGCGCTTACGGCTCGTCATGTCCGCGAGGCGAAGATCAAAGTGCTCAGAGACTTCTCGTTGAATTCGGTCAATCGTGACTCGCTGGGTATTTTCTTGCCTCAAGATATCCGCAAGGATCTCTTGTAAGCGTGGAATCGTAAGAGCATCAGGGGCAAGCGAACAATGCGTCGCGGCACGCATGAGAGCGCCCTCGAGACGACGCACATTCGATTTCACCTTCTCTGAGATAAAGTGTAGCACATCAGCGGGGACTTTCACCTTCATGGTGCGGAGCATTGACTGGAGAATCGCGACCCGAGTTTCAAAATCTGGCTGAGCAATCGACACGGTCAACCCTGCTTCAAAACGGCTACTTAGACGCGCGTCAAAGGTTTGGATTTCACTGGCAGGGCGATCACTAGTAAGGACGACTTGGCACTGAGATTCGAGTAAGGTATTAAAGGTGTGGAAAAACTCTTCCTGCGATTTCCCTTTTCCAACGAGAAACTGCACGTCATCTAAGATCAGCATATCAACCTTGCGGTAACGCTTTCGGAAGGCATCTGTAGTTCCTTTTCTGACGGCCTCAATATACTTATTCGTGAACTTCTCCCCCGTGAGGTAACAAACTTTCTTTTTCGGGTCTTTCTTAAGAATTTCTTGTCCAAGTGCTTGCACTAAGTGCGTCTTCCCTAATCCTGGAGGACAATGCACAAACAGCGGATTATACCCTCTGCTCAGACCGGTGCTGATAGCGTGACAGGCGGCATGAGCAAACTGGCAATTTGACCCAACCACGAAGTTGTCAAAGCCCTTTTCAATATTCAACCCCGCCCTTTTGATAATAACACTTAGATCTTGCGGTTCAGCAGCGCCTTTTTTCTTGGGTTCCTTCTTCTGAGTTGCAGTTTCAGCCACCTTGTTTGGCTCTATTGTCTGATGTGCGAGAGAAAGCTTCATCCCATCTCCCAAAGCAGTCGAGAGCGCGAGCTCTATCTCTGGGATGAAATTCGTTTCCACCCACAACAAATGCGTATCTGATTCTAAGACTAGCTCACAATCTCGGCCCTTAACCTGGAGCGATGCTCCACAAAACCATCTCTCAAACGTTTCCGCTCCCAACTGAGACACTAAAGAAGCCGAAACTTTTTCCCAATCACTTTGGTGATCTTCGTTTTCATTCAGCAACGCGGACTGGCCGCCTTCTTTTTCACTTGGTAATCTCATCTATTCAGTAGCAGCTTGTGTGTTAGTTGGCATTGGTTTTTCTGAACTTGAAAGATCGCCGTGGTTTGCGAAGTCTTTTTTAATATTATTTTTAAAATCTTTCTCAATCCCTTGATTTTACTGAGGTGATTTCAGCCAATTCCGACAAAAGTTTTACTCTTAATAATCAGGAAATACTAAATAAATTAAGCCCTTGACAGTCGCCGATTTTGCAAATCTCCACGAGCTGTCCAAATGACAAAATCGAACCACATCCAGAAAGCTTTGAACTTCCTATAAATCACCAAAAACACGTTGCGTGAAAAAGACAATTTGAGCGAAAAACGCCCTTTGAGAGCCTATTTAAAAAATCCTCGCTGCTTTTCAGAAATCGGGATTTGCAGAAACTCCATAACCATTAACATGTCTTCCCACAACTTGCGTTTCGCGACGGCATCATTCGCATTGCGGAGCAAATACACAGGATGAAATGAGGGTAATACCGGAATCCCTCCAAAGCTTTGCCAAGTCCCTCGAAGCGCGGCAATGGATGCACTTTCTTGCTGGAGCAGCGCTTGGGTCGCCGTTGCGCCAAGGGCGAGAATGCATTTTGGTTTCACGATCTCGATCTCCTTTTTAAGCAGTGGAAGACAAGAGGCGATTTCTTGCTCGGAAGGCTTGCGCACGTTCGTAGTTTGACGAGGGCTACTCGGACGGAATTTACAGAGATTTGTTAAGTAAAGATCACTACGTTGCAGGGTCATTGCCTTTAGGATTTGATTTAGCTTGTGACCCGCCTTTCCTGCGAACGGTTCTTTCGTCATCTCATCATCAAACCCAGGGGCATCTCCAACAATCATGAGTTCCGCATCAAGACTCCCAGAAGAAAATACGAGTCGTTGACGCAGTGTGCCAAGACTTTGGGCAGGTGGCCAATGTTCTGCCTGCTGTTTAAGTGCACTCATTTGAGAAGCTTTATCCCCGCTTGGGATAGCGATTTCTACACTGCTGGGCGGGACAACCTGAGCCTTAACCTGAGGAACGGGAGCTGTGCGAGACTTCACCTCAATCCCCTTACGCTCTGAAAGGCCGGGGGCAGGTCTTTCGTTCCCCTTAGGGACTTCAGCAACCATAGCCTTGGGCGATACTTTGTTAACCTTGATCGCGGAGCGAACCGCATCACGTGCCGCTTGACTCAAGTAAACATGACTCACTCCCTTTTCGGATTGAGTCTTTAAATAATCTACAAGCGAACCAACAGTCATCCCGAGAATCATGCCGTGAATCAAAATTGGAGTCAATTAGGATTACAAAAACTCGTTGTCTTTGCACTTGTGGGAAAAATAAATTCTCGCTTTAATCATACACATAGCAACAAACCATTATGTTTAGTAGAATATCAAATCTCATCAAAGGCTTCTTCAGCATCTTCATCGGCGGACTCGAAAAGAAAAATCCAGAAGCCCTCCTCGAAGTCGAAAAAGAGAATCTCCGTAAGCAGATTTCCGAATTTAACAAGGGGCTCGCGAATCATGCGGCACTCGTGGAACGACTCGTGTCCCGTGCCAAGAAACTCGATAAAGACGAGGACCAACTTAAAGCCAAAACAACCGCCCTCCTGAAAGCAAATCAGCGTGAAGCTGCTGCAAAGGCCGCCCTAGACTTCAAGAAAGCGCAGGCAGAGCATGATGAGATCAAAACCCAACTCGAAGACGCAGAAGTTCGTTACAAGGAGCTGGTCAATGCGCGTGACGTCAGCATCGAAGCAGCTCGCGGCAAAATCGAAGAACTCCGCCGCGGCATCGACGACATGAAAGTGCAGAAGGCGATGGCTGAACTGAACGAAATGGCTTCTGGAATGGTTGGCACCATCGGAGGCTCAGGAGACAACCTCAACCGCCTCGGAGAAATCGTCGAAGAGGAGCGAACAAAAGCAGCTGGCCGCGCTCGGGTTGCGAAAGACAGCCTCGACCTAACCGATGTGAAGATGCAAGAGGCAGAACAAGACGCGCTTGCAGAAATGGCTCTAGCAGACTTTGCCGCACAGGCTGGAATTACTCTCGAGGAGGAAACGCCAGCTTCTCCTAAGAGCGAAAGCACAACCCAATCCTCCATGGGACCAGTCTCTGAGCAGAGTTAAGCTTGCTCCCGCTGGAGATTTTTCTTTAACCTCGCGCCAAGCGGAGTCTCGAGCGCCGCTAACCAGTCGCTCTCGTGATCAATATCACTGAGCTCTGGCAGGAGTTGGGTCGTTAAATTAGCCTCCGCTAGCTTCTCTAGGGTAGTCGAGAGCGTATCATCCTGACTCCAGGGAACATCACGAAAGGGCGCACTGGAAAAGGCATTCATACTGATCAGGTAATATCCGCCATCAGGAGTCGGCCCTAAGGTTACATCCGTATTTTTCCCCGAGAGATATGCAGACTCAAGCCAGCGAGCAGACAGAAAGGGACAATCTGCTCCGATCGCGCAAACTTGGGAAAACCCCTCACGAAATCCTTGCAGGAAGGCACTCTCCATTCGATCTCCTAAGTCACCATCGACTTGCGGAACGAAATCAACACGAGGAGTTTTATCGTCACTCGGCACAATCGAACCTCCCTCAATCTGATGATTTAGGTGAGGTAAAAGCCAAAACTGCATAGCTTCCTCCGCATCAGCGGGTGCGAAACAAAACCGGTAATGGCAATCACTGACCCACTGCAACTGAGTCATGAGGGTCGCCACTAGCGCCCGATAGATTTGAACCGCCTCGGTATTTCCTACTGATTTAGCGAGACGAGTTTTCACTTCCCCCTCAATCGGTTCTTTCAGGAAAATGAGGAGTAAACGTTTTGGGTCTTCTGACATGCAATATTATTAAGAAAGCTTGATTATTAAGTAAATCCTGAGATAAAGGTGAATTAAGAATCTGTTATGGCAAAGAACAAAAAGCAAGATATCGATGGAAACTCGGCACTCCCTGTGGGCTTGGGCGGAGTGATTATGCTTATCGGTGGAATCCTGCTCTTATGTTCCGCGATCACCTTTTCCCCAACGGATTTACCGATGGGACCAATGAAATTCCTCAAGGACTTTGCCCCCGCCGTGGAACCGACTTTACCTCGTAATAATATGTTCGGCCCCTTCGGCACCTTGGTCGGATTCCTCCAACTTCAACTCCTCGGTGCAGCTTCTTTCTTTTTGAGTGTCGGACTCATTTTATTAGGTGCACTTCGCATCGTCTATAAGCGGCGTGAAACCCTCATGATGCGAATTGGATACGCCGGTGCAATCGTCTGTATCGCAGGATTCATGGCTTGTCCAGGAGTTGGACTAAGTGGCTGGGCCAGCTATAATGTCTTAACCAGCCCAGGAGGAATCGTAGGTCAACTTTTGGGCGACTTCATCTTTAAAAATCTTCTCTCCACCGTAGGAGCAACGATTATTTTTCTCGTGGGATACTTCGTTTCACTTTGCTACTTCTGTGGAGGTCACCCCATGCAGGTGATCTACAGATTCATCGACCTCATCAAAGCAGGTTTTGCAAAACTGGGGAACAAAACCGCGACACTCTCCTCCCAACGCGGATCAAAAAGCGCTGTCAGAGAGCGTATTCCTCCGCTTCCTACCTCATTATTCGATGATAAAGAGCTAGAACCTGTTAAAAAGCCTAAAGCAAAGCCAAAGCCCAAACCAGAACCTATCATCACAGAACCGATAGTCGATTCAGCTCCTATTCGCGCAGAAGAGCCTCAGATCATTGATGGCACCACGAAACGCTTCACGGCAGAGGAAGTGCTTAAGGTAAAGCCGTTTGAGAAAAAGGAGGGCGGTTACCAAGGCCTCACCGTTGATGGATTTGAGGGATACGAATTACCTGGATTTGACCTTCTCGATTACGATGACAGCGAGCCTGAGTCTGACACCAATCGTGATGAATTATTCGCCACGCAACGCACCATTATTGAGACGCTCAAGTCCTTTAACCTGGAGGTCACCCCTGGAGACATTACCCGTGGACCAACCATTACGAGGTTTGAGGTCTACCCCGCGATCGGACTCAAGGTCAGCCGGATTACTGCTCTGGAAGCTGACCTTGCCCGCGTCACCAAGGCGGAGGCCATCAACATCTTAGCTCCGATCCCCGGGAAAGATACCGTCGGGATTGAGGTCGCCAATGACAACCGTATTCTTGTGCCTTTCAGCGAAATCCTCATGGATGACGCCTTCCGTAGCTCTAAACGTAAGATCCCTCTCGCACTCGGGAAGAATGTTTACGGGGAATCCGTCATAGGCGACCTAGCGGCCATGCCTCACTGCCTCATTGCTGGGGCCACAGGCGCGGGAAAATCGGTCTGTATCAACACCGTCATCTGCAGTATTCTCTATAAGTTCAGCCCTGAGGAACTGCGCTTCATCATGGTTGATCCTAAGGTCGTAGAAATGCAGGTGTATTCTAGACTTCCTCACCTCGTCGTTCCCGTTATCACGGATCCAGCCAAGGTGGTAGGGGCGCTGAAATGGAGTGTGAACGAGATGGAGCGACGCTATAAGCTCTTCGCGAAGTGCGGCGTACGAAACTTTGACAGCTTTAACAACCGCGAGCGGCCAGAAGCGGAGGTTAAGGAAGCGGAAGAAATCCCAGAGGAAATCGACGAGCCAGTGGACATGGAGCAGATCGATGCGATCGCGAAAGCCTTCGAAGACGGAGACCTCGGCCCAGAGGCGGAAGTGGACGAGGACCTCGCAGGATTCCCAGAGGAGGAAGACGAAGATGAAATTCCAGATCGTCTCCCCTACATCGTGATTATCATTGATGAGCTTGCCGACCTCATGCAGACCGCCCCAGCGGACGTGGAACTCTGCATCGCCCGTATTGCGCAGAAAGCACGAGCTGCCGGCATGCACCTCATCGTCGCCACCCAAACCCCACGTGCCGACGTCGTCACTGGTATTATTAAGGCCAACATCCCGAGCCGAATCTCATTCCAAGTCTCTTCCAAAATCGATAGCCGCGTTATCCTCGATCAAGGTGGAGCGGAAAAACTCATCGGAAAAGGAGACATGCTCTTCCTCCCTCCCGGCAGTGCGAAATTAGAACGCTCCCAAGGCGCCTTCGTCTCCGATGAAGAAGTCGATCAAATTGTCGAGTTTTGCTCCGACCAAGCAGAACAAAAATTTGAGGAATCCATTCAGAATTCTATCAACGCCGGCGGAGATCTTGATGGTGCGCCAGATGAAGACGTCAACGCCGCAGACGAGGAACTCCTCAAGCAATGTCTAGAAGTCGTCATCCAAGAAGGCAAAGCCAGCACCTCCCTCCTACAGCGTCGCTTACGCCTCGGCTACACCCGCGCCGCCCGGATCGTCGATCTCATGGAGCAACGCGGATACGTCGGCCCTGCAGATGGTGCTAGACCACGTGAGGTTTTTGTGGGGAATTAGTCCCTAATAACCTGTCCTATCGTATTTTGAAATCCCCCATTCCCATCGGGTCCATTAGCAAAACAAGTATCGAAAATGGAATACAAGCCAACAGGAACAAAGCCTTACTCTTCCAACCACACTCGTTAAATCGATACCATGCCCCTCCAGAAACTGCTAAAAGAACCGATAAAATAAGTGCCCCAGCAGAAGTGAATGATAATGGAAGAAAACTCTGCTCTCCTACCTTTTCTAACTTAAAGTAACAGAGAGGTAGCAAGATTAGTAACGGCAAAGTTGAACAAATTGCGACACCCTTAGAGAGTATCGCAATCATTTGTTCAGATCGTAAATTCATGGCGTGATAATAGCGCAAAAAAATGAAGCGTCAAGAAGGTGGCACTCTACACACACTCACGGCATCCCGCGAGGTCGAGCTTCCCACTCGCGAGAATCGGGATCTGCTCTACCACGACCAGTGTTTTAGGGCACCAGAGCGCAGGGATATCGGCTTCGATCAGCTTCCGTTTCAGATCATTCATGAAGGTATCTGTTTGATGCTCCGCCACGCTTGTGAGGAGCACGAGCGCTTCCCCTTTTTTCTCATCCGGAACCCCGACGATTGCGATCTTACGTTCCTCCTCGCCGTCGAGCTCTAGGATTCTACTGACCTCTGCTTCTACCGTTTCATGCGGCACCATTTCGCCGGCGATTTTGGAGAAGCGTGAGAGCCTTCCATCGAGCGTGAGAAACCCCTCGCGGTCCACATGGCCAATGTCTCCGGTGTTAAACCAACCGTCTTGGATCACCTCGGCGCTCAGCTCGGGCTTGTTGAGATACCCTCGGAAGATGTTCGCTCCTTTTAGCCAGATGCACCCCGAGGCCGAGAGCGGAAGCTCTTCGCCGGTGGTGGGGTCCGTAATGCGGATCGCAACGCCCGAAAGCGGGAGGCCAACCGTGCCAGCCTTAGCGGTGGGGATCAGCGGAGCCTCATCGGTCGCGATGGGATCAGGCAGGTTGATGTAGGCGGCAGGCGCAGTTTCCGTCAGACCATAGCCCTCCAGCGGCAGATGCCCGAGGCGTTTCTCAAAGGTTTGGGCGAGGTTTTGCGGGAGTTTTTCGGCCGCGGTGATCACGAATTTTAGGTTCGCGAGTTGTTCTCGCTTCGCATTGCGCAGATATCCACGGAGGAAGGTCGGAGTCGAGGTCAAGAAGGTCACGTTGTGCTCCTCTACCAGTTCCGCAAGCCGCTTGGTCTCCAGCGGGCTAGGATAGGTGATGATGTTATGCCCCTCCAGCAACGGGAAGAAGGTCGTCACCGTAGAACCAAAGGAATGGAAAAGCGGCAAACAGGCGAGCAGGCTGGAGCCCGCTGCAC
>CALKLP010000104.1 GCA_937991965.1 uncultured Verrucomicrobiales bacterium
TCGGCTCTCAGAGCTCGCTAGCCTGCAGGTAGAAAGTGTGGACTGGATCTCAGAGACTCTACGCGTGATGGGAAAGGGGAGTAAGGAGCGTCTCTTGCCCATTGGTGGCCCTGCGATTAAGGCTCTCCAAAACTATCGACATCAGGCAAAGGTGCACCAAGGACCGCTCTTTCTCTCGAAGGTTAAGCGCCAGATTACGACCCGTGCGATCAATGATTTACTGAAGAAATACATTTCAGCGGCCGGGATTCCCTTTGATATTACTCCGCACAAATTACGCCACTCCTTCGCAACGCACCTCCTCGATAATGGCGCGGACTTACGCAGTGTGCAGAGCCTACTGGGGCATGCCTCACTCTCGACGACGCAGATCTATACCCATGTCACGAAGGAGCGCCTTAAGATGGAGTATGATAAGGCGCATCCGAGGGCGTGAGGCGGTGATGCTGCGCGCTTTCCTAGGCGTCACCCTGAGTTTCCTTGATGTACTCACCGACCCAATCAATCCCGTATTTTCCGTTGATGAAGTCAGGGTGCTGCATGATTTCTAGTTGGAAAGGTATCGTGGTTTTGATGCCTTCGATCATGAATTCCTTGAGAGCACGTTCCATACGCTTGATGGCGAGTTCACGAGTAGCAGCGGTTACGATGAGCTTCGCGATCATGGAGTCGTAATACGGAGGCACGGTGTAACCAGAGTAAACATGGGTATCGACACGCACGCCTTTTCCACCCGGTGCATACCAGAGTCCGATTTTTCCAGGAGATGGAGCAAAGTTATTGTATGGATCTTCCGCATTGATGCGGCACTCGATCGAATGTCCACGTGGTACTGCATTTACGACGTGCTCTGAGAAGGGGAGGCCGGCGGCGACGCGAATCATTTCTTTGATCAGCTCACAGCCCATGACCTCTTCCGTGACAGGGTGCTCGACCTGAATCCGGGTATTCATCTCCATGAAGTAGAAGTTCTCTGCCTTTGAATCCACGAGGTATTCGATCGTTCCGGCGTTCTCGTAACCGGCCTCTCTGATAAGTGCTACAGAAGCGTCACCCATCCGCTTACGAAGGTCTTCTGTGAGTAGGGGTGAGGGGCATTCCTCGATGATTTTCTGGTTTCGGCGCTGCATGGAGCAGTCGCGCTCTCCGAGGTGGAGGAAGTCTCCATGGCTATCGCCAAAGACTTGGAACTCAACGTGATGAGGTTTTAGGACCAGTTTTTCTAAGTAGCAATCTCCATTATTGAAGCAAGCAATCGCCTCTTGGGACGCTTGGTTGTAAAGGGTTTCAAAGTCTTCCTCACATTCACAGGGGCGCATGCCTCGGCCACCACCACCTGCGGTTGCCTTGATCATGACGGGATAGCCGATGCGGGCTGCTTCTGCCTTTCCATGCTTTATCGAAGTGATGATGCCGTCTGAGCCGGGGGTGACTGGAACTCCAGCTGCTACAGCAGTGGCACGAGCAGTGTTCTTGTCTCCCATCTTACGAATGACATCTGCCGATGGCCCGATGAATTTGACGTCTGATTGTTCACAGATTTCTGCAAAACGTGCGTTCTCTGAGAGGAATCCGTAACCTGGGTGAATCGCTTCTGCCTCTGCGATCTCAGCGGCCGCCATGATACGATCCATCTTGAGGTAACTCTCGGAACTAGGACCAGAGCCGATACACACCGCCTCATCAGCGAGTTGAACGTGCATGGAGTCTACATCGGCATCAGAATAGACCGCTACAGAGGTGATGCCAAGCTCGCGACAGGCACGGATGATGCGTAGGGCAATTTCCCCACGGTTAGCGATAAGAACTTTCTTGAACATGTAAGGGGAGTGCTAAAATCTTAACCAATGCGGAAGAGGTCGTCTCCGAACTGCACGGGCGTGCCGTCTTCGACACAGATCTCTGTAATCTTACCTGATTTCTCCGCTTTAATCTCGTTCATGACCTTCATGGCTTCAATGATACAGATTGTTTGACCTTCGCTCACGGTATCACCAACATTGACGAAGATATCAGCATCAGGAGCTGGCTTACCATAGAAGGTTCCCACCATAGGGGAGGTGAGTGCTTCACCGGTTGCGACTGGAGCGGCAGCTGCTGCGCCTGCAGGTGCGACGGCTAGAGCTGGAGCGGGTGCCGCGGCAGGGGCAGCGGTCATGGAGGGCATGGCTGCGAGGAGCTCCTTAGCAGAATCCATGTCGGTTCCTTTTTTAAGTTCTAGTTCGAAATCTTTTTTCTCTAAACGGAAGTGAGATAACCCATGTTCGTTCATGAGTTCGACGAGTTGACTAATATCTTTTAAATCCACGGCTCTTTATGATTTTTGTTGGGTTAATCTATGGCCTATGTTTATCAGCAGTCAAGCATACAGCCATGAAAACCACATTTCCTATCGATGAAGCCGCGACTAAACAGCTTGGGCGCGAGGTTTATACCAATGAATTTGTCCCGCAGGATTACTTTGCGGAGCAGTCTCTGAGTGATCTTTTTGAGCGCGAGGCGCCTACGGAGATCGACCTAGGATGCGGAGACGGGTCGTTTCTAATGCAACTAGCGCAGCAATACCCTGAGCGTAATTTTCTGGGAGTAGAAAGACTGATGGGCCGGGTGAAAAAGGTTTGTAAGAAGGCCTATCGCGCCGAACTCACGAATGTGAAAGTTCTGCGACTGGAAACCCTCTACACTATCGGTTGGTTGTTGCCCAAAAATGCGTTCTCACGCATCCACCTGATTTGTCCTGACCCGTGGCCAAAGGAAAAGCACCATAAGAACCGCCTGATGCAAGAGCCTTTCTTCGATGCCGTGCATGCGCTTTTAGATGACGAAGGCGAGTTTCTCTTCCGGACCGATCATGAGGAATACTACGACTGGTCGGCAGAGCGGATGGCAGCGTATTCCAAGTTCGCCACGACTCCCTGGAAGGAAGATGATTTTTTCTACCCTAAGTCAGACTTTCAGCTCCAATGGGAGGCTGAGGGAAAGAGCTTGCAGAACTTGAGGTGTAGGAAGGTGGAAAAGTAAAAAGTAAAAAGAGCCTTTAGCTCCGCTTACTGTGTATGAAGAAAACACTTCTTACATTTGTCGGCTTAGCGATGCTCTCTATCGCTTCTGGTCAATCTTGGCTTACTGATTACCAAAACATTCTTAATAGCTACGTTACCAATGACGGGGTGAAGTATAAGAAACTGAAGGCTAATGATGCCGAGACAATTGACCGGATCACGGAGGCGATTGGTAAGGAGAAGCCTACAGGCTCTGAGGCAGATAAGCTGGCCTATTACCTGAATGCTTACAACGCTTGGATGCTTAAGGCTGTCCTGGTGCACTATCCAACGGCCTCGGTGTTGGAGTCGGACTCGGAAGTCTTTAAGCGCAAGAATATTAAGGTCGCTGGAAAGACGATGAGTTTAGATGAGCTGGAGCACGGCTTGATCCGTAAGAAATTTAACGAGGCGCGGATTCACTTTGTGATTAACTGTGCGAGCGAAAGTTGCCCGCCACTCCCGAAAACTGCATTGACGGGGGAGAATCTCTACGAGCAACTACACGAGCAAACCGCGAAATTTATGAACTCAAAGCATGGGGTAAAGCAAAAGGGTGATGCTCTGAATGTGAGCAAGCTTTTTGAGTGGTTTGCAGTCGACTTTAAGAAGGCATCTCCAGATGGGACGGTTCTCGGGTTTATCAAGCAGTATAAGAAGGTATCGGGGAGTCCGACCCTAAACTACGCGGAGTATTCTTGGAAGCTGAATGAGGATTGAGATGGCGTCCAAAGGCATAACCCCACCTCAAATCGTCAAGGGAGCGCGGGCGTCCCGCCCGCTTATCCCTAAGGTGTAGATGTATTCTGAAAATTGTTTTCTGTGCAGACTATCTTTCTGAATGCATCTCAGTTCTATGGAAAGTCGATTAGCGGGCGAGACGCCCACGCTCCCTTGAATTAGAAAATGCTCTTTGATAAACACCAACGCCTGCAGGGATAATCTTTCTATCGCAATACTTACCGCAGAGCGCGCGAGAACAGCTCGAGCGTGAGTCGCTGGCAGAGCATGGCGAGCTCGGGGTCGTAGCGGTGTCCCTCGTCACGGATGAAGGCGTGTTGTCCGTTGACCTCATGCCAGGTGAAGTTCAGGTCAGCCTCATTGAATGCGTTATAGAGCGTCTTGCGTCCTTCTAGCGGGACGTGCGGATCTTGCCTGCCCCAGACGCACATGATTTCCCCTTGGATTTCCTGGAGGCGCTCGATGGTTTGCGCAGCCGTACCTGCAGGCATGGTGCTGCTATGAATATCGGTGGCGTAGAGGCAGCTCGCGGCTTGCACGCGTGGGTTCAGCGTGGCGCGGAAGGCCAAGTGCCCCCCTAGACAGACGCCAAAGCTCCCTAGCGCTCCATTGCAGAATTCCTGTTGGTCCAGCCAGCTGACGATGGCCGTGGTATCGGTGTCATGGTCGGTAAGAGGCTTGGTGAATTTATCAGTATTTCCCTTATCCTTCCCCTCATCATCATAGGCGAGAACGGTTCCCGTGGAGTTGAGTTCATGGAATACCTCTGGGACCACCACGACATACCCATGTCCCGCCACGAAGGCTGCGGTGCGTGCGATGGGGGAGGTGATTTGAAAAATCTCGGAGTAAAAAATAACGGTGGGAAAGGCGCCGGATCGCTCGGGGCGATAGACCTCGCATCTCATTTCTCCCGTTGGGGTGTCTAATACAATCTCTTCCTGGGTAATCGTCATACAGGTGATTACCAATGAATGGAGGCCACAAAAAGAATTATTGCTCGTGATCTCGCATTAAGATCGCCAAGCGTGCGGTCGTCTGCGCGCGATCCAGTTCTGAACTAGCGACATCGAGCACGAGTCTTTCCCAACGGTTGACATCTAATAAATGGACTTGAAATAGGTTATTCTCTTGTAGGAACACAAGGCAGCTTGATAGCGCAACACGCTTATTCCCATCGACAAAAGGATGATTCCTGCATAAATAGTAGAGATATGCAGCGGCGATTTCTAGACCATTTGTCATGATGGGTTTCCCTCCGAAGGTCGCTTGAGGAGCAGCTATGGCGGATTCCAAGAGTTCTTGGCTTCTGATTCCTAAACCCCCACCATGACCACGCAGAACAGCTCCATGAATGCCTATTATCGCATCTACGGTAAGGTGCTTATATTGGGTCATGACAGGCGTCTGAAGAGTTCATCATTGTCTTTAATGATCTGTTCTGCACAATAGACCGCTTGATCCTCAGAAATAACTGAAGATATCGGACTCAAGGTAATGCTCCCGGAAGAATGGATCGTTACTTCGACTTGATCCCCGACATCGACTTTCATGGCGTCTAAGATCGCAGCGTCTAGAATTACTCCCTTTGAGTTTCCTATTTTTCGAATTTCTTTAACCATGTTATAACTATGTTATACGTGGCGAAAAAGTCAAGGCTGTTTTAGCTGGTGAGCTCGATGATCAGGCGGTGCAAGACCATGTGATGATCGGCGGCGGTGGTGACGAGCGCGCGGTCGGCCTTCAGGCAGGCCTCTAGATTGCCACGGAGCTTTTCGAGCGAATGCTTGCTCGCGGCGAGCGCGCAGTTGGCCAGCGCCCAGGAGTTCACACTGCCATCGACTTTCTTCGGGAGGGCATTCACGGCGGCGGG
>CALKLP010000105.1 GCA_937991965.1 uncultured Verrucomicrobiales bacterium
GGTTCTTAGGCCTCTTCTAGCATCCCAAGCAGGGCTTGAAAATAGCGCGTCACTCACGCATCACGCACCAAAATCCGCTGTAGACAGCACAGCTACAAGCTCACAGGGCACGTCACTACCCTAATTGGGCAGTGACGTGCTTCAAGCAGCTCGTTCTCATGTGCCTTTTGGGCGCGCTTTGCGCACCCTTTCAGCCCTGTTGTTCAATCGGGGCGATCTTCTCGCCCATGCCAAATCCGAACGATGATCAGGTTCTGCTCGTTTTCGATACGACGCGTTCGGCATAGGCACGCTTTCTTCAGATGATTTCGTGCCTTGGGCGCCGCGTGTTTCTCCTCGAATAGAGAAACAACTAAACGCGCCTTATCTTCGATATGGATTCGGCGGGATCTGATCGACTTCAGATTCGCAGCACCACCAGCACGATCTAGTTTTTCGAATTTCAGCTATCGGCGAGAGCGGATTTGCGGGCCTTTGGATCACCGTTTTTGTCCCGATCAGGGTCCGTTACATTGAGCTCAACGAGCTCAATGTATATTGCGCCTTTGTAAAAACTCGCTTCGCTCCCTTTTTCTCGGAATTGGCCCGCTTCAAAAGAAGCTGTCCAATGATCAGTCTATGGCTGGGATTTGTATCCAGTAACAAGCACTGGAAGACACTAGACGACTGAGAGCAAATAGAAAGCGTTCAGCCTCAGCCCGAATCACTTCGTGATCAGGCTTGAGAGCCGTTTTACGGAGTAATCACTGTGCAACCCCTAGTTCCGTATCTCCAGATTCTGTAAAGCACGCAGACGAGAGCTCCTTGCTCAAAACGCTCGGTTGAATTTAGATGTGAGGGACTTGAACTCCCATCCGCATTCTTGGAGTTTAGTTGTGGTGTCGAGAAGAGGACTTGAACTTGATAGGGCATCAGTTCAAAAACCTATTCCTGATGACCATCAGTTCGACCGACCTTGAGTCGGTCGTTACCCCTGTCGGCTTTGCCGACTCCGAGTAGCCGGAGGGGGTGCCGACGCATAGCGTTGGGGGAACCCCGCAGGGGTGCCCTTTACTCGGAACCTACATTCGAGTGGATGTAAAAAATGGTTCGGCAGGGGGAGTTATCCACAGGAAAGAAAATTGTTTTTCTATTTTTATAGTTTTTATCTTGTTTTTAGAGCGCTGAAAGCCGCATTTTCAAAGGGCCGCAGAGAGTTTAATGCGCCAATTCCCGCCCTTAATGCGCCATAAATTATTATTGGCGCATTAAATCGGGGGAGGGCGTATTTCATATACTACGCCATAAACTTTTGCGGACGTATTTAATCGGACGAAGGCGCATTTGATACACTACGCCACAAACCTCTCATGGCGTAAAAGCCCGAACAATGACGCATTTAAAACCAATCACCCAAATATCAGGGAAAGTGATAGGTGATCGCATTGATGGCAAATGGATCACCATGAGCAATGCGCTAACTCGAGCTTGCCACGGCCTGACCTTGGCTGAAAAACGCATCATCATGATCGCTGTGGCCAAGCTCGATTCGAAAAAGCGCAGACCTCAAGATGGCGGCGTTTTGAAAACTCGGATCGATGCAAAGGAATATGCAGATCAGTTCGGTCTCGAACTTCACACCGCCCACGAGCAGCTTCGTGACGCCGCGAAAGTGCTTTACGAACGTTCAATCACTTTCTACGTTGAGGCTCACAACCGAAAGGGGAGCTTCATCGACGAGCCAGCGCAGGTGTCCATGCGCTGGATTGGAACCAAAGTGTTGTACCCAGAAGAAGGTGTTGCCTCGATCCAACTATCTTGGAACCCTGAACTAGTACCTCACCTAACCGGACTACGGAAACAGTTCACCAGTTACCAGCTTCAACAAGCGTCGGCCCTGCGTTCAATCTACTCGTGGAAACTGCTCGAACTGCTGATGCGATTTGAGAAAACCGGCTGGGCTGAATACACGGTAGAGGACTTTGCTGAGAGCATGGGGGCAACTGAAAAACAGCGGGCAAATTTCAACAATATTCGGCGAAAAATAATAGATCCGGCCATCAAAGAGTTAACCGAGAAAGACAACTGGATTATCGAACTGACAACCACAAAGCGTGGCCGCAGGATTCGTCGACTGCGCTTCGATTTCAAACGAAACGATCAACTCAGTCTGGATATTTGAGCCGTCAAAAGCGCCTAGGTAGTAATTTTTTTAATTAATCACCACAATCACTGATTAAATTCGGGTAATTCAACCGAAGAAGCTAGGAGTTTTTATGGTTGCGACAGTAAAAAATCCCAATAAATCGCGCGTTGTCGTTCGCAAGTTCAAGCTACAAAAAGACATAGAAAACACCGATGGATTCGTGAAAAACAATCCACTGACAGCAGATAACTACGCTGAACCGATAGGTCACTATCGGTTTGAAAAAAATTACTGGGTGCACTGCTGTATTGAAAAAACTAACGGCAATCTTTGTAACCAGCTACATGGGTATGGCTTCGTCATCAGACTGAAAGACGGTACTGCAACCC
>CALKLP010000106.1 GCA_937991965.1 uncultured Verrucomicrobiales bacterium
TCTGGAGGAGCGCGATCTCTTGGTCGGTATAGTTGTTGACACCACCACCCCCGATATCACGGTAGATAACCTTGCTATCGTTCAAAAGCCTGTTGACATCTTGTCCCATGCTCTTGAGCTTGTTTGCGATGGCGGTCTGCTTGGCCTCATTGGTTCCAAACGCGTCGCTCTTCAGGTCTCCACTCTTCAATTGCTCTGCGATATCATGAGTTGCGGAAGTGAGACCCCCTGAAATACTGTGTCCCAGTGCGTGGGCAACGGCATCTTCCAGCCTCTTGTTGGAAACGTCGACGGATGCTTGGAGTAGACCAAAGTTCATCGCGGTCTTTTGATAATTATAGCTTACAAAAAAAACAAGATTTATCGTCCAATAGTAATTCAAACTAATTTTTATTAAATGATGAAATGATTAGGTAAACTCAAAAAAAGATATTCTTCTTAATTTACTTTCCCAGTGCCTTCTTGATGGAACTCTCGACACCGTAGATTTCACCAGGAACGACACGACCGCTGGCGTCCGCCAGTGGAGGAAGACCGTTACACTTCGAAGGGTCGAATTTATCGTCCGTCTTACACTGGGTCCCGAAGAATTCTACCGCCAAGTTCGTGTTGATGATGCGAAGGACGTCTTTCTTTTGCTTGTCGGAGAGGACTGTGCCGTTGGCAACGTCCTCGATCTTGGTGTCGATGGCTCTGCACACGGACACCTTGGACGGGAGAGGGATGACGACCCCGCAATCCTTGAACTTGAGGCCCAGAGGCTTTCCGAACACCTTCAGGTTGGTCTCGGTCATACCAAGAGTCTCCTTGGCGAAGTTCTTGTCGTCCATGAACGAGTCGTACGTCACAACAGCGACGTCGGAATCGGAAGAGTATGAAGACGAACCGGTAATGCCGCTAATCATCTTGCTCACGCCGTGGTTCACCATTATCTGGTGAAACGGGTTTGCCACAGGGGAGGCGTAGCCAGCCGGGTTGGCCTGGACACCGGGTTGGACGTAACCCTGGCCGGGAACGGAACCGTGAGGATAGTAAGACATGATATCAGGTTCAGGTAATGACTCTTTTATTATCACGTATATATATTTTTTCTCAGAAAACATGCATCGATCAACATTTCCTTACAGTCAAAAATCAGGAGGTAATGTATCTGGATAAAAGGTGACGTATCCTAGTATTTCCACCGGAAGAAGCCTCGTCCAGAGGGGAATAGTCGAACTTGTTGTCGGCCTCGGGGTCGGCGCCCTCCTCCAGCAACAATCGAGAAACGGAGTGGTACCCGAGACGACACGAGATGTGGAGAGGGGTGTCGTGGATGTGGTTCTTCAGGTTCACCGTCGACCCGGAGGCCACGAGCTTGGTGACACACGAGTAAGACTTGGCCCTCGCGGCGATGTGGATCGGGAAGTTTCCACACCCGTCCTGTGTACGGAAAGAAGCACCTCGGTCGAGAAGAAACTGGGTGATCTCGGAGTCGTCGGCGTCACAGGCAAGCATCAGGGGCGTCATCCTGGAGTCGTTGGCACAGTCGATGTACGCCCCCCTGTTTACCAGGATCGTTACCATCCTGAGAGAACCAGACACGACCGCATAATGGAGAGGGTACATGCGGACGGAGTTGGGCAAGTTCACGTCCAAGGCCTGGTCGTTCACGATGTACATGAGGACGGACTCGCTCTCAGAGAGGACGGCCTCGTGGGTCAACAGATCGCCCATGTCTCCACGAGAATACAAGAGCTCGGGGTTCTCCGACAGGAGCTCGCGGGTACCAGAAGTGTCTCCCCGGCGACAGGAAGAATGGAGCAACCCGGAGATGATTTCTGCACGAATATCCACGTCGTTCGCCATTTCTTCAACATTAATCTCCACCTGTATGCTCTCCAATCCGTCGCGGTTTTCACGATCTTCGCGGTTTTCGCGGTTTTCGCGATCTTCTCGAGTATCACGAGCACTCCTAGATTCCCTCGGACCACGAGCCTCCCTCTCACTCCTAGATTCCCTTATGGGGTACCGGTCTCGACGGTAAGGCTGGTCGCTTTCTTCGTCTGCATGAGAAGGCCTCGTGTTCAACGCGCTTAACAGACCCAGAGGCGTCCTGACCTGGGTAAGACGAATCGGGGGAAGGATATCGACCGGGCTAGGGGGACGCAGGTCGGACCTACAGATGGGACACCGGGACGCCGTGCTCGAAGAACTACTCATGGACCTGGCTAAACATCTAAAGTGGAAAGTGTGATTGCACGGAGTGGTAGACAGACCACCCCCTTCAGACAACGTCGATCGACAGATGGCGCAGTTATCCGTTTGCTCACTCGTTGGGGTAGTGGGGATATTGCGAGGGCTCGTAGACGTCTCATCATTGCTTGTGTCTGTGGTCTCCATGGTATCAACAGTATCTTCGTTTGTCTTTTCTTCGGGTGTAGGCATGATCAATTTTACAAGAATTTACAAAGCTTTATAAGTATACACTCATTTTAAAAATTTGATTTAGAACGAACAATTAAATTAAACTTTCGAGCTACAACCCTTGAGTGATTTCCTGTATAGAAGCTGAAGCTTGTCGTACCTCCCGTTGAACTTGTCGCCGTGCTCGAACGAACATTTCTCTAAAATCTCCTTGTCTTCGTTAAGGGTAATCTTCATGGCCACATCAAACACCACGTCCATCCACGGATTTACCCACCAGTTCCTGTACAGTCCCCAGAAGACTTTTGTGTAACCGTTAGCCAACTGAACCGCGTGAACTTCGACAACCTTGACGTTGTCCCCCGAGGTCACGCTCGTTCCGGCCGTACACGGAATGTCGTACCAATTGTAAACGTCCAGGACACCGTCGAACATGGAATTTTTTCCAGCATTGTACTTGAACGTGGCGTCACCACGCGTAGGAGAAACTTTTTGCGCCTTGTACAGCAATGGTTCGGGTTCCATACTGTTGCCAAATGAGTGAATTTGTGACACATGACACGAGTCTAAAATATTTTCAACGAGCTGTTCCACGGGGCATCTGATGACGACCGACCCGCTGATTTTTCGGAACGTGGGGTCCGATGCTTGTGGTATCTCTGGAGGAGGTTTTATCTCGTCGTCTCCGTCGATACACGCCCATACCAAACCGTTCCTTTCCACGCAGTCAATCATTTTCAAGCTGGAACACCCTGGTTTCACCCCTAAACCACTTGTCAGAATACCATCTTGTGTAATATCAAACTCGAAACCATGATAGGGGCACACAACAGTGTTATCTTTTACAGCTACATGGTCGAAAGATGCACCCCTGTGAGGACAGAAATCATGGAAGGCGATGGGGTGCCCCGTAGAGTTTCTCGACACGACCACAGTAGAATCGGCTAGCTCGATTGATTTAGCAATCTTTGTGACTGAAACCGATCTTGCTATTGGTACAAAAAAACCTCCACATGCTTTAACGAATAGTAACGATAAAAAGGGTATCAGAGATTTCATAATCCTTTCTGATTAAAACTATATTTAATTTCGTGTATATTAAACCTTTTATAGATGGGGACACTTTTCCGTTTCGTGACTCTCAAAACATATCTCGCACTCCACCTTGACCTTTTTAGGTAACCTAACCCTACACCTGTAGGAAAAATGACCAGATGAGCCACACTTGAGGCACTTGTCTGTGGCCATTCGTATTCTACGAGTTATACTGGATATTTCTTCCTCTGGTAGTACCACCGACACGTACGATCCGCCTCTCACATTTTCGACACCGAATCGATCCATAAGTTTCAAAGTGTACTTGTCTTCGTCGTAAGAGTCACAGTTGTGAAACACGCGGAGCAATTTTTCAAACGGGTGCTTCCGAGTCCAGGAGGACCCCGCGCCTCTAGCGTGCTGTCTCACTCTCTTCTCGATATTAGACGTCTTTCCGACATAGTACTTGGACCCCTTTAGCTTCAGAATGTAAATGGAGCAGCCACTAGAATTCGGTTGGGTAACCATTGCTATACAACTAAGAAAACATTAAAATTTATCACCTATCAACACACGGCGAGCTCAACCGTCCCGGCCCTCCTGTCCATGTTTCCAGACCGGAAAACCTTACCCATGTAACGGAAAGTGGTCTCCCCGGAGATCTTGCGGAAAACAAACACGTTCCTGGAGTCAGAGATGGCCTTTAGAGCAGTCCTGGACTTGTCCTTGCTGGCCGTAACCCAGGTAAGAGTGGTCACGTTGTTTCTGTGGTCCCAAGAGTTGGAGTAGCGCCCGTTGTCCACACAGAAGAGAACGTATCCGGAGTCATCGGGGAGTATGTAGATGCCCGGAAATACGAACTCGGCTTCGGGGAATAAATCCTTGGAAACAACCGTCATGCTCCCCGATGCGGTGCGACTCAGAGGGACCGGGAGGTTGTTAATAGAAGCCCCCACCATGATTTCAGCATTTGAAGCATTTGAAGCATTCGAAGCATCACCATTTCCCCCGGTGGTGCTTTCGATGCTTTCAGCACCTGAGGAGTTGCCATCGCTTTCACTGGCTTCACTGGCTTCACTGATTTCACTGACTTCACTGACTTCGCGAACTTCAGCGGCTTCGGTGATTTGACCTCCTTCTACCTCCTCACAGTCCTGGTACTCGTGCTCGTCGGGCTCAGTAACCATGTCTTCTTCATCCTGAACTTCCTCATCTTCGTCTTCTTCCTCCTCTTCTTGTTCTTTGGCTGCCTGGGATAAACAAGAACGGGTCCTCTTCGCTATCCTGGAACCCCGGGAATTATTGGTAGTTTTCTTGGTACTCTTGGTACTCTTGGAATTCCTGGTGTTTTTCTTGGTACTCTTGGTACTCTTGGGGTTTCTAGGGGAGGCGGATGCACCGACCCTGGTAAGACGAGGGCGCTTGCTGCGAGAGGGTTCAACCGAGGGTTCTATGATTGTTTCCGGGATGGAACGATCACGAGGCTCCCACCCGGTAACCTCGTCTTCTTCTTCAGGATCGAAGGTGATGCGCTTCTTGGTCTTGGAAAGACGCGCAAACTTTTCGAGGATGGGGACCATCATGGCCTTCATGATATCCTTGGGAGGGGTGTCTACCCTCATGATCTGGGAGGCGTAGTCGACAAATCTTTCTTTCGAAGGGACGTAGGAGAAGATGGTGGAATCCGAAGGGACATCATCGCTCGATCCGCGGTGCATGTTATCGAGAGCATGGTTCATGCACCTCCTGATCAACTCCTCCCTCTCTGTAAAACAGATGTTGACACACTCTTTGGAAACATCAGTTGCGCTTGATTTATTGGAAAAACTCATGGTTTGAGAGAGAAGATTGTGACGAAGTTTGTGGTGTGTAAATTGATAATATTTCGTGTAAAGAAAATGTTTTTGGTTCGATCTTTATCCATGGCACATAATCTTTTACATGAATAGGTTGGAACCAAAATGATAAAATCGACACAGAAAGTTCCATCCACGATTTATTTTAATTTATTATATTTGTCAATATCTAAATCATAGTACTATCTTGACATGGCGTTGTTACCAGGAATACTGGGAAGCAATATATCTCACTTGGTGAGACTCCAGTCGATGAAG
>CALKLP010000107.1 GCA_937991965.1 uncultured Verrucomicrobiales bacterium
AGAGGCCGTCAAGTTTGCTCTTAGAAGAGACCCTTGGAAGCTGAAGCAGGCGTGCGTGATGTTTAGAACATACAAGGATCTCCAGGAGAGATCTAGGATTTCTTTGGAAACATTAGAAAAATCTTGTAACCGCCAAGCATAGTCAGACAAGTCTTGTTACATTCGTTTTTATACGCGGTGTCTCTGGTAAATTCTTGATCCCCGGTACACTTCTTTGCTTCCATTTCTTTGGTAGAGTTGGTATCTTTTCCTTCAGCATAAGAAGGATGACACATTATAGGAGTGAATGCGGAGAATCCAGAGGACGTCATGGTGTTCACGTTTGGGTTTGTTCTTTCAACTATACCATGGGGTGATATTTTTTTTCATTGGTAAACGATGTTGGTATTAAACAAAAAATGTTTATTTAATATAACAACAAAACACAAAATTATGTTCGTCAAGGGGAAGGCACCCGTTCCGAGGAGACCCCTTGTCACCAAGACGGGTCCAGAGCACGTGACAACACGGGTGACGCCTCGGGGGATGAAGATGCCTAACTCCACTTCTGAATTCGACAACAACACGAAATCGTGCTTCGAGTGTATTTCACGCCGATCCGGTTCTATGAGCGTGAATGGTCTTCTCAGGCACTTTTCGCATTGCCTCGATCGTGTCATTGGCATCGCCCGACAAGAGTTCAAGGACAAGCACAACACCAAAGAGGGTAGAGCCCATGTCCAGATAAACTGTCTGGGCCCCATTGCCGAAATAATCTCCCAACGAGACGACATCCAGATGCTGGTAACGAACGGTAACGACGCCGCCGGTGCTTCCGGTATGAACCTCCCCGACCAGATCAGGCAGGATTTCGTCAAGATACTTGTAGCAGAATTCAGAAGAAGAAACAAACACGTCGTTACTGGGTCCAAGGCTTTCCAGAAAACGTACAATACCGTGAGCGGGCACATGCAGCTTCATGTCAAACTCGAACCAGAGGGTTTCAGAAGGGAGGTCTATCCGGACGGTAGCTACCTCACTCTGAGCGACAGTATTAACTTCGACCCCAGGGTCATGGGTATCGCCATAAGCTCCAGTGCTTACCCCTGGAAAGCAGTATACTATAAGCCGTTCTACGACAATTCCACAGGAAAAAACAGAGTGGAGCCCAGTGAACACGAATCGAGCTTGGGAAATGGCGATAAAACTGGTAGACACAATGTTTTCAAATACGGTCCTGAGTTTAAACCACTCGAGAGTAAAGACTTAGAAACCCTGTACACGACGGAAGACGGCGAGTACCAGCAGGCGGATCTCAACCACTTCTACGAGACACAGGACGATCTGGCGAGGGTGAGAGTCACCAGGAGGTACTAACTTTAATCAAATCATTCCTTATATATCTTCCATCCCTTCGATTTCTTCCAGTTCCTCGGGCTCGATGGTTCTATAGTACCCCCATTCCTCGATCTTGGACCTGGTAACCTTCTTTTTTCTCCACGTGAACCCTTGGCCCACCATAATCACAACATCCGAAAGGTTTGACCTTTTGTGAGGCCCTCTATTAATACCTATCGTATCACACAATATATCTACTCTCTTCCTGAATGGGTAGTGTGCCCTTAAACGAGTCGCCGTCCCGTGAGTGAGGCAGTCTAGCACAAACTCCGTTACTTCCTCATCGTAGTCGATACCAAGTGTTTCCACCCAGGCCTCGATCCATGATCTTGTAGACCCCGGTATATCGTGAGGGACTCTTGTCCCGACCTTGCAGTTTTCCATGTAGCACCGGCACGAAAGCGTCTGGAGAGATTCCATTCTGGGTGTATTTGATTGTATGCTGTGATGACTTGTGATGTGTATGGCAAAAATAAAGTTGTGTGTTGATAATGCTACCGAGATTCGCGCTCGAGGGTTCTTTTTTATAATAATTATGTAACGTAACGGATAGAACCAGAATGGTTAAATTTGGAATCCAATTGGCTATAGGACCGCATGGACAATACCTGAGCGCACATTCGTCATCCAAGGATGACGGTCCCTTCACGTGCGTCGTCTGTAGTAAGGAGTTAAGTGTAAGAAAAGGGTCCAAGACGGTTCATCACTTTATCCACAAGAAGAAGTCAGACTGTATAGGTAACAATGATGAACACCGGGAACAAGCACAGGCGATAGGTTCTATCGATGAAAACCAGGACCAAATTTCAGAAGTAGAACCTGAACAGGTTTCATCAAATGGTTCTATCGATGAAAACCAGGACCAAATTTCAGAAGTAGAACCGATGGACGTTTCTGATGAATCCATCGATCAGGTACTCTCCGAACTCATCCCAGTAGAGTCCCTTGTCGAACCGTCTATTGAAGAGGACGAGATAGAAGACCCCGATGTCCCATCTATTGACGAAAAGAGAGGGGAGGAGGAGGAAGAACCCCCTAACATTACCGAGGACGTATCAAGCGAGGTATCGAACCATATCATAGAAGAAGCTCTTTCGTTTGTAGAAAACGAGATCCTTAAGCAGGCAAAGTGTACGGATTGCAAGGTTAACGGGGACGACTTCCACAGGATGTTCACCCAGGAGGCAATCGAAAGGTTCGGTCTCAATGACCTGTACGTCTGTGACTCTTGTGTTGTCAGATGCCCGTCGTGCGATGGACCAAACTCTACCAAGAGGGCGAAAAGAGCGCCCCTGTGCTTCACATGTGATTTCGAAGAGAACCAGTGGAGGGAGGAGGCTACAGAGGCGGTGAAAAGGATGGAACCCATCCCCCCATCCCCAGAAAAGTTGAGGGGGCGAAGAGCCATAATGGTTCTCAAGATGCTTTCTCGAAAGCGCAAGGCTCGCATCGTCTACAACTTTATGTTTGAACACAAGGATAGAACCCCTGAATTTAAAAATAAGGTGGGGGAAGTACTCAGGGCGAAGAAGATTGCCAAGGCTCTCATGAAAATAAGGAAACAGACCGAGAAAAACAGGAAGAGGAACCAACAGAGACGGGAGTCAGCCATGGGGGCGGATGGTTCTGATAGACTGGCTCACATGTATGCGAACCGTCGAGAGACCTGCTTCTGCGGGAAATTCAACAAGAGACGTCACATGGTTCGATACTCCTCCACTATGGGTTCGGTGAAGTTTTCGTGTAGATCTTGCTCCAAGACGTGCACCGGGTGTGGCAACCCTTGCACAAAGAACGACATGGACCAATTCGGCGAACAATGCTTCGACTGTCTCAGCTGGTCATCCACACGATCCGAAGAATGGAAGAAGGGCCGGGATTCTGTCCTCCAGGCGTGTACCCAGGGAAGCAAGTGGGCCTGGGCGGTATTGTACCTAAATGCCCCCGGTGTCACCAAGGGAAAGTTCTCGGGAGACTCGATTGCTCATTTAAACAATATCGACATTGATTCGGTGGTTCGCAGGGATCACCCCGAGTTTAAAGACATAGGAGAGGTGATTAAGGCTTGTAGAAAGATGTAGTGTGTATATGTGTTGAACTAAATTATATTTGTTCAATTCTAAATCAGGACATGATTGTCTTTCTCCGAGAAGAAGACGGGTCGATCTCGGAGCATTTTTACAGTAACCCTATGGGTTTCGCAAGAGAAGTAGTATTGATAAACCGTTCAACAGGTTATGAAATGCGTGGTGGGATATTTTTTGAAAGTGACTATATTGAGTTTGTAGACAATGATACACTACAAGAGTACAAAATAATGGCAATGGTGCCCGAGGGGTATTGAATTCACAATTTTTATATACTGTTACGAAATAACAATCGATCAATTATCCAGTGACCATGTGCCACAACCGACCACATGCGCCATGGCTAGGAGCAAGAGGACTCCTCAACGCTGCAGTGGTGGGAAATTCCCCACGTCTCACCTAGTGAGTCAGAGCTCCAAGGGTTCCCAGAGTATCAACTCCATCGTCACTGGAGGAGGTCCCAAGAAGAAACATCGTTGGAGGCCTGGGACCAAGTCACTTCGTGAAATCCGCAAATACCAGAAGTCCACGGAGCTCCTCATCAAGCGCCAGCCCTTCCAGCGCCTCGTTAAGGAGATCGCTGTCAACTATAAGTCGGATCTGCGTTTCCAGTCCACAGCACTCGAAGCTCTCCAGGTATGGGTTTTTCTAATAGATACACTAACATTTTCAACCAGTGCTAGGATTCCCCAATTTTATTCAAATGTAATTAATTCACCGCGTCATTTTACTGTTTCAACCTGAAATCACTTGTCTTCAGGAAGCCGCTGAGATGTTCATGATTGGTGTCTTTGAGGACACGAACCTGTGCGCTCTCCACAGGGGATGTTCCACCATCAAAGTGGAAGATTTGAGGCTGGCGATGAGGGTGCGCGGACCTCTCCGTGTCTAACAGTCGTTGCAAAAGACGTAAAATTATATGTGTGTGAGAGTATGAATCAAGTAAAGTAAGGTATATCGACAATGCCTCTACAGGAGATCCACGAGCGACTGGCCAAGCACTGCCAAGATATTTACACTACAGACTTCCTGGAGATGCACAGACATATCGATAATCAGGACACAGGGGTCCAGTGCGCATTCATCGTAGAGGGTAGTCAGCTAATTATATGTTTTCGAGGGAGTGACAGCTTGCTTACGGACTGGCGCATGAACTTTCACATGTCACAGATAGAATACCCTTTAGGATCGGGATGCTTCTTACACTCTGGGTTTGTAGCACAGTGGGTGTCCATCGAAAAGAGGTTCAGTCAGATCATGGAGGAGATGCTGGAGGACAGCAAAGATCAAGTGAAAAGTGTTGTATTCTGTGGTCATAGTGCAGGAGCCCAGTGCCTCATTGCCGCCTACTCCACCAGAGAGTTGATCCAGAAGCTCGGATTGACCAGTAGAGCAGTGACGTTCGGGGCTCCTCGAGTAGGGAATGATAAATTCAAAGAAGAGATCGAATCATCCATGGAGTGTGAGAGGATTGTTCTCGACAGGGACGTCATAACCCGAGTCCCCATCTTCGGTTACCAACACATTGGGAAACCTTTGCAGATACGAGACGAAGAGGTACTCGAAAGGGACACTTCTAACCTCGAGCAAATCCACTGGATGATACTGGGTGCAAGACACGCGGATGTAGGTATCAAGGATCACTTCATATGGAATTATTATGCGGCGATCAGGAGGTTTTTGAAGGAATCGGAAGAAGAAGAAGAAAGACCTTAATTATTTATTCAAAGTCACCCCGGGCCCTTCTTGCCTCGGTAATACACTGCCTGATGACCCCGTCTTTAGGACACATTGAAGACCATTCAAAAACGATGTCATCGACGTCTTCAACGGACATGGTCTCGATATCCACCTCACGACCGGGTGGGAGCATAACGATACCGTACTCTTCGTGT
The DNA here is from genome assembly GCA_937991965.1 of uncultured Verrucomicrobiales bacterium. Lineage (GTDB taxonomy): Bacteria > Verrucomicrobiota > Verrucomicrobiia > Verrucomicrobiales > Akkermansiaceae > WTJZ01. The sequence goes on from CALKLP010000107.1 coordinate 5,360, forward strand.
ATAATCTTTGACATGTTGTTAAGTTCCAGGTTCCCATTGATGCGAATTGTTTCCGCGCGTCCATTGATTTCTAACATCTGTTCTTGACTAGTCGCGTTCTTGAATTCTGCCAAGATATTTATCATTTGTCTAAAGAAGTTTCTCGTGAGCTCCTCAAACTCGAGCTTGTGAGCATCGATAGGGGATAGACCCGGCTGGTTCAACTCCGCCTGTGTTTTTGTGTTACCCCTGCTCAACTGACGGTAGACAAGAAATACTACGACAAGTGTTACCGCGGCCGCACCTCCGATGACGATAAGCTTGGACATGATTCTTTTATAAGTTATATATATTATTTCCAGTATTTTCAGGGGTTGGTGTGACTGGTCCCAGTGTGCCAACCCGGGAGTTTTGGAAGGTGCGACGGTAAGGGTGTACAAGGAGGCAGAAGTGATAACAATGACGACCGCATGACTCTTGAGTTTTATACGGAATTCATGGGTTCCAGTATCAATGAATTCAATCAGCTGACCCCAACAGGATGGTCTCTCAACAATACCCGAGGCCGAGGGACACAGGAACCGGTTGAATCCATCTTAATATGCGCAACTGGGCGCGATGACATGCGTATACACCAGTGTGGTCAAACATGTGTCCCAGGTGACAGATTGAATCATTCAGGGTGAAACTGCCGGGGGTGGTTAGTTGCGCTTCACGGCGAACTTATCAATGGAAGTTGTTCAAACCAGATGATTTCAGCAGGGTGATGTGGTAAAAGCGATTTCAGCGGTGAAACCGCGGATAATTGATTACTTTAGTTTCCAAAGAAACTGGTCTTGGGTGCCCTAGTGAAGAACTTTCTCAGCGCCGTGTAGATGACAACCAACTGGATACAAGAAGACAGATGTGTAAACAGCCCTCCCTCTAGTAAGACAACATCCTTGAGGAAATCAAACAAGTCCTCTCTACTCGACAAAACAATCCAACCGACGAATATACTCGAGAAGATAACATACGCAACCAAAAGGGATAGTGTGGTAATCTTGACAAATCTATCCATGTGGTAGATGGCGTCATTGATGTCCCTATCCTTGATCTTGATTTCAATCCGATCCGAATGTATGTAAATGGGGTTTTCCACGTCGTAAAC
>CALKLP010000108.1 GCA_937991965.1 uncultured Verrucomicrobiales bacterium
TCAATGAGCCCGCCAATAATTAAGGTCGCTCCATCGTAAATTGTAACACTGGTCTCAGTGTTGATGGTTTGGAAGACGGGCATCACAATTTTATTTTCAGAGGCTTGGAAAAGTTTTGTATCGATGCTTACGGGGCCCCAAACTGTTTCTGGCCCAGGGGGTATGGGGTTATTTCCGGTGTTGAAAAATCTGTCGAAATCACCATCGCCATTACCGATCAGGGGAATAATATTTTGTAGAGTGAAGCCTTGATCACGTAATGAATTTTCTAAAAAAACATCGATACTCACACCAGGAATCGGAGATCCATAATTGATAAAGCCTTCGAGCTCACGGTGGGTTGCTTTGACTCCAATATCAATAGTTTGCCCATCACTGCTAACTGTTGGGAGAATGTCTAGTTCAGTGCCAAGAACTTTTGTTTCAAATGTGGTGGGATGACCGGGGGTAATGGAGGTAGCTTGATCTCTGTAAGTCACGCCGCCTATTTGAGCCTCAACCAAATTTAAATTTCTGTTCCATGTTAGAGTCCACGAATCATTAGCGTTATTAGCAGGTACGCGGTCTTGGTCGGGCTGAGCATTTCCCTCCCCATCACTCATTTCTGGCGGGTCATATTCAGTCGGATAGATGAATTCTCTACCTACAGCGACTTTTGCTTGTTGGCCAGACTGGGTGATGAAGCTCGGCTTTTGTATGAAATCAGTCCCTTTCTTCTGATCAAGACCTCTAAGCATGGCCGTTAAAAATGCGGGGCTTAAACTTCCTGAAACGGAAAAAATACCTGGCGCTACAGTATTACTAATGAGTGATGAAGCACTTTCACCGAGGTCATTCACACCGCTGTTAATAGTTGTGCCGCGAACTGCGTCTTGAACTGAGGAAACATTTGCAACCCGTCCCATAGTTCTAGTGATCGCAGAGTTGATGTTATCGGTGCCACTGGCTGCGTCTCCAGATCGATTGCCTGCAGTTACTGGTCTACCGAGGAGGTCGCCTAATTCATTTGCGTTTCCGATTGACCCTCCTGCGATTAGCCCATTTGTGACGGTCTCAAAAATCGTGCCGTCAATAGATAAGTCTGTCCCGATTTCATCAATATTATTTTGCGAAACGCTAATAAGCTTAACCTCTATCGCTACCATCAAGGGCTGTCTTTGGGAGAGTTCATTAAGGATTCTTGAAATGACTTGATGTTCCCCCTCAGTATTTTTGACGATGAGAGTGCTTGTCGCCTTTAAGTAAGATGCTGTTGCTCCATCGGGAAATGCAATTCCATAACTTTCGAGGAGTTCTTTCGCGGTCACGCGCTTTCCGCTTAGAGAATTCTCATTAGTAAGGCTAGTTGAGGAAAACGGATCGACTTCAAGTTTGGTTCCAGCTTTTAGCGTGAGAAAGTCAGGCGGAACAGCATAGGTCTTCACAAAAAGAGAGCCACTTGAAGATCCGTGTGAGGTGAAATTAATCACTGGACCATCTATACTATATTGTATGCCTAATAAATCACAGACACTATCTAGAACTTTTCCGACAGGCACATTACTTAGGTTGAGGTTAAAGCGGCGATTTAACTCAGGTGCATCTGAGCCAAATTTTGCGACGATTTGAAGCCCTTTAAGGTTCGAGTCTATCGTTGTATTATCATGCTGCTTGGAAAGGACCCGGAGGTTGTCCATCGCCTCGTAGATATCCATATCAACAAAGTCAACTCGTGGAATAATGATAGATTCTAATTTTTGAGCAGACGAGGTGTTTTCTTGGGCCTCTTGTTGTGTTAAATTTGTCAGAAGCTCAGCTTGGAGGCCTGATTCTGTATTCTGAACGGGAAGTTCCCACTCTTTCTCGAGCTCGCTGATCATTTTCGCTCGGGTCTGATCGTAAGCAGAGCGGTAATAATCTGTCTTGCGCGCTTCGACTTTTTCCATTCCGCGTCTTGCGGCTTTATTGTATTTATCGATTGTAAGGACCTTGTTGTATGTCTCGGTCGCTTCGTCAAATTTCCCGAGGTTGTAAGCGCCCTCGGCTTTGTAGAGAAGGCGTCTTACCTGATCAACATTTGTTACATGCTCTGGTGTTAGCGCAGGGTTAGTCGCGATCGGATCATGAATGCGATCAAGTTGGTTTTTCGCATAGCTGTTGTTAGGAGCATAAATCAGAGATTCATTCAAAAGCTCTTTGGCCTTGGTAAGATCACCTTTACTCACGAGCCTTTTTGCCTCCTGTGATGCCGCAGTTGCATAACGGTCACCCAGTTCAGTTCGTAAGGTTTGTGTCTTAGTTCCCGCTGGCAGGGAGTCTAGGGCTTGCGAAAAATCAGAAACTGCCTGAGTGAAATCTCCACTCGCGTAGGCGGTGTCTCCAGATTTGAGCAATTCATAGGCACTAGAGGCATTATTAAGTCTGTCCGCTATCTCACTCTCCTGCGTGATTTGTCCGTAAGAGGAAGTAGCGCAGCATAGTGCCGCTACTAATAGTCTGCGCTTGGGGTGAAATTTTTGTGAGGCCATTAACTTTGTGAAGAGTTGTGTCGCTCTTGGTAAGGGAGTTTTTCGTTTAGGTCACGTATTAATTTCGATTTGATAACATTTTATCGCGCCTTTGACCGAAATGTTTAATTTTCAGCGGAGGTAATTGTTGTTTATGCGACAAGAGTTCCTCCGCAACTAGAGCCTGAGCCTGCAGTGCAGCCGAAGCAGTGTTTTCCAGTTTGTATGGGCAAGGCCGTAAAGCGCTCAATATTTACCTCCCAGACGTTGAGCTTGTGGTCAACGACATCGCTTTCTTTTCCGGCATCTTCCAGTTGGAGTTTTAACTGTTGATTAAAGTCGCAGTCGTAAACCTCACCCTCCCAACCTACGTTGATCGTGTTGCGACACATGAGGCCATCGATCGAAGCGGGATTGAAGTTATCGATCAGAAGCTGCATATATTCATCAAGCTGTTTGTTCCGCTTTAAGTAGGCTGAATAGCGGGCGATAGGAATGTTAGTAATGGCAAAAAGGTTATTAAAAACGATTCCAAAAGCCCGCTTCAGCTCTACCTTATAATCCGCTTCTAATTCGGCTTGGTCACCGGGGAGAAAGGCCCCATTTGGGTTATAGACAAGATGCAGAGGGAGTGATGGATCTGTGCCGTATCCTAGTTTATTTAAGATCTGTAGCCCTTCGATACTCGCATCGAATACTCCTTCGCCACGTTGTTCTTCTACGTTTTCCGCAGAATAGCAAGGGAGCGACGCGACAACCTCTACTTGATTATCTGCGAGGAATTGTGCATAATCCTCATAACCTTCAATCGTTAAAATGGTCAGATTACAGCGATCTATGACCCTTTTCCCCATTGCTCGGGCCTCGGTCACAAAGTGCTTAAAGTGCGGGTTCATCTCAGGAGCCCCTCCCGTCAAATCAACCGTATGAATTGTATCTGCTGTTTTCAGCCATCCCAAAATCTTATCTACGGTCTCGAGCGTCATAATTTCCTTGCGCCCCGGCCCTGCATTCACATGGCAATGCACGCATGTTAGGTTGCACATTTTCCCTACATTCACTTGTAGAATCTCAGGAGTTTTCCGTGTGAGCACTTGCGAAAACTGTTCTAAGGTTTGATCAAAAACGTTTGGCATATGAGTTGAAGCGGTTTAAAGGTTTAATTTTGCCTGAAGAAGTTCGGTGACGGCCTTTGGGTTTGGCTTTTGTCCTGCCGTTTTCCCTGCCTTCATTACTTGTCCTGTTAAAAAGTTCACGAGCTTGGCGTTGCCGCCTTGAATCTCAGCCACTTTGTCTGGATTACCCGCGATCACTTCCTCCACCCACGTATCAAGCTGTCCCGTGTCTGCAGGTTCAAACCCAAGCTCCTTGGCAACGGCGGCCGGGTTAGCATCAGGCGTTTCCCAAATCTTATCAAAGACCTCCTTGGCCTGGTTGTTAGAGCAGATGTTATCTTCCACCAGCTTTGCGATCCCTGCGATGTTTTGCGGTGCGATCGGGCAGTCTTGAATCGCGATCCCTGTTTCATTCAGCTGGCCTAAGACCGTGTTCATGATCCAGTTCGCGATCTTCTTCCCGAGCGCGGCGTTGTCTTTGGCGGCGGCCTCAAAGTAATCGGCAAGGAACTTATCACTGGCCAGCACCGTGCCGTCATACTCGGTTACCCCGAAGTCAGCCACAAAGCGTGCGGCCTTCTCATGCGGTAATTCGGGAATCTGAGTCTCCGCGATGGCGACATGTTCTGCAGTCTCGATCGGGAGCAGGTCTGGACAGGGGAAGTAGCGGTAATCGTGGGCGTCTTCCTTCGTACGCATGATTTGGGACTCACCGAGATCATCATCCCAGCGGGAGGTATTTTGCTGTTGAGGGAGCCCTTCGTCAAGCTCGTCGCATTGACGTTCGATCTCGAACTTAATGGCCCGGCGAATCGCAGAAATGGAATTCATGTTCTTGAGCTCGGTACGAATCCCGAGTTCATCAGAGCCCTTCGGGCGCACGGAGATGTTTACATCGCAGCGCATCTGCCCCTTTTCCATATCCGCGTCTGAGATGTCGCCATATATGAGGATTTGTTGGAGGGATTTTAGGAAGGCCACCGCCTCTTCTGCAGAGTCGATATCAGGCTCAGAAACGATCTCCATCAGCGGAGTTCCCGCTCGGTTAAAGTCCACTAGCGAGTTTTTCCCGACATGGGTAGATTTGGCCACATCCTCCTCGAGGTGGATGCGGTTCAGAAGCACTTTTTTACCCGGATTCGCGATGTTCTTTTGGTAATCTTTCGGATACGCGTGGTCATAGAGCGGAACATTTCCACCCATACACAGCGGCAAATCCATCTGGGTCGTCTGATAGTTTTTAGGCATGTCCGGGTAGAAGTAATTCTTCCGATCCCACTTAGAAACTGGCGGATTGGTGCACTCGATCATCATCCCTGCCAAAATTGTTTTTTGGATTGCGCGCGCATTTAGCACAGGTAGTGCTCCCGGTAATCCGAGACAGGTCGGACAGGTATGCGTGTTGGGATCATCCGCGAAGGAAGTCTCACAAGAACAAAACATTTTCGTCTTGGTTTTCACCTGGCAATGCACCTCAAGCCCAATCGTCGGGATGTAATCTTCTACTGGCATACCTCCTTTCACACTATTGCTCACAGAGAATCAAGTTTTCATTACTTGGACTTACGGGGGCGCTTTTCGAAATATTGAGGAATGATATTAACCGCGGAGGCACGGAGAACGCAGAGAGATGTAAAAGGTGTGTCGGGTGATAGAGAGCGAGTTTCTGTCCTATTTTTCTTCGCCAGGCGAATTATACCTTTTTAGATTCTCATCTCACATAATATCCCTATGAATGAGGCACAAACGATGCACCACTGAATAGAATCTTGTTTGCCAACGACTGAGTCGATCTATTGAAGCTATCTCCGTGTGCTCCGTGCCTCCGTGGTTCATAAAAATTCAACGATACAACCAATGTTTACCCTCCCAAATCGCGCATTCCTCCGCCTGGAAGGCCCAGATGCCGCCCGTTATCTGAATGGCCAAATCACCCAGAAAGTCGAATCAGCCGACCAAACCAAAACTCTCTGGACTGCCGTCACGAATGCCAAAGGCGGAATCGAGGGCGTAGGCTGCATTCAACAACTTCCTGACAGTTCCTACCTTTTCGATTGCCCCGCCGAACTCGGTGACGAGATGGAAGCCCGGCTCGATAAATACCTCATCGCGGATGATTGCGAGTGGCATCGCGAGGATGACCGCTGGCAAATCGTAGTCACGGATGGTGAAGTCGCTCCGACTACTGGACATGCAACGCAGTCCAACCGCTTCCGGACCTTCCAGACAGAGACCCTGCTCGACCTCACCGCTGATCAATCTATCGCCGCAGAACCGCTCTCAGAAGAGCTCGAATCTCAATGGTGTGCGGTTCATGCCGTCCCCCGCTGGAACCGCGAAATCACGCCCGGAAAACTCCCCGCCGAAGTAGGGCTCTACGACCTTGCCCTCTCCTTCGATAAAGGCTGTTACATCGGACAAGAAATCATCTCCCGCATGGAAGCCGCGGGGAAGACTAGGACGAAGCTGTATCAGGTGGTGAGTGAGGTATCCTTGTCAGAGGAGGAATTTAGCACGATTGCGAGTTTAGACGGGAGGTATTATGGACTGTCGGTAGTGAAGAAGGCACCAGAAGGGGCTAAAGTGTTTTGATAAAAGGTAAGGGAGCGCGGGCGTCCCGCCCGCAATCAAAGGGAGGAAAAGAACCTTTGCGTGAGTTTTTTCTCATTGGCTTCATTGCTATTTCTGGATAAGTCTACCCGTAATCTATAAGCGGGCGGGACGCCCACGCTCCCCTTTTTATCACAGCCACTCATGCTTAGGATACCTTCCTGCGAGATCCTTCTTCATCTGGGCATAACCGTTTTCCCAAAAGTTCGACAAGTCGGAGGTGATTTGCCATGGCCGTTGATTGGGGGCTAGGATTTCTACGCGGAGTGGGATGGTGCCATTGCAAAGCGTGGGAGTGGTTGCGACATCGTAAAGGCGCTGGAGCTTTACCGAGATCGTTGGTGGTTCGCCCTCGGCGTAGGTGATTTTTGCTTTCGTGCCGTTGCTGAGCACGATCTCGGTGGGGGCGTAACTCGCGAGCGATTGCGCCTGCATGGGGCTGAGCCAGTCGTTGAGCGTGGCCCAGGGATCGAGTTGTTTTAGCTCTTTTAGCCGCGTGGTGCCGGTGCACATTTCTTGGATCAGGTGGGCGCGGTCCGCAGGAGTGATGGGTGGTAGCTCAAGCTCGGGCATCCACTCGGCGAGTTGATTGAGGCGCGCGATCCATTGTTCTACCTTGAAATCCCACTTGGGGAGGTCGGCCTTGCCCTCGGTAATGAGTTGTGCGAGTAAGGCGGCCACTTGGTCAGCGTCAGGCGCGTCTGGAGAGATCGTGCTCGCGACCTCGAGCGCTTGTCCACCATAGCGGTAGGTCGTGACCTCTTGGTTGACGAACTTGTTGGTGACGTCATCTAGCGAGACTTGGGTGTGGCTCTGCAGGCGGTCGGGAAACCATTCCGCGAGCTGCTCGGGCTCGATCTGCACGAGGCCGGAGAGATGCGTCAGCACGTCCCGCCCTTCGATCTCCTGAATTTGGGTGGCGTAAAAGAGAGTGCCCTGTCGTGCAGGGGTGGAATCTTCTAGTTTGCCCTTGCGGTTCCCGATGAGACGAGATGATAAAGTGCCTGACCCCAATCTTATACAGAGGCGGTCGGGAAAGGTAAGGGCGACGACATGGGCAAGCTGTGGGGCGCGGGAATGAAAGTCAGGCTCAGCACGGAGGCGCGGGGCGTCTGCGAGTTTCCCCAGGATAGATTCTAGCTGCTGTATGGAGCTGTGCAGTTCGCGTAAGGCGCGGAGGCTCAGGCCAAAGGGTTTCGCAGCCTGAGGGGAGAAGTTGTTCACCTTCACGTAAGCATAGGCCGCATAAAGTCCGGCAAAAGAGGAGGGATCGTGGCGTTCCTCGAAGTCTGCGATCGAGTTCTGGCTTCGTCTGGCGCGATGGGCGTTTGGGTTCTGGAGTCCGCTGGTGCGTTTCACAAAGGGTTCGCCCTGCAACAGGGCGGCCACAAAGATGGTCTCTGGTAAGCAGTCTTGCTCCGCACCGGCTTGCACCAACCGCGCGAGGCGAGGAGGGAGCGGAAGGGCGGAGAGCTCCTTTCCTTTGGGCGTGAGTTCATCATGAGCATCAATTGCCCCCAGCGCCTGCAGGAGATTGCGCGCGCGGGTGATGGACTCCGCAGGGGGAGCCTCAAGCCACGGAAAGGTGTCCGCAGTGTATCCCAGATCGGCGAGGAACAAAAGGGTCGGCGCGAGATCGAGACGGAGCGCCTCTGGGAGCTGGAAGGGTTCGCGCTTTTGGTGATCAGGCTCCGACCAGAGACGGTAGCAGATCCCTGGAGCGGTGCGCCCGGCCCGCCCTGTTCGCTGCGTGGCGGAGGCTTGCGAGATTTTCCGCACCAGCAGAGAGTCCATGTCACGGGTTGGGTCGTAGCGTGATTCCCGTGCGATTCCGGTATCGATCACGGTGCGCACGCCATTGATGGTGAGCGAGGTTTCGGCGACGTTGGTGGCAACGATGATTTTTGGTTTCGGGCAATCGAGCGCTTCCATTTGGAGCTTCGGGGAGAGACTGCTGTAGAGCGGAAAAATCTCGTAATCACGGAGCCAAGAGCACGCGCTGAGGGCCTCGATCGTTTTCCGGATCTCAAACATCCCGGGCATAAAGACGAGCCAGTTTCCCGTCTCTTCCTTCGTGACCAGATCTCGCGAAAGGGATTTTACCTGCTCCCACACGGGTGACATTTCTGGGCGTCCCGTGCGTGGGTGAGGCTTGGCTCGCGGAGCACAGTGCGCGACCTCGACAGGGTAGGCGCGTCCCTCGGCATTGATCTTAGCACAGGGGGCGAGGTAGGTCTCGAGCGAGTCCTCCGCCAAGGTGGCGGACATGACGAGGAGCTTCAGGTCCGGACGTTTCTCGCCCTGGAGATCCGTGCAATAGCCCAGCGCGACATCAGAGGCGATCCGGCGCTCATGAAACTCGTCAAAAATGATGAGCCCGATTCCCTGTAAACTCGGATTCTCCGCCATTTGCCGGAGGAGGACTCCATCGGTGAGAAAGAGGATCTTCGTCTTCGCAGTAAACTTGGCCTCGAACCGCACCGCGTAACCGACCTCATGCCCGAGGGTTTTCCCTAGAGTCTGCGCGACCCGCTGCGCCAAAAGCCGCGCCGCTAAACGCCGAGGCTGCACCACGATAATTTGCCCTTCGATCGCATCTGCCTCATAGAGAATGGGAGGAATTCCCGTCGATTTCCCTGAGCCGGTTGGGGCGTTGAGGAGCACGCGTTGCTCCGTCGAGAGCGCGGATAGAATCGCCTCCTGATGCTGGTAAATAGGGAGAGTCATAGCTTAAAGCTTCTGTGTGAACGAAACCATCGTCCTTGTAAAGCAGAGGCTCTTGCAATGACTTGGTCACCGAATCGATTCCCCACGATCTCATACAATAAGCATCGCACAGAGGGAACAGGGACACAGAGTGATGATTCATTGCTGGGTTGAGTTCTGCCTCAAACCTCCAGATTAGAGCCACGTAGAAAAGTAGCACCGAAGGTGTGAAACTCGTTAGCCCAACCCTTGCAGGTGGGGCTAACGAGTGATTGCACTTCGGGCCATAGGTTTAACCCCTAACCATTCTGCAGCTTCGCTGCTTTCACAGTGTTTTGCATGAGCATGGCGATGGTCATGGGGCCGACTCCTCCGGGAACAGGGGTGATCGCTTCTGCTTCCGAAAAGGCGTCATCAAAGGCGACGTCTCCGACGAGGCGATAACCCTTTTTCTTGCTTGGGTCATCGACTCGGTTGATGCCAACATCGATGACGTAGGCACCGCGCTTGACAGCGTCTTTTTTAACAAGTTCAGGGACGCCGACGCCGACGAGAAGGAGGTCAGCTTCACGGCATACAGCCGCGAGGTCTGCGGTGCGGGAATGAGCAATGGTGACGGTGCAGCTCTCGTTCAAGAGGAGGGAGGCGAGAGGCTTGCCTACGATCATGCTGCGTCCTACGACTACGGCGCGTTTTCCGGAGAGCTCTACGCCTTCGCTCTTGAGGAGTTCGATACAGCCGGCTGGGGTGCAAGGAACGAAGCCGGTCTTGTCACCCATAACGAGCTTGGCGACATTGATGGGATGGAATCCATCGACGTCTTTTTGCGGGTCGATGTCTTCGACGATGTCGTCCTCGATCTTACGGAGATCGCCAGGGAGAGGGGATTGCACGAGGATGCCGCTGATCTGAGAGTCGGCATTGAGCTCTGCGATTACAGCGCGGAGTTCCGCCTCGGTCGTTTCTACAGGGAGTGAGATTTTGCGGGAATAGATGCCGAGTTCTTCGCACTTACGCACCTTGGATCCGACGTAAACCTTAGAAGCCGGGTCTTCTCCCACGAGAACCACCGCGAGGCCAGGGGTGATTCCTTTTGCTTGTAGTTCAGAGACGTCTTTTCCTACTCTCTCGAGCACCTTCGCAGCAACTGATTTTCCATCGATCTTTCGCATGCAGAAATCTGTAAAACGGCTCGTATGAAAATGCAACGACAGAGATGTATTATCCGCAATATAAGCGTAGCGCAAGATAGCCTTTAGGCAAATTTCGCAGAGGCGCGCAGATTATTATAGGGAGAAAAGGTGCGAGTATGGAATAATCTCCATAGGTTCACCAACAGTCTTTAGCGTTGCCCATTCATGATTACTTCCAGCTCAGCTTTTGTCTCTAGAACCTCCTCATCGGACAGTTTCTTAGGTAGCAACATCGGCTCATGCATCGTTAGGGTGATGGTGCTGAAGGGTTTTGGGATACGGAATTTGTCCCACGTTTTTAGCTCCCAGTAGGCACTGTGTTCTATCTGCGCGGGGACAACCAACGTTTGGGTTTTGGCGGCCAGCTTGATCAGGCCGGGATCCATCTTATATCTGGGGCCACGGGGGCCGTCGGGGGTGATCGCGAGGCTCGATCCGCTACGGAGGGTTTTGATCATCTCGATCATGGCTTGCTTACCGCGGCGGGAGGAGGACCCGCGCACGGATCCGATCCCATACATCGCCATCATGGATGCGGTAATGGTGCCATCTTTACTCGGACTGGTGAGGCAGGTGAGCTTGCCGGAGCTCGTCATCCGCTGGAAGAGCTCGGGTGCAACGAGCGTGCGATTATGCCAAAAGGTGAAAATGTAGGTTTCGGCATCAAAGTCGATCGACGGGGCAGAATGGATGCGAAACCGTAGGAGCTTGCTGTAACAATGGACGAAAAAGCCGATCAGCACGCCAATGTAGCGTTCCTTCTTTCCTCCGACGATGTCTTCTCTTCTGCGCAACTTTTTTTAGGGTTTGATGAAAATGTTCTGTCTTCTTAGCGAAGCAATGGCACAATACAAGGATGAAGAGTTTCGAAGAAAAAGCACAGGATGCAATCCAGAATCCACAAAACATGGGAGAAATGGAAGATGCCGATAGTGTAGGCACGGTTGGTGCCGCGGATTGTGGCGACATGATGCGGATGTGGGTGAAGTTTAAGGAAAAGGATGGGAAGAAGCTCATTGATAAGGCCTCCTTCCAAGCCTTTGGATGTCAAACCGCATTAGCAGTAGCCTCGATGGCGACAGAAATGCTCAAGGGAAAATCGATCGAAGAAGCACAAGAAATGGGAGTAGAAGACTTATCTGGCGATCTCGGGAAACTTCCGCCGATGAAAATTCACTGTGGGGAGATGGTGCAAGACGCCTTGCGTGAGGCCTTGGCAGGGGGAGCACCAGAAGCGCAACCTGAGGGAACGCCTAAGGAGTCCAACACGCTCCTCAGCGACATGAACAGCGAGCCAACGAGGAAAAAGCTGAAGATTGTCTTTGAGTAAATGAACGTAGAAGCGACGACTCGTCGCTTTTACTGGCATCTCTAATTTTAAACGATCAATCTTTTCATAAAACTCATGCACAGGGATATAAAAAACTTTTCCTCCTCTTCGATCATGAGTAAGGGTAGTGGGAAATGGATTATTCGGCTCTAGTAGAAAAAAGAAAAGCGCGTTTAGAAGAAGTAGAAGGGTTGATCTCGGCTCCAGATTTCTTCAACAACCAAGAGGCAGCAACCGCAACGATGCGAGAACATCGGGGCTTAAAGAATTTGATTGAAAATTGGGCGCGACTTAAGGAGGCCGAGCGTAATCTCGTGGACAACCAAGAGTTGGTCAAAGGGGACGACGCAGAAATGGCGGAAATGGCGCAGGAGGAAATCCCAGGGCTAGAGGCCGAAATCGAAAACCTCAACATGGAAGTGCAGTATGCGCTACTTCCCAAAGACGCTGCGGAAGAACGTGATGCCTTAATCGAGATCCGCGCCGGTGCTGGTGGAGATGAGGCCGCTCTATTTGCAGGCGAGCTCCTTAAGGTTTACACGCGTCACTCAGAGCGTAGAGGTTGGAAGACGGAGCACCTAGAGTCCAGTGCCGCTGATGTAGGAGGATTTAAGGAAGTGGTTCTCAAGGTTTCTGGAGACGAGGTATTCCGCTATCTTAAGTATGAATCGGGCGTGCACCGGGTTCAACGGGTGCCAGCGACTGAAACTCAAGGCCGAATTCACACCTCTACGGTTACGGTTGCAGTGATGCCAGAGGCGCAGGAAGTCGACATCGACATTAAGCCTGATGATCTAGATATTCAGACGTGTCGTTCTGGTGGCGCCGGTGGACAGCACGTGAACAAGACAGAGTCTGCGGTTCAAATCACCTATAAGCCAACGGGTCTCCAAGTGCGCTGTGAAGATGGCCGCTCCCAAACCCAGAACCGAGAGAAAGGAATGCAGATTCTCCGTGCGAAGCTGTATGAGCAGCTAAAACGTGAGGAAGATGCAAAGCACGCCGCCCAGCGAAAGTCTCTCATTGGTTCAGGCGATCGTTCAGAAAAAATCCGCACCTATAATTTCCCCCAAAGCCGTGTGACCGATCACAGGATTAACCACACTTCGCATAATATGGAGAACATCTTAGACGGGCAAATCACCGAGTTCACAGAGCTTCTGCAAAAAGCAGACATGGAAATGCGTCTGGAGGCTGCGGAGCAGGAGTAAGCGGAGAGTCTTAAATCAAGATATCAATCCGTTTCACCTTAGCCTTGGGGAGGCGTTGCTGCACGAGCTTGAGGATTTGCGCTTGGCGTTGTTGGAGCTCAAACTTGAGTACGGGCTGGCTGACGCGGATCCTTAGCGTGCCTTGGTAAATTTCTACCGGCTCCGAGTTGTTGGCGATGTTTTGCCCGACGAGTTCTGCCCAGGCGCTTTGGAGCGTTTCTAGGGTGACGCCATCGCGGAGACCAATTTCCTCGACCAAGTCGCCCAAAAAGGTTTCGACATGCGTCATGCCTTCGGTAACGGAAGGCTCCTTCCGAGCCCCGCACCAGTCTAAAAAAGAACGGTCTTCACTATGAGACCGTTTAAATTTCCAGAAGCGTTTAGCCTTCCTGCCCATCGTCGCCAATGGCTTCTACTGGGCAACCTTCCATCGCCTCAATGCAGAGCTCAACTTCTTCTGGAGTTTCAGGTTGCTTAAAGAGGTAGGAATACCCTTCATCTTCTTCACGAGTGAAGTTCGCAGGAGCAGTTTCACGACAGAGATCACAGTCGATGCATTGGCAATCTACGTAGAATTTTCCTTTTACGTTCTCTGGGTTGATGTCTTCAAGGTCGGCCATAATAGTAGTTTAAAGGATTAATCGGGTAGGGGATAGAAGGATGCAAATCAATTTTTTGTTATTTTTTTTGCGCTTTGGTGGAATATAGCCTTTTATATTCCAAATATCAAGTTATTCGCATGAGTATGCCAAATGAGCAATCAAACCTAGAGGGTGAAAACCCCGAGGAAGAAGCAAAATCCTCGAACAAGCTCTCGAGGCTCATCACCGTGACTTCATCGTTTTTGGTGGGTGCTGTTTTGTTAATCGTCGTCGGCACGACTCTGTTCACTTGGGCGAAAGAAATTTCTTGGGTGAGTAATGAGGGTAAAACGATTGATTATCCGGTGAAAGGGGAAAACCTTGTTATTGCAGATGTAGAAACGTTTTTCGTGAAGGAGGGAAGTAACTACCTCCCAGTAAGTAAGCTCAAGTTACATAAGAAAACCACATCGGGAAATCTTCGGGGTCTTTTCGTGAATGAACGAGATCGCATGGTAGGCAAGCCCTTTAGTATCGAGTTTGTCGACGGGAAATTTTCGGGAGAAAAAGGCATTACGTTAAAAGCAAAAGAGGGAATAGAAGAAGAAGGCCTACTAAATGCTTACCTAACTGGGCAGACTGAATACTGGCACCTCACCATCTCGGAAGGGCCATCGGGAAGCACCTCAAGCGTGGACTTTAAAGAAATCCTCCGCGTCCCTGTCTCACGAAAACTCATAAACTAAACAATCTCATGCAAGATTCTACTATTTCAAACTCATCAGCGCTCATCCCCAGAGAAGGATGGCACGTTATGCACCTTTTCTATGATATCGATCACTCCCAATGGCAAATGCTCACAAAGGAAGAGAAAATCGAGGCGAAGACAAAGCTGACGAGCTTAATCCAGGAAATTAATGAGACGGAAGATGCACAAGTGCTCTCTTATGCTGTCGCGAGTCCAAAGGCTGATATTGGTTTCATGATTCTTATGCCTGATTTGCAGGTGCTTACTGGTTTTGAAAAGCGTCTCACCTTATCTCTTGGGGTTGATGTGCTGCAGCCAGTGTATTCTTACTTGTCGCAAACGGAGCGTTCCGAATACACGACCACTCCTGAGCAATACGCGGAGGAAACACTGATCGGTGAGAAGGGCTTAGAGCGCGGATCTGAGCAATTCGAGACCGAACTAAAGGAGTTCTCCGAGCGCATAGAGCATTACCTCCAGCACCGTCTTTACCCCGTGCTCCCGAACTGGCCTGCGATCTGTTTCTACCCGATGTCGAAGCGTCGTGCAGGTGAAGATAATTGGTATTCTCTCGATTTCTCTACCCGTAAAAAGCTAATGGCTGGTCACGCTAAGACAGGGCGCACTTATTCTGGACGTATTCTACAGCTCATTTCAGGCTCTACGGGGCTTGATGAGCATGAGTGGGGCGTGACCTTACTCGCGAAAGATACGATCGATCTCAAGGCGATCGTGTATGAAATGCGCTTCGATGAGGTTTCTGCGAAATACGGAGAGTTTGGCGATTTCTATATCGGCATGTTGCTCCCGCTCGTAGAGATTTTCGAGCGCGTCTGCTTGGACTAATTTGGAAACCATTCCGCCATGACGCCAGTAATAGAGAGGCAGACTCAACACGTCACGCTCAGTAATGGGCGGAGCCTATGTTATGCTACATATGGCGCGGAGAACGGCACGCCGCTACTCTACTTTCACGGGTGGCCTAGTTCGCGCCTGCAGGCTCATTCTATCGATGCTCTCGGTAAGGAAATGAACATCACGGTTTATGCTCCAGATCGCCCTGGCATGGGGCAGTCAGAGCATATTGAGGGCCGAGTGCTGCAAGACTGGCCCAGTCTAGTGAACGAGTTTCTCGATGTCCTGCACCTCCCCTCTGCACACCTCATGGGCGTCTCTGGTGGGGGGCCTTACGCGCTGGCGACAGCCTGTGCGTTGAATGAACGCATTTTATCAACCGCGATTGTCTGTGGGGCTCCGCCACTGGCAGAAATCGAGGATCGCAGCGAGATGATTTGGCCCTACCGCGCCTTGCTCCAAGCTCGCCCTATGATACCGGCAATTTTAAAACAAGCGATTCCGCTGACCCGTTGGATAGCCTCTAAGAAGTATTCGGAAGCCCCGCTCTCTTGGTTTGTGAACACTCTGTCGATTAAGGATCAAGACGTCTTAAAAGGAAATGATGCTGATATTTTCGCGCTTTATAGTTTCCGGGAAGCGCTCATTAACGGCGCTCCAGGTCTGCTCCAAGATGCCGATGCCTACACCAACCGTTGGGACTTAGACTACACACAGATTACGAAACCAGTTCACTTTTGGCACGGCACCGCGGATCAGAATATTCCCTTTAAAATGGCACAACACCTCGCCGCCCAGATCCCGCAAGCAATTCCGCATTGGGTAGAAGATGAAGGGCACTACAGCTTACCCATTCATCACTCACGTAGTATTCTTGCGCATATGGTCGCGGTTTGAGGAGCCGACCAGCCAGTTGAGCCTCTGACGTTTTTAAAAACATAATCCTGTTGCAAATCTTTGCTCGCTGAGAATATAGTGTTCTTATGTTCTTTTTGGCGATGATGGATCAAACTTCATTTTGGATGCTAGGCGTGATTGCACTTCTCCTTTTACTGGGAGTCGTGTGCCTCCTGGTTGTTCTGTTACAGTCCCAGCGGAGGGCCCAGAGCTTGCAGAATGAGTCAATTCTACTTAGCGCAAAAAATGAGGAATTAGTTAGGACGAATCAGACTAAAGAAAATTCGCTGACAGAGACGAAGCGTGAAGTGACCATCCTCCAAGAAAAAATTTCCACGGCACAAGTAGTGCAGCAAAAACTGACCTCTCAACTAGAGGCTCGAGACGAACAAATCTCCTTGTTGAACGAGACTCTGGAAAAGCTAGAAGTGCAGGCGGAAACGTTACAAGCTCAAGTAGAGAGGTATCGTGCCAAGATTGAAGAACAGGATAAAACTCTCCAAATCGAGCAGAATCATCTCGAGACGGAGCGGAACTACCTCCGGCGCTTGAAAGAAGACTTCAATGTGCAGACGAAGGCACTCAAAGATGAATTCAAGGTGCTTTCCGCGGGAATCTTAAAGGAGCGTCAACAGGAGTTTGATACGAGCAGTGCTAAGGGGCTAGACGCCGTTATTAATCCACTCAAAGAAGTGCTAGGATCGTTTCGTAAGCGTGTGGACGAGGTGCATACAGAGCAAACGAAGGGGCAGGGGAATCTGGAAAACGAGCTAAAAAATCTGAAGAACATGAACACTCAGCTCAGTGAGCGAGCCGAGAACCTAACGTCTGCATTGCGCAATGATAAGAAGACGATGGGTAACTGGGGAGAAGTGCAGCTGGAACGTCTTCTAGAAAACGCGGGTTTAGATCAGAACTGCTTCCGACGTGAGGCAAATTATAAGACTGAGGATGGAGCGAACCAGCGCCCAGACTTCATTATTGACCTCCCTGAGGACAAATGCCTGATTGTGGACAGTAAGGTTTCGTTAAACGCTTATGTCGATAGTGTAAACGCGACCTCGGAGGAAGAAGCAGTAGCGCACCTGAAGCAGCATACCACTAATGTGCGTAATCATATCAAGAACTTAGCGGAGAAGTCCTACGACTCCCTGCAGCTTCTCAATACCCCAGACTTTGTCTTCATGTTTATGCCAAACGAACCGGCATATCTAGCGGCTTTTGAGGAGGATGCGAGCCTCTTTGACTTCGCTTACGATAAGAAAATTGCGGTGGTTACTCCGAATACTCTCTTACCCATCCTCAGAACGGTGAGTAGTCTCTGGCGAATTGAGACGCAGAATAAGAGCACTGCAGATCTCGCTTATTCTGCGGAGAAGGTACACAAAAAGCTCGTCACCTTTCTCGATAAGTTCGAGCGCGTGGGAGCTCAACTAGCGACCGTGCAAAACTCCTATTCCGAAGCGCAAAAAACGCTTTCGGGGAGGGGAAGCTTACTAGGACTCGTGAAAGAGTTCGAAGATAAGGGGGTGAAAGTCACTAAGGCTCTTCCGCAGGCTTCGGAGTTGGATTGATTAAAGTATCTGCACCTTCCCAGAGCTTAGCTCATAGTATGCGCCGACGATTTTAAGAGCTCCTGCATCCTCTTTCGCCTTGAGGTCTGGGCTTTGGGCGCGAACGGATTCGATCATGTTGGCGACGTTGGCTTTGATGATCTCGGTGAGTTGTTCTGGTGTGGCAGGGGTGTTGTGTTCAATAGACTCCACAGCGGGCTGAATTTTCTCTAGGAGGCTTGTTAGGTTGCCTAGTTTTACGCCATCGCACGCTCCTTTTACTGCGCCACAGCTTTCGTGACCCATAATGATGAGTAATGGCACGTCGAGCGCGCAAACGGCGTATTCGATAGAACCAAGCTGATCCGCGTTGATGACATTACCTGCAACACGACCCACGAAAATGTCTCCGATTGCTTGATCAAAAACGAGCTCGACCGGTACACGGGAATCGATGCATGAGAGGACGTAAGCTTTTGGGGATTGACCACCAGTGGTTGCTGTCCGGAGAGTTGCGTTGTCAAAGGTCGTGTTTTCTCCCTTTACGTATCGGGCGTTTCCTTCCTGAAGCTCAGTCAGTGCTTCGCTAGCATTTAAGGTAGTTGGCATTCTATGAGCATAATGAGTGATTTGCCCAGATGTCAATTTGCAGTGTAGATTTTTCTAGAACCCCTAAAGCTGAGGTTTAGTTAGACTTTTTTGCGAAGAGCTGCGTCGCATAAACTCTGTTTGTAGCTGGATCAATGAATATATTAACCCCGGTATGGGTGAAGTCTCCAATGATGTTCTTGAAGTGTCCTTTCGATGCTTTCCAATTACTCACCAATGTATTTGTAACCAGAGAGTCTGCATATCCTTTAACATAGGCTACGTTTTCAGCACAGGAGGTATACTCTAAACCCAGTATTTCATTAAACCTGCCTGCGGATTTGTCATGAGAAATTACGCTTTTGCGTGCCATGTATAGACCATGTGGAAGCGCAATGTCTGAAATCGCGGTATCGAGGATCAGCGCGGACTTACCATTGCTGGTTCGGATACTGTTGATTTTCTCGAAAATCTCTGCTTCGAAGGCTTTAGTTAGGCCTCCCCCAGAGGAAGTAGAAGCAGTCGATATTGGAGCGGAGCTCGAAGGCATAATAGAGCTTCCTCCGCTTCCTGTACATGCAGATAAGGCAATTAGAATGATTCCTAGGGCTAAGTAATTGAGTGCTTTTTTCATACAAGGTTGGTGGCCTTCTATAGAATCATTTCACCTAGCTTATGTCGATAGTTAAAGAATTTTCGTCACATTGTCGCGTGCAGCTGTTCTAAGGCTAAGACCGCATAGCAAGTAACCAAAATCGGGTCGTTTTCCCACCAGCGAGAGGTTTCATTGATCCATGATCCGTCGGGTTTCTGCACAGACACCAATTGCGCTCCGAGTTGCGTGCGCCAATCAATTGTTTTGCCCTCATTGGTGATGAGCTGGTGTTGACCGGAGGCGGCGAGGGCTTTGGCCATCGCTTGGTAGTAGTAGTAGAGACCTTGGTGCTTCATGCCGGGGTTTTCTTCGACCGAAAAGTTCTCTGCGAGCCACTCTAGGACCGAGTTGACACGTGGGTCGTTTTCGCCCAAATCAGCAAAGATGAGCGAGAGCAGTCCCGCATACGACATAGAGCCGTAGGAGCGGAGAGCAGTGGTATTATCTTTCAGAGGTTTTTCACCTGCCTTAGAATCTCCAGGAAAGTAAACGAAGCCTCCCTTTTCCTCTGCATCATCGCTGGCCCATTCTTGATCGTTTGTAATCGTTAGGTTTTGGCAGCGTGAAATGAATTGGAGCGCGGAGTCCCAATCGAGTGTGGGTTGTTTATCACTAGTGTCGAGGGCTAGGCGCTTCGTGTGGTAGATGGCTTCCAGCGCGAGATGCGTGTTAGACATGTCAGAGTGCTCATAGGTGCCGCCGTATCCGATCCCGCCATCGAAACGGTTATCACTCTCTCCCGCCTTTCCCCAATCCGTTTGCTGCCCAATAAGGAAGGCACGGGCGCGTAGAATGGCGGAGTAATAATCGGCATTCTCAGAAGCGAGCAGTGCCATGATGGAGGTAGCGGTGTTATAGGTGGCGAGACCCTCGGTGTAGATGCCCCCGTCTTCTTTCTGATTCGAGATGAGCCAACGGTATCCTCTAGCGACGATGTCTTTTTGTTCCGAGGTAAGTGGTTTAGGAGAACGCTGGAGCGCGGTGAGAGCGAGGGCTGTGAGGGCAGGGTGCTCCTCATCACTCCAGCTTCCGTTTGGATTCGCGTTTCGGAGCAGGTAGTTGTTCCCAAGCTTGATGGCACGCTCGACTTCTAGCTTTAGGGAGAGGTGCGCGTCATTTTTTTCAGCTCGTAGGGGGAGCAAAGTAATTAGGAAAAATATACAAAAGGCGCGCATCATTTACGTTTGGGTAGCTCACGCTTCTAGCGTGCTAAGTTAGGCATCCTGCTTGACTTTCATTGTGTTGCATCAGGTATGAATAGCGTATCATAACATAGGCTCGCTATGCTCGCATTATTTTAAAATTTCTTTGGCAGGGATGCCAAGGAATACACGCAGGTGTGCGTGTGCTCCCCTTTACTTTTCGACAAGGATAACTGCATTGGCTGCTGCGTAATGCTTGGCGTGGGTGAGGGAGATTTTTACCTCGCTGACGTGGAGCGACTGGGCGAGTTCGGCGGCTTTTCCGTGGAGGAGGATTTTTGGCTCGCCACTGTCCATGCGGAGGACTTCCAGTTCGCGCCATCCGACGGATTTCCCGATGCCGGTGCCGAAGGCTTTCGCAATGGCTTCCTTGGCGGCAAAGCGGGCGGCATAGCTGAGTTCCTTATTCTTCTGGCGCTCACAGTAGGCCTGCTCCTCTTCGGTAAAGATGCGGTCGAGAAATTGCTCCCCAAACTCGGAGAGGGAGGACTTAATGCGGTCGACCTCTACGACGTCGATTCCTATTCCGTAAAGGCTCATGCAGGGTAGTTGTTGAGCAGGGCGCGCATCTCGGCGACTGCGGTTTGCATCCCCACGCTCACGGAGCGGGCGATGATGGCGTGGCCGATGTTGAGTTCGACCAGGTGAGGGACATCGTAGAGCTTCGTGATGTTGTCGTAGTTGATTCCGTGCCCGGCGTTGACTTGGAGCCCGAGGGAGTGCCCTAGCTCCGAGGCTTCTGCGAGGCGTGCAACTTCTGCGTCTTGTTCCGCGCCGATGGCGTTAGCGAAACAGCCGGTGTGGAGC
>CALKLP010000109.1 GCA_937991965.1 uncultured Verrucomicrobiales bacterium
AGAGTTGACCCCATTCTATAGGGCTGTTGATTTTATGCTGGCATTTTCCAAGAGTGATAATTGAATTTCGGCAGCTTGAGGACTAGTTCGTTTTGAATGGTGAATGTGTTGAATTTACCGGCGGAGAATATTTCTCGAGGAGGTGATTTGTCTTTATGTTGCATATTATTTGGTGGAATATTGGACCGGATATTTGTTTTAATGGATCTCGGATGAAGGATTGTTATTAGGCTTTGTCTTGGGAGATTTGTTGGCAGATTTCGGATTTGGCTTGAGTATTCTAGTACTTCTCGGATGGGAATCGCTACGATTAATCTCTGCAATATCTAGCACCGAAAGGGGGCTGTTCGGTAGGATACACAGTGCGGATATGGTAGAGATCTGATCGTAGGGGTTACGTATTGTGGTTTGAGGGTACGTGCATCAAGTGGATGTGCGATCCACGGATCCCCCGGTGGGCTGCTTCAGCCTGCCAGTTCGTGTTAATTCAGTTACTCAAAATCATCTTCTCCGGCCTCTGACGACAAAAGCACCCGCACGCGAACAGCATTAGTCTAGATAACCTAAAAAGGTATAGGTAACGTGACATATCCTATGTCATGGTTTACTTGTGTATGGGCAGAAAGCTACATTGCATACACATAATTAGCCGCCACCACCAAAGGGGGGACATGAAAGGAAAAATGTGTCCCTTGCATACAACCATACATACATTCATATGGTTGGCTATAAAAACGTATGAACTGACATCAACTCCTTGTTAACATCACCGCACCGACAGGTTAGTACTAACAAACACAAAAAGAGGGGCTCAGGGGGAGTAAAAAAGGATGTCTTATTCCCAGCTGTGGGGAGTAATGAGCAGAGGAAAGAGTTTTCGCCATTTAGCTTAGGTGACCCTAGCACCTCCTGTGAGGACAGACCAGCATTTCGGATCCACGAGGTGTTGTTGTGCTAATAGTGATTCTCCGATAAGGTTTGAGGTGTGGGGAAGCAGTTGCGTGGCGAGAAGATCTCGGTGATCCTGCCCAATTTCCCATCGTCTCATCAGCTGTTCGGCAGCTTTCCGACTCATCAGGTCAGTCGGGTTCGTGCATGTGGCTACTAGCTTTATACACTACTCCTTCCTGCTGTACGCTTGTCATGTTCGTCACACCCTCGCCTGGACCTTGTCTGTCAAGATCTCGGCCCGCTGTTCGTGGCACGCAACAGAAGTGATGGTCTTCCACACATTTGATGGATCCCGGAAGGAACAGCAATTTTTTCGCACTTTTGCAATTGCACACTTCTTCTATGGTATTTTGATACCACACCCACCCCTCGCTACAAGCCTTTAAACTGTCCTACTCTACCTTTCTACTGATTGATAAGAACCTGAAGATCATGAACGACGACCAAAATCAACACATACATATGTTTCGTACAACAAATAGACTAGTCTATCTATTGTACAGTGGTGTTATTGATCTATGAAGTGCGTGCACAGAAGTAAGTATGGATGGTTCTGTCCCCGTGGCTGTTTGCCCTGCTGGCAGAGTTGTTCAGGGGAGGTATAGTCTGTCTACATAGATGCGTATATCACACTACTGATAGTTTATATTTTTGTACCCGGCCAACTGACCCGGGCCGGAAAAAACACGGTAATGTAAGGATAACTGTGATTTAGAGTCATGCGGTCTCTAATGAGGTCTTCCTTTGGCGAATTGATCTAGTCTATTGTATGGTATTTTCCAACAGTGACATCGACTAGTAGTGTAGACTACAGACATAGACTAGACTAGATAGTCTAGCCTAGACTCGATAAAGTGTTCCTCGTTCTAACGCCGCACGGGATTTCAGGCTACAGCCACGTTGTGCTCGCTTCGCAATCACTCGCAAGCACCTGACTATCAACCGTGCATGCATGTCTTTTGAAAGAAAAATGCCGCAATCCCCCCCAAAAGGCGGTGAAGCGGGGAAATCTCGCCGCTTTTCATAAATTAATCCCGAACCGGCGTTCCGCTGGTTCGCTGCGGTTGAAGCTGATGGCGCGTCATCGGGCGGGGTGAGAAAAGAAAAAAGAGGAATCTGTTTCTTCCCACCGCACCTTCCACTGCCTTCCATATCTTCGACGCTGATCCAGCAGGAGTCGGCCGTGAAACACCTCTCCACACGATTGCTGCTTTCGACACGTGAGTCTTGTGCTATGTATGCGTATGCGTGTGTATGTACTGTAGTCCAGCCTGCATCACTTTTGGAGCCGCCGGTCGGGCAGCATCTGCTCGCTGCAGCTCGTGGTCGGATACAAGTAGGTATCAACAGATAAAACCACATCTTTGTCGGGCATAGACTATCATACCTCTGGGTTGAAATTTCTTCAGGCGGCTACACTGGCTGATCTCGCTTCGTCGCAATCAAGGACCGAAAGCGTGCCATCTGGGGTGCTTTTCAAAGCGTTGATGCCCTGCTACGTTGGAGCTTCACCCTAAAACGTACGTATGTAGTAGCTACAAAGACCGATCGAGCGCGGCCAACAGCCCCTAGGGCCGCGCGCCAACCTAACCCTACCGTACCCAACCCTACCCAATCCTACACGGCGGTCCAACCCTACCCAACACCGAACAACCCGACCTACCCAACCCAAACTAACCCCCATGCGGCCCCAAAGGCCGCACCCACTCAACCCGACCAACCCTACACAACAACCCTGCCCCAAACCAACCAAACCAACCGAACTCAACACTACCCAACCCAACCCACTACTCACACAACCCACAACCCCCCAAAGGTTCTGTACCCACGCAACAAACCTTACCCAACCCGGCGCAACTCTACC
>CALKLP010000110.1 GCA_937991965.1 uncultured Verrucomicrobiales bacterium
TTGCTGTTGATGATTTT
Organism: uncultured Verrucomicrobiales bacterium; assembly: GCA_937991965.1. Classification (GTDB taxonomy): domain Bacteria; phylum Verrucomicrobiota; class Verrucomicrobiia; order Verrucomicrobiales; family Akkermansiaceae; genus WTJZ01. Next base: position 18 of record CALKLP010000110.1, read on the forward strand.
TTTCAAGGCACTAGTGACGCTCGTATATCTCTCTTTTTAAGTCACGTCAACCGAGAGTAAGGCCGCTCGCTTAAATGCAGGAAGCGGCGATTTAGAGTTCTCCCAGACGCAGGTAACTTATTTCAGAATCTGAATCTGGCTAATTGAATTTACCCCTACATCAAGCCCCGCTCCGCCAACGACGTCTGCACCCCCTGCCCTATAACCAAATGATCCAACACTCTGTACCGATCAGAGCCCATAAAATGGACAATGAAAAAGCCTATTAAATAGACTTCGTTGCTTCGAAGCATGTCCATCTAAACTGGATAATAAATGGACATCCCATGGAGACTTTGTCCATTTTTTGAAATGATTGATGCCTATAGAAATGACGGTTTTTTTGGTGGCGCTTCAAGGCTTACAGTCAGACTCGAATCGTAGTGCTTAGCAACTGACTGCTCTGTTCTCATACCAGACGTTGGCGTACTTTCGTTTTCAAGGCCCTAATCGGCCCTCGTCGCGAAACTGTCTGGGCAAGCGTCAATTTTAGATCAGACTTTCATGAGTACGCTTATGTCGGCGTTACCTTTCGGAAGCATGAACGCATCAAGCGCAATGCTTTGCGCTGGCGATCAAGAATGGAGCAACGAGCAGTTCTCACTTCACTATTTCACTCGCCTGCTGTAGCTCCCGAATTCATTAGGTGCAAACTTCTTCATGTCAACAAACAAACCGCTGATGCCTTTCGGACACTTGTTAGAAACACTGTCGTACCTTTTACGTGCGATAATGTAGCGAATGACAGATAACTTCGCGCGGCTAGGGCAGTAGAAAGAATGAGACAAATTAGCCGCTCGCCGACCGATTCGGCTGCGGGCTCCGACACCGCAATTGTCCAAGGGACAGATCAAGTATGATCGATCAATCACATGCGACTAGTAGCCTTGAGTTAGCAAAGGGCTTTGGTTGGAGTGCAGATGCCATAAAACATCGCGTGATCAGTCGCGACAGCGCGATACTCGATGTGGTTCGCACGACGATGTCCGGTCAACCAGCGATGACTTTTGCGACCGTAGTGGAACGCAACGGTGTCGATCCACTCGAGTATGCCGCTCTCTATGGATATCACGCTGGAACCAGCTGGGGAGTCCTCGCTGATAGCGACGGTTTGTCAGTCTTCAACTCCCACCGATTATCGAATGGTAAGTGGCTTACACTTCCCCGAGTCCTGTGGGATGAATGCGAGAGCAGGAACAGCATCGTCCAGGCACTTGGGCCATACGGGCTCATCGAAGAACGGATCGAACCGATTGCAAAGGGAGTAACGACAGTCACTGGGATTCTCCAGCCAATCGACGACAGACTGGTGGAAAGGCTCGATCAATGGCGTGACGAAGCGATGAGATACACAGCCAAGACCAAGGATGTTGATGAGAAGCTTCAAACGATCTACTCTCAGCTATTCGTACTGAGGGCTGTCGAAGATCGAAAACTAGATCCCAGCTTACCAACACTGGAAAGTGTTGTTCGGAATTCCGATGACATCAATGTCAGCGCATGGAATCGACTATTTCAGCAGGCTCGAGCTCGCGTTGGTAGTGATTTGTTTCATACTAATTACGGAAAGGACGTTCCCAAACATGTACTTGCGGGGGTCATATTGGATCTCTATCAGCCGAGAGAACCACTTCCAGGTGGCAATGTCCGATACGATTTTTCATGGATCGACTCAGATGTTCTCGGGACCGCCTACGAGAAGTACCTCTCCACGGTACTCAAACCACGACCGAAGTCATCACAGTTCGAATTGTTCGAGCAAAAGGAACACGAAGTCGAACGCGTCAGCGTACGAAGACAGTCTGGCGCGTACTATACGCCACCGTTCATGCATGGCTACCTTTCAACAAGATGCATCGACCTATACTTCAAGGATCCGGCAAATGCCGGCTCGATCCCTCGAGTGATCGACTTTGCCTGCGGGTCCGGGTCATTCCTGGTCGCCGCTGTAGATCGGATGCTTTACTGGCTCGAACAACATGACGACACCCAACAGTGGGCCCAGCGAATTGTGGAGGAGTGCTGTGTCGTCGGAGTCGACTTCGACAAAAAAGCGGTATCAATCGCGCGGCTACGCTTGTGGCACCGGCTGGTGGAGGAGCCGAACAGCCTGCCGCTACCGAACCTCTCAGACTCCGTGATCGAAGGTAACGGCCTAGACAGCTTGACGTGGGGCAATCTTGACCAAGAATATGACATCGTTCTTGGAAATCCACCTTTCGTGAAGACAGGATTGATTGGCGAGAAGGAAAACCTTTCTGTACGCTTCCGCTCGGCCACTGGGCGGTTTGATCTGTCACACCTGTTTCTCGAGCAGGCGATTCGCATTCTCACGCCTGGCGGGTACTTCGGCCTAGTCCTACCGAACCGTGTATTGAGCAGCCCAACCGCACGTACTGTTCGAGACATCGTCACCGGAGACGCCTCGCTTCTTTCTATAGTCGACTTCGGCTCCCTCCGTCCCTTTCGTCACGTGAGCGCTTACATTGCTTGCTTAATCGGACGACGTCGCACCGAGGAGCCATCGGATATCTCGAAGAGTGTGACCGTCATCGAGGTAGAGTCATTAGAGTCGAACTTTCTGGGGGCTCTGCTCCTCGATGCCGACGTTTCGCAAAAATCCGTTGACGGTGTTGTGAGCAGTTATTTGGCAAAACAACCGAAGACGGGCATGTGGTCGCTACTGTCTGAACAGGACGAGCTTCTACGCATAGCGCTTGAGGACGCCACAAAGATCGGTGACATCGCGGGCGTTTATCAGGGCATCAAGACAGGGGCTAACGATTTGTTCATCGTTCAAGTTAGTAAGATCAGCGGCGATGGCCTGTCGCTTGTAGAGAATGGTCTTGGTGAGGAGGCACTCATCGAATCTGAGCTACTCAGACCGGTACTGTATGGTGCCGAAGTTCGGCGCGACGAGCGAGTAGCTGTAAATCTTCGATTACTCTACACCTATCGGGATGGACGACCGATTCCTGAACACACATTGCAAGAGCGGTACCCTCAGGCTTGGGAATACCTTCATCGGTACAAGAGTCTGCTTAGTGCACGCGCCACCATGGGTAACGATCGGTGGTACGAGCTGGTACGTGCACGCAGCGAGCAATGGTTAGGCGCACCGAAGTTGATCATGCGGGATCTAGCCCGCCAAGCTTCGTTCGCTATTGATGAAGCCGGAGACGTGTGTCTTGTCGGAGGAACTGCCGTCGTGCCCAACGATACAGAAATGCTTTACCCTTTGCTCGCATACCTCAATAGCAACGCCGTAGAGACGCTCAACAGAAAGGTCAGCTCACAATTCGCGGGCGGTTTTCAAAAGTTCGAGCCACAGCACATCGAGAAACTACCTGTATTGCAGGGGATCGTCGACGACGACGAGATAAAGAACGCGCTCAGCGAACTCGTCGCCGCGCTCCTCGAAGCCACATCGTCACAGAACCAAACATACGCGCTTGAACTGAGAGACGAAATCGACAAGATCATCTTGCAAGCCGCGACCGACGCTGGCATTGAGCTGCATCCATGACGTTCCGATTCGAACTTGCAGAATTGGCGATAACGCTGAATCGGCACGTAAGTTTGCTCGACACAAATGTATTAGTTACTCTTTGTCACCCTCACACCGAGAAACGAGCGCGCGAGAATGTCGAAGAATTCCTCAGCCTATACCGAGACGAAGGCGATTTATTCGTCACGCAACCCGTCTTGGTAGAGACTTGGGGTATGCTCTCAAAAAAAGCAAGAACCAACCAGAAGGTAACCCACGAGTCGAAGCTAGGTATGATCCAACGGTTGATTGATGAGGGGATACGTTTTCTACCTTCTGACGGTCGCAATGAAGATGGCCGCGAGGCGTTAGGGCAAGTTCGTGACCTGATGTACAACAAAGAGATCGATTACGTGGATGCTCACTTAATTATATGCTCAGAAGCGCTCCATGAAGCGGCAGCCGGCAACTCTTCTTTGCAAATAGTGACCGCTGACACTCGGGATTTTACTCGATGCGGTGATGTCTCTTTCCGCTATCGCGTCTTTGACATTATCAACTTTGAAACGATGGATTTTAGCCAGAAAGAACGCTGAGGTCATTGCGATTTTCCCGTGAGATCAATCATGATGTAATTGGCGGGAAATGTAAAACTCAGATACTTGGGTAGTATGTAATTCACCCTAAATTCACCGGACGAATAAGTAGAGATTCCCACATATTTTTGCAATAGGAAATTTCAGTAAATACCTTTACAGTTTGTATCCCCCCCCCATTTAGCACTGGCTTTATAAATAGAAACTATGCCGCCATGGGTATTG
>CALKLP010000111.1 GCA_937991965.1 uncultured Verrucomicrobiales bacterium
TTTCTGCTGTGTTAGCATTAATTGCGGGTGCTCCATATCCTAATGAATCGAAATCAACATTAACTAATTCGCTGGATACTTTTTTACCAGACGAGGCAGCGTCCTTGTTATCGAAATTATAGGCAGTTAAATCCTCAATAGAACTCAACCATACTACCTCTGAAGTGAAATGCTTACGCAACTCATCTAAATGTCCAATCGATCGGAAACGATCTTCAACAACTGAAGAAAGATCCGCACTAATCACGTCCAAATTAGTTTTCTTCTTGTTGAGACTAGTTAACTTTTGCTCGAAAGGCTCGAGCTTCTCCAACTCACCTTCTAATTGCGCAACTTTACTTTTAGATGTCACGTTGTTATATAACTGCATTCCAGCCCAAGCTAGAGAACCAAACATTAATAGAGCTGCTGCTGATAAATAAAACGGCTTTTTACGAGATTCTTCACGGCGATCAGAAATCGCATCAGGCACTAAATCGATTCCAATGACATTATTCTCCGCTCCCTTCGTAGCCAATCCTACAAGCTCACCGAGGTGATGAGCTTGACTGGCCAAAATGTCAGTATCAACATCTGAAGTGACCCCAACTCGGTTGAAAGGGTTCAGATACTCTACTGGCAACGAAAGCTTCTCCTCAATAAATTCCTTGTAGTAAGGCAGGCTCGATGCAGCTCCAGCAAGATAAACCTTTGCCGGCGGAGATCCATCATGCTGGCTACGGAAGAAGTTAATGGTTCTGGTAATTTCAGCAGGCAGACGAGAAAGTGCATTAGAGATTACAGATGCAAAAGCACCAGTTGCCTCATCCCACTGTTCTAAATACGCACCATTCAGAGCGATCCTTCCAGTCTCCACCTTCAATTTCTCAGCCTCGGCAAAGGGCATCTGGTATTCCTTAGAGATCGAGCTTGTTACAGAAACACCACTTACATTGACACTTCGGATGAAGACTTTCTTACCTTGAATGAAGATAATGTTCGTTGATTTTGCGCCTGCATCAAGAATCATTACAGGCTCGTTCACTTCTGGATAGGAATGATAGAAACTATTGGTTAATGCGATTTGAGAACTCTCAGCGTCTGTTGTTGTCAAACCAGCTGAATTAATTACGTCGTCCAACTCATTAAGGAGGTCTTTCTTAATTGCTACAATCGCAACTTCTTTTTCTATTCCAGTTGAGTCAATTAGCTCCCAATCCCAAGCCACTTCATTAATTGGATATGGCACATGTTGCTGAGCTTCAAAAGCCACGAGTTGCTCGATATTATCATCTCCAAGGGCTGGTAACTTAATAAATCGAGTGAATACGGATTGGCCAGAAATAGAATATAACACCTTTGCCGATTTTAGCCCGTGCTCATCTACAAGACGTTGGAGCAAAGCCTTTATTTGGGAGCTTCTTAAAGCCTCATTGGACGGGTCAGCGAGAATCTCTTCAACAACATACTTCTTCAGAAGCAGCTTTGATTTACCGACCTCAAAAAGACCAAGCGTGATGTTTTGTGAGCCCAAGTTGAGGGCAACTATATTTTCAGCCATATGAATATATTTTATTTATAAACTAACTAATTTGCTTATCGTCTTTCGACTTTGTTTTCAGCATAACGATCCCACCAGAAATAGTGGAATGGAGTCTCGTTTTTGGAGCGCAATGGAATCTTGTCGTAACGCGATAAGTTCGGCGATTGCCACCAAGGAGTGCTGCCAACTTTACCTTTAGAACTAAATTGAGCTACCTTCTGCCCATTGAATAAAATTTCTCCGCCCACGGTTTCTATCACCTTCTCTCCTGCACGATCTCCACCCGATAAGCGGAGAACCGCTGAAGGCGCTAGATAAACAGATGTCACCACCTTTTCTCCTACAGGAACATTAATGTGCTCTACCACTTTCTCTAGGAGGATGTAGCGCTTACCCTTTGAATCAGGATCCGTCGCCGCCACATACCACTTAACCGTGAGGTTATCTACAAACTTAGAGTCCTTAGGCAAAATATTGGTGATTTCAAACTCCACTTCAATTTCTAACCAGTCTTTGGCATCCCACTTCTTCGAGTCATTACCACCAAATTCTGGAGACTTGAGTTCTTCGAAAATCGGATCGTCAAGCTCAACAGCAACCTTACTTTGCGCATGTAAGCCTGAAGTAAGGAAAATACTTAATAAAACGAATAAGATAGCACTTGTGCGTTGTTGAAATTTCATCATATATTGCTCTTGGAAAGAATCATTTAGAGCGAAAAAAATCACTTTGGCTAGTAGAAACATGAACAATTTCGCTTTTTGGCAAAAAGTAATCCATTTCAGCAGTCATCCGCCTCATAAAAACACCCTAACTCCAAGAAATCATAGCTACTAATATGAAAAACAATGCAAGAATCGTTGGATCACTCACATCCCTGCTTAGTGAAATGCCTAAGCAGTTTGAGTGCGACATCATAGAACTCAGACTAGATGGTTATTACAACAAAGAAAACTATCTAAAGTTTTGTCAATCTTGCCCCTATGACATCTTGATTACCGCTCGCGATATCAGAGAAGGCGGCATCACTGAATTATCAGAGGATGAAAGGAGCCGCCGGTTACGTGACATTCTTCCCGAAGCGCAATACTTGGACATCGAAATGCGTAATTGGACCGCCATGTCCAGCTTGATTAAAGAAGCTAAAAATCACAATATCAAAACGGTGGCATCCTACCATGACTTTGAGAAAACTCCCCCTATTTTGGAAATTAAATCCATCATAACTCGCCAATTAGAGTTTGGCAGCACAGATATACTTAAGTTTGCCTTCATGATAAACAGCCTCGATGACCTCGTCACCTGCCAAAAAGTCTTATTTGAGCACCCGAATCTAACTATCTCCATCATGGGCATGGGAGCATATGCCCCAGCAGCTCGCGTATTACTGGCTCAGTCAGGTTCTGTATTAAATTATGGCTACTTGGGAGAAACGCCCACCGCCCCTGGCCAATGGCCAGCCAGCCTACTCAAAAAAGCCACTTCACTTTCAACCCCTATCAAAGAATAAATTGGTTGTCTCTGAGCTTCTAGATTTCAAACCAAATCTAATCCAGAAACGCTGTCAGCGGGCTCGTCGCCTCAGCCTTCTGCCCTACTTGTGGAATCCCTATTTCATACGCAGCACGCCCCGCCTCCACGGCTAAGTGAAACGCTTGCCCCATTTTCACAGGATCTTTCGCGACCGCAATCGCAGTATTCACTAACACCGCATCTGCGCCTAGTTCCATTGCCTCTGCAGCATGGCTTGGCGCCCCTAACCCCGCATCAATCACCACTGGAATATTAGCCTGGGCGATAATGATTTCGAGCTGATCTCTAGTCGCTAATCCTTTATTCGTCCCAATGGGCGCCCCTAAAGGCATAACTGTAGCGGTTCCAACTTCCTCCAAACGCTTCGCTAGAACAGGGTCTGCATTAATATAAGGGAGAACTGTAAACCCCTCTTTGACCAACACTTCCGCCGCCTTGAGGGTCTCTATTGGGTCTGGCAGCAAATAATTTGGATCTGGGTGAATCTCTAGCTTAATCCACTTCGGCAGACCAGCCGCAGCAGCCAATCGCGCTAATCGCACCGCTTCTTCCGCATTCATCGCTCCACTGGTGTTCGCGAGAATGAGAAACTTCTCTGGATCAACAAAGTCGAGAATATTGGCAAACGGGTCACCCTGCCCGCTCATATCAGCACGGCGTAGTGCAACGGTCACAATCTCAGCACCAGATGCCTCAATAGAATCCTTCATCATGATATTAGAAGGGTATTTCCCCGTTCCAATCATGAGACGTGAGCGAAATTCTCTGCCTGCGATCACTAACTTATCATTTCCTAAATCCATGCCTTGCGTTCGCATGCTCTGCCTCCTCGCGCAAGGGAAAATTGCTGAGATCAAGCGTTCAATTCACACTCAACATAAATTTTCTCTCAAAAAAGTGTTGGCAAAGCGAGAAATCCTATCCTAAATCAAAATCAGCGCATCCAGAGAAGCCAATTTACTTATTTCCCAAGTAGGTTTCACCACGAAGCAACTTGAATTTTTCTTCGTGTCATTGCGCCTTGGCTTTCACGCCGCCCCTATCCCGCTGAATCAGCGACTCCCAATCTCACTCTTTTCATGTCCACTGACACACCAGAACCTGTAGACCCGTCCGCAGAAAAATCACCCGTCGCCAAAAAAGCCGCTCGCAAAACGGCGAAGAAGGCAGCGAAAAAGGCACCCAAAAAAGTCGCTTCTTCAAAGACTCTTGAGGATGCATCCAAGGAACAACTCAAGCTTTTTTCAGAAGAGAAAGACAATACCGTTAAACCTAACGAGAAGGAAACAACTCTGCAGGAAGAAACTACTGAGCGTAAGCCTGTTGCCAAAAAAGCAGCTCGTAAACCCATGAAAAAGGTCGCTAAATCCGAGGAAGGAACGCCCGAAAAATCTGGCCCATCAGATAATCCAGAGACTTCAAACGAAGAGGAAAGGCCCCGTAAAAAGCGTTTTGAGAAGAAAAAGAAAGAAATCGTTCTCACTGGAGACCCCATCGAAGTTGACGGACTCTTGGAGCTTGCCAGCAAGGGCTTTGGTTTTCTCCGCGTGCCAGTAAAAGGCTTCACCCAAGCACGTGACGACGTCTTCGTTCCACCAGACCATGTCCGTAATCATGGGCTAAGAAGTTGCGTCTGGGTTCACGGAATCGCCCGCATGGGACCAAAGGGCCTTCAACTCACCGAAATTCTTAAGATCAACGACATCCCTGTGGCAGAAAGAAAACAGGCTCCGATGTTTGAGGATCTCAAGGCTACTAACCCGGATAAGCGCATATCCTTCGAATCGAAAGAAGATTGCTTCAACACCAGGGTCCTCGATCTTGTCTCCCCTGTCGGTCGAGGCCAACGTGGTCTCATCGTCGCCCCTCCTCGCTCAGGCAAGACTACTCTCCTCATGGATATTGCCAAGTCACTAATCGAACGTCACGAGGACGAAATTCACCCCATTTTCCTTCTGATCGATGAACGCCCAGAAGAGGTAACCGAATTCAAACGCGCTCTCCCGGACATCGAGATGTTCTCGAGCTCCAATGATTCAGGAAATCGCAACCACATGCGGGTTGCAGAACTTTGTATCGAACGCGCAAAACGCCTCACCGAGGAAGGCAAACACGTCTTCGTCCTTATGGATTCCCTCACCCGTCTTGCTCGTGCCTACAACCGTGGCGCAGATAGCGGCAGTGGTGGTGGCAAAGGTAAAAAGAATAACAACAACAATCGTGGATACCAATCTGGAGGCATCGTCTCCGGTGCTTTAGAAGTCCCAAGACGTCTTTTTGCAGCCGCTCGTAATACCCGTGAAGCGGGATCGCTCACTATCCTTGCTACTGCCCTCGTGCAGACAAACTCTAAGGCAGATGAAGCCATCTTCCAGGAATTCAAAGGAACCGGAAATATGGAAATCGTCTTAGACCGCCGTTTAGCAGACCACTACATCTACCCTGCCGTCGATATTTTCAAATCCGGCACCCGCCGCGAGGAACTCCTCCTGCCTGATATGACCCTGAAAAAATTCCACCTCATTCGCCGTGGACTCAAAGGACATCGCAACGATCAAGCCATGGAGCGCCTCCTCTTTTTCCTTAAAAAATTCCCGAGTAATGCCCAAATGCTCTTAGAAATCAAAGGATAGGTTTCCTCATTCACTCATTGCATGATTTAACTTATTTTCCATAAATTTAGAATTTGCCTTGGAAACTGACAAGAATCCCATTACCTTAGAAACGAATTATGAAACGTAACTCTCTCAAATCTGGTTTCACCCTCGTGGAGCTTCTCGTTGTCATTGCGATTATTGCATCCTTAGCAGGAATGTCCGCAGTAGCATACGGAGGCTTCCTTAAATCCGCCAAGAAACAACAGTCCCAAGCTCTTGTTGATGCTCTAGAAAACGCCATTGAGCAATATCATACAGAATATGGGAGCTTCCCTCCACCAGTGAGAACCGCTGTAGCAGCTGGAGCAACTTTTGATTCGGACGACACTACCGATATGCCCGTTCTTCTCGCTGAACTCACGGGAGAAAATGCTACCATTAATTACAAAGGGAAGAACTTCCTCTCTATTGACGATGCCGAAGGAGGCCAGAATGGACTTACACGCGACGCAGCAGATGCGGTTGAATTCATCTTTGATCCACAAGGCCAGCCATACACCTTAGACTTCAACTCTGATTATAACGAGAATGGAATCCCAATTCCAGCAGGCTACCTAAATGCAGGGACAAATATTAAAGCCAAAGTCCTAATCTATAACGCCGGTATCGATGGAGCAGCGGGTACGAAAGACGACGTCATCTCCTGGAACTAAACTAAAACTATTTTGATCAAAAAAACATTTCTCGTCTCCCTTTGTGCACTTTTCCTCGGATGTGGGGGCCCTAGCGGAGTTGCCCCACAGCCTCGCATTGGAAAACCGGTCTCCCCTGAGGAACTCAATCTCAGCATTAACACCAGCCTCATGGTCCCTGTCGGGCAGTTCGCCCGAAAACGTGGGGATAGAATGAATCCCAAGTATATCACGATTCACTCGACTCAAAACCCGCACGCCTCTGCGAATGCACGCATGCACGCTACCGCACTCCGCTTTGGTCGCCTAAAGTCGCGCAACAACTCTCTAGGTTACATGTCGTGGCACTACAGCGTGGATGCGACCACAACTTACCAAAGCCTACCTGATACCGAGCAAGGCCAACATGCCGACTATGATGGGCAAGGAAATCGCTCTTCCATTGGAATCGAAATGTGCGAGAACAAAGGCAACAGTCTAGAAGCCACCATGGAGCAAACCGCCCGTCTCAGCGCTTACCTCATGCGTAAATACCGCATCCCTCTCAGCAACATCGTTCCCCACCAACACTGGCGCCGAATTCGTTACTCAGACAACAAGGATTTAGGACACAAGAACTGCCCGCACTTCCTGATGACAGACGGAAAACCAGGCCCTAAATGGGAAGCCTTTAAAAACCGCATCAAGAAATACCTCTAAACTACATCATGAAAACGACCTTCCACATCTCAGGAATCAGAAACGATCAAGGATTTGTTCGCGGGGTCGCCTTCACCAGTGCGAAGGGCTTTCCTGAGCATCACAACCTCGCGGTCGGGATTGCAGAAGCAAAGGCCAAGAAAGGAACCGTGCAACTGACCTTTGATATAGAAGCCTCCCATGCAGCTTTTGCCTTCTTCCACGATGAGAAGGATATCAAACGCGTTGAGAAAACCCTCTTAGGCTTACCAAAAGGCGGAATTGTCATCACCAACTGGAATCGCTTTTCCAAGCCAAAGTTTGCCTCCTCGCTGATACAGATCGCACCGACGCAAAAGCTAAAAATCAAGTACTTTTAGGCGTGCGTCCTCTCAGCCTTGTGCTCTATACATTTTTCTATGCGCGCCAGACTCATCAAAGACTTCCGCTTCGAAGCAGCACACACCCTGCCCTCTCTCCCAGATGGGCACAAGTGTCGCCAAATGCACGGACACTCCTTTAAAATCGAAATTCATATCGAGGGCGAAGTAGATCCCACCATTGGCTGGGTCTACGACCATAAGCGTATTTCTCAGGCTATAAATCCACTTCTCGATCAGCTTGACCATGCCTACCTGAATGATATCGAGGGACTAGAAAGCCCAACAATCGAAATTATGGCCGCTTGGTTTTGGAAAAAACTCGCCCCATCCCTCCCGGGACTTTGTGAAATCGTCATCTTCGAGACCCCTACCGCACGCTGCTCGTTCAAGGGGGAGTTTTAACGCCATCTAACAAGCCAAGACGCTCTCGCCATAGGATTTTCAGGAATCGAAGCTTTCTACCCGATAGAAGGTTGGGGTGCTCGTAACGCAATCCAGTGATTCTAGGCCTTTAATCGTTCTTTTAAGCGTACCGAGCTTCGCCTTGTGAGTAATGAAACTCACGCTATTCATCGCCGCGTCTGGTGATGATGGATCCACATTCGAGAAGGTTCCGGAAAAGCTGATTCCTTGCTCGCTAAAGTGCGAGGTGATTTGCGCCATCACTCCTGGTTCATCTTTGACTGCGAGACTCACAAAATAGGCCGTCTCTGTCTCATCAATATCAGCCACAGTATAACTGCCAGCATTATAAGGGAGAAACCCAGCTGCGGAACCTGCCGCGTCAACGAGATCCGCAATCACAGCGGTTGCGGTTGGCCCCGCACCAGCACCACGTCCGTAGATAAAAGAGTCGCCCACTTCATCGCCTTGCATCGCAACGGCATTAAAGACCCCATCCACCTTAGCCAGAAGGTGCGTCTGAGGCACGAAAGAAGCTTGAGTGCGAATCTCAATCGTTTTGTCGCTCGCTGGCTTCACGACCGAAATAAGCTTAATCGCATAACCAAGCTTGTTGGCTAGCTCTATGTCAGAGAGCTGCACTTGCTCAATTCCGGAGACATAAGTCTTCTCAGGATCAGGAAGAAATCCATAGGAAATCGCACCGAGTAAAATCGCCTTATGCCCTGCGTCCCAACCATTGATATCGAGAGTGGGATCAGCCTCTGCGTAGCCAAGCTCCATCGCTTCCTTAAGCGCATCTTGGTAACTTAATCCTGCGTCTGTCATACGCTCTAAGATATAGTTGCAGGTCCCATTGATGATTCCCGCAAGATTAACAACTGAGTTACTCACGAAGGCTTCACGTAGTGACTTAATGATCGGAATCCCGCCCGCTACGGAGGCCTCGAAATATACGGGGGCTTGATGCTGTTCTGATAAGGCGAAGATCTCCTCTCCACGCTCTGCAAGCAAAGCCTTATTCCCTGTAATAACAGGCTTTCCGAGCTTAAGCGCTGAAGCAACTACCTCATAGGCGGTATCCGTCCCACCCATTAGTTCAACCACAAACTCAACTTCTGGGTGATTCACCACATCCTGCCAATCTGTCGTCGCTGCTCCAGCAGGCAAGGTAATGTCACGCTCCTTCGCGGTATCACGCATGGCGACTTTCACGACTTCAAACTCAACTCCAGAGCGCTTCGCGATAAGGTCTGCTTGATTCTGTAGGATTTTACACACTCCTACTCCCACCGTCCCAAAGCCGACGAGTCCGATCTTGATCTTTTTATTGGCCATTTGAAGGAGTCATTACAAATCTCAATATAGGATGCAACCTCTTAAGGCGAATTCTAGGGCGTGTTGACAATTAAATTGACGTGAATTGGAGTGATATTTTCTGATTTATCAAGGCTTTTTGAAGGCGTAGTGCGTGCACTGTAACTGAAAAATAACGCAGAAAAATCAGAAAAGACCTTCCATTCTCTCCAAATGAACGGAGTGAACAAGAATTCCTATGACATTATTCATTTACAATGATTTAATTGTCAACACGCCCTAAGATTTATGAGCTAGCCTCCTTCCCCCAGGTCGCTTTCCTCCCACGAGTATCGATGTGGATAAAGGATGGATACCAACCAATCCCCCCCATAAAGAAGCCCTCTGCCCGCAACTGCTCTGCCACTGCGAAGGCCTGATCACTGGAACAATCAAACTTAAGATCCAAGGCCCGATTTCGCATATGCTGGGAGCGGCTCGCACCACTAATCGCGGTATTGTAGGCTGGAGAGCGATAGCCGGAGAGAATTTGGGCACGAACTCCCAGACGCTCCCTGAGCTCATCCGCTGTTCTTAGTGCCAATGTAATTTCCTCCCACAAGCTTTTGGGCGGAACGTTGTTACTGACTCCATCTCGCACATTCAGGTGAGGGCGCACGATCTCCCGTGCACTGAAATGACGTAATCCAAGGGTATTTAAAAACGTAAGGTATTCTTTCACCTCAGGAACGTCCGAATGATCAACGTCGGTAAAATCGCCCGTAGAGCTTCCAGAGTCGACCTGCCCCCTCAACTCACGGAGCCATTTAAAGAAACGTCCGTCTCTGCTGACGCCAACACCCACCAAAGCTGCGGCAGCAACTTGTGCTAGACGTTTAAGGAGTTTTCTGCGCGTAACCTTTTTCACTTTTTATGAAAATACACCAAACTATATTACCCGTCAACAATTTGAGTTTAAGACTGCAGGATTGATGCTAGGCTACGCCTAAAAATTTGTAATGCCTTCGGTTTCAAGGGGCAACCCTGTTTTTTCTCAAAAAAAGTCTCGACTCTAGTGAGATTCCCCCTCTAGATTCCCCGCCCATGAATAATTCAGAACTCCTACCTAAAAACCTCGGACAATGTTCCCCTGCTGACCTTGCAAAGGCAAAAGAGGAAAAAGGGAGCTGCCTTGTATCTACAACGCACAAGCCGAACCTTACCAACGACCGCGAAGAAGTGGCCTTCATCACTGGAAGAAGAGAGTGGCGCGGCGGAACAAGATTCGTTTCTGCAGAAAAGTATGCCAAATATAAGGATACGATCCAGAAACTGGAGGCTAAAGGCTTCATCCATGTTACTACGCCAAATCCTGCGTAACATCATTCCTCTCTCGGGTTTCACGAATAAGTCGTGCTCAAAAACCTGATATTCAAAGTTTTACCTTGACCTCGTCAGGGTTCACTACGATTTTCACAGCTGTGAACTTTTTTATTAAAGCTCGCAGCGTGTTTTAACACGACAATTCACTTCAACAATTTATTTGATTTACAAGCATGGCAAACGAAAAAGCGAGTTCTACAGCGAAGGCGAAGAAAAAGGCACCTGCCAAAAAATCTACCGCGAAGAAAGTCGTTGCCAAAAAAGCTACGAAGAAAGTAGCTGCTAAAAAATCTGTAGCAAAGAAAACAGCTACGAAAAAAACTGCGCCCAAGAAAGAAGCTAAGAAAGCTGAAAAATTGGACAAGTCTATTCTAACGCAGACGGAAAACTCAGATCTCCAAGACAAGGTTCGTGACCTCGTGCTCCTCGCGAAGGAGCAGGGCTACCTCACCTATGATGACATCAACGATGCTTTACCGAATAACATCGTAGAACCTGCGGAGCTAGAAAGCGTGATGGAACAACTCAATGCCATGGAGTTCGACATCATCGACGCCGCAGAAGTTGACCGTTATCGCGATGCAAAGAATTCGGAAACTGCCATTGAGGACCCGAAAGAGAAGCTCGATATCCTGGACGATCCTGTCCGCATGTATCTGAAGCAAATGGGACAAGTCCCACTCCTGACTCGTGAGCAGGAAGTCGAAATTTCAAAACGTATCGAAACAGCTGAGAACAATGTGCAGAAGCACTTCCACAAGTTTGGCTTCACCGCTGATTGCTATCTAGAGCTTGCTGACAAGCTCCAGAAAGGGAAAGAACGTTTCGACCGCGTGATCTTGGACAAGAAGATCGAGAGTCGTGAGCGTTACATGAAGGTTCTACCAAAGCTCTGTGATCAAGTGATGCAACTTCACGAATCCACTGCTGCTGCCTTCCGTAAGCTACATTCTAAATCTGCGCGTAACAAGCAAGAGCACTCCGATCTCATTGCCAAGAATATTCAGACCCTCGACCGTCTCTATGGTCGCTTTTACTATAAGCAGAAAGTCATCGAAGATTTCTGCGGTGAAGTAGAAGACTACGAAAAGCGTTTTGCCAAATACGAGCACAAGCTTCAGGTCAACCCCAAGGACAAAGAGTTTGAAACTAAGCTCAACGAAGTTCAGCAGGAAGTATGGCATATCTCCGCAGACTTCCATGAAACAGACACCGAGCTGAAAAAGTGGATTAAGGCTGCGATCAAAGCGAAAGAAGAAATGGTCGAGGCTAACCTCCGACTTGTAATCTCAATCGCAAAAAAATACACAAACCGTGGACTTTCTTTCCTCGACCTCATTCAAGAAGGAAACATGGGCCTCATGAAGGCGGTCGAGAAGTTCGAATACCGTCGCGGTTATAAATTCTCTACCTATGCCACCTGGTGGATTCGTCAGGCAATTACGCGTTCGATCGCAGATCAGGCGCGAACGATCCGTATCCCGGTGCACATGATCGAGACGATCAACAAGCTCATGCGAGTGCAGAAGCAGCTCGTTCAAGAATACGGGCGTGAACCGACTGCAGATGAAATCGCAGAAGAGATTCACCTTCCAGTAGAGCGTGTCCGTGCTGTCCTCAAGATGGCACAACAGCCTATTTCCCTCCAAGCTCCGGTTGGAGACTCTGATGACACCTCCTTTGGTGACTTCATTGAGGACAAAGCCGCTGATAACCCGATGGAAGAAGCTGGCTTCTCTATGCTCAAGGACAAGATCAATGATGTCCTCGACACTCTCACTGAGCGTGAGCGTGAGGTTCTCGAGCAACGTTTCGGACTTAAGGATGGTTATTCCCGCACCCTTGAAGAGGTCGGACGCCAATTCCAAGTTACCCGTGAGCGTATCCGTCAGATCGAGGCGAAAGCCCTCCGTAAGATGCGCCACCCAACTCGTATCCGTAAGCTCGAAGGGTTTATCGATATGAGCAACCTGTAATAGGTTAGTTCAGTTTACTGGGATGACTGGATATACTCTAGGATTCCCTTGCACCCGTCCTCCATTAAGTCTGCGACGAGAGCGAAGCCCTCTTCCCCTCCATAGTAGGGGTCTGGAACTTCTCTATTCGTGAAGTTCTTACAGAAAGTCATAAAGGGCATCACCTTTTTCTTATCCTCCGAATTCGTGGCTAACTTCAGCACATTGTGCGTGTTGTCCTCATCCATCGGAACGATGAGATCAAACTCGCGATAATGACTCTTCGTAAACTGTTGCGCGTGCCCTGTGACGGCGATGCTGCGGTTCTTGAGTTCAGCGGTCATGCGATGGTCAGGACTTTTCCCAATGTGATACCCTGCAGTTCCTGCGGAATCTACATAGATTCCCGGTACGCCTTCCTTCTTAATCAGATCACGCATCACATTCTCCCCCGCTGGGGAACGACAAATATTTCCGAGGCATACAAAGAGCACTTTCATAACAGCACTATCATGTATCGCCTTGTATTGCTCCAGTAAAAATTTCGCTTCTCTAATAATCCTGTGACCATTTTACTATAGAAGACGACGAAGCCAAATTACTTCTCGATGTCCACATTAATAGCACGACACGCATTGCTTACTCCTTATAATCCAAACTTGCGCTCTGACCTTTTCTCCATAGACTGTAGCTATGATTTCCTTTAGTGATGCCGAACCTAAGCACGCCAAAAACATTTTGGGCACGGAGCTTGAGCTATGTTGTAGTTCGCCCAGGACTGGGTATTTCCGCGATGGGTTCTGTCATACCAATCTACAGGATGAAGGCGCACATGTCGTTTGTGCCGTAATGACAGCCGAGTTCCTAGTGTTTTCAAAGTCGAGAGGAAACGACCTCTCTACTCCACGCCCGGAATTTAGTTTTCCAGGGTTATCAGAGGGCGACCGATGGTGCCTCTGTGCGATCCGTTGGAAAGAAGCCTATGACGCCGGATGCGCCCCTTTACTGAATCCCAAGGCAACCCACGAGCGCGCGCTCGAGTATATGTCACTGGAAGAGCTCAAGAACCACTTCGCGGAGTAATTCAAAGGTCTTTTTTCTCCCCCCCTGCAAAAAAGCTTCCACATAAGACTTAGAAACAAAAAAGGCGCTAACTCACGTCAGCACCATTTCTTAAGTAATATGTGAGAATCTCTTACTCCGCAAGAGGCTTCATGGTAGGAACCAGTCCAATGAACGGGTTACCATCCCAACCTTGAGTCGTAGCACGTTGTGCAACGGCATCAGAAACACTTCCACAACAGGCGTTAGATGGATCAAAACGCTCTGTGCACTTTGGACATGTAGTATCTGCCACCGCTACTTGCTCAACTGCCACTGGAACAGGAACTGGGATCACAGCGTTTTTGCCATAAGATACATTTTTACCGTAAGACTCAGCTACTGGTGCAACTTCAGCAACAGCTGGTTTAGCCTTTTTACCACATGTAGTGCAGCATGAGACGAGTGAGAATGCTACAAGGGATAGAATTAATGCGTTGAGTGCGTTTTTCATATATTTAAATATAAACAGGGTTCTTTGGAGGAAATCAACATCTTTTCATGGTAAATCGCAAGAAACTTTCCCTACAACCATAAAACGATTAGATTACCATAAAATCAAACTGAAGTTAAGACTTTTTCAATGATTCGTTTCTTATTTGGCAACTGCTCGTTTTCGATGTGCGGCGAGTAGATCGCCGGAGCATCGATGGTGCAGACTCTGCCTACAGGAGCATCCAAGTAATCGAAGGCGTACTCCTGAATGAGCGTAATAAGCTGAGCTGAAACTCCGCAGAACGGCTTTGATTCATCTACAATAACAGCACGATTCGTTTTCATGACCGACTTGATAATAGCATCTTGATCAAGAGGGCGAATGGAACGCAGGTTAATGACCTCAGCATCAATATTGTGCTTCTCGGCCAACTCCTCTGCAGCGGCAAGGGCATGGGCGACAGATCCACCATGAGCAATGAGTGAAATATCTTTCCCTTCTCTCTCAATTTTAGCAACACCAAGAGGAATCGTGAAGTCATCGTCTTCTGGTACTTCTCCAGTCATTCCATAGAGAATCGTGGATTCCATGACATAAACAGGGTCATTATCACGGATGGCCGTCTTGATCAGTCCTTTAGCATCTTCTGGCGTTGCTGGAGAAACTATTTTAAGTCCAGGCATGCTCGCAAAGATCGCTTCAGGAACGTGTGAGTGTGTTGCTCCAACATTGGTTCCTCCATTAGCTGGCCCCCGAACAACGATAGGGCAGTTAATTTGCCCACCTGACATGTAACGCACGTTCGCGGCGTTATTAACGAGTTGATCAAAGGCTACGGAGTGGAAGGACCAGAACATGAGTTCCATAACTGGACGAACACCGAGCATTGAGGCTCCCACTCCCATTCCGATGAAGGCGGCTTCAGAGATTGGGGTATCAACGATACGCTTATCTCCCCACTTTTTCCAAAGACCTTTGGTTACTTTATAAGCACCATCATACTGGGCTACTTCTTCACCAATAATTACTACGTTTTCATCTCTTGCGAGCTCTTCGTCCATGCCTTCACGCAAGGCATCACGATATGTCATTTCTTTCATTATAAAATCCTTAGGTTAAATTAATCGTTAAAGAAGTATCTGCCGTTTTGAGCGGCCTCTGTCTTATTGTCCACTTCCCAGTAAACATCCTTTGAAATATCTTCTACTGTAGGGGCTGGTGACGCGTCTGCAAATTTAACAGCGTCATTAGCTTCTGCTTTGGCACTTTTATCTATCTGCTTCACAGAATCTTCATTGAGAACGCCTTCTTTGATCAAAACATCGCGGAAGAGAATAATTGGATCATGATTCTTTTTGTGAAGCTCAATCTCCTCAACCTCACGGTAGCCATCTCTGTGGTTGGCATCAGCAACCGAATGACCGTAATATCTATAAGTGTCGATCTCTAGAAGGGTTGGCTTAGACTCTTTCCGAGCGCGCTCCATGACCTCATTTAGCTTAGCACGGAGTTCATAAATATTTTCGCCATTTACTACATCCCATTCCATGTTGTATCCCTCTGCACGTTTCGCGAGGTATTCTGGAGCGGAACTTGAACGCTCTTGAGTCGTCCCCATAGAGTAGCCATTGTTCTCAATGATGTAGACCACAGGAAGATCCATCAAGGACGCCATATTAAGAGATTCGTGAAACGCACCTTGGTTAATCGCTCCGTCGCCTAGGTAGCAGAGACAACAACCTTCTTGCTCAAGGTATTTAACACCATATGCCAGCCCTAAACCAAGCGGAGTTTGGCCTCCGACAATTCCGTGACCACCCCAGTAATTCTTGTCAGGTGCAAAGAAGTGCATTGACCCTCCCTTCCCTTTTGAACAGCCATCAATTTTACCTAAAAGTTCTGCCATACACTCATTCATATTCATCCCAACTGATAATCCATGACCATGATCGCGATACGCGGTGATCATATGATCGTGGTCACCCATGAGAGATGCAGACCCAACTGCAATAGACTCCTGACCATTATACAGGTGCAAGAACCCTCCGATCTTTCCTTTATTGTATTGCTTAAGAGCCGCCATTTCGAAATGACGAATACGGACCATATCGCGATAGAATGCTACTTTTTGCTCTGGGGTTAATCCCTTGTTAATAGGATCCTTAGAGAAATCTTTTTTGGATGGTTTTTTAGCAGGTTTAGCCATGATTATAAAGAGTATAGAGAGCCTCTAAATCGGTAGAGACGAGTTTTCGTATCACGGAAATAACCCTGTCTTTCCGAATCGAGCAAGGGAAAATTCCCTCTAAGATGAAAGATTTTGATTCAACTCTGAAATCTTTTTTAGTTGAGGAGTGAAATTCACCTTCCACTGCGAGGCACAAAGGAGGAAAGAAAAGATCCCGTTCCCGACTAAAGAGTTTCGCAGAAAGACCCATGTAGGTTGCGCCAAGCTAGGGTGTTGTCCCCATTGTGCTTGGTAAAATCCTTCCCAGCTCTTGTCATAAAATGGCAACGAGAGCCAGCTCATCGTATTGGTGAAAAAGAAATACCCCGCCGCACAAACTAAGCTGCCGCCGATCATGAGAACAGCACGTGATGCTACCGGTAAGCTGCGAGCGTTTTGCAACTTCAAGGCCAATAAGATAATAATAGCAAAGCCGACTACAGAAGTAACTAAATCCATTCCCACCTGATACCCTTGGAGCATACTCAGCAGTGGGAAACTGGCTAAAAACAAGACGGATGAAATTAACACTCCTGCTCTACCTGCTAAAATCACTCCGCAGAAAAAGAGCGCCGCAAGCGGAGCACTATTCATCGGGAAATCTGGGATCACACAGCTCGCTACACGGTAGGAAACAAATAGAATACCGATTGCAATCAGAGGGAAATAAGGTTTATTCACGGCATTCGTTTACACCTTTTAACCCTGTTCTGTAAAGCTCTATTTAGGTTATGACGCTTAGGGATGGCTCCGGTTAAAATAATCATTTTCAACCTTCTCAAGAAAAATAAACCGAGGCATCATGGCAACATGAAAATCACTCTCAACGGGACATTGCTTGAAACAGATGCCTGCACCGTATCAGAACTCATCGCCTCCACTCCGATGGCGGGAAAGCCCGTTGTGGTGGAACTCAACCAACATGCATTAGTAGCTAGCGCACATGCAACGACTAAACTCCAAGAAGCTGATCAAATCGAGGTCTTAGTCCTCGGCGCCGGTGGGTAAACTACGCCCTGCTTTTAAGAATCTCTAGACACTCAACAACCCTGGCGTGATCTATTTCATGCACGTCAAAGCCTTTGCCGAGATCCTTAAGGAGCATAATCGTCAAGGTACCGCCCAAATGCTCGCGAAATTCATCAAGACCGTTTAAAAGCGCGAATTCTCTCTCGGGTGTTTGAATGACAAAAGAATCATCCCAGAGTGGGAGGCCTAGCGCCTGCAGAACCCGTAAAACACGTTCACATTTCTCCTCTGTAAGGAAACCTTTTTTCCAAGCATAAAGCGTGTCAAGAGCAAGACCGATAGAAACGGCTTGTGCATGACTTAGACGAAAATCAGATAGTTGCTCCGCCTTATGCGCCGCCCAGTGCCCATAATCTAGCGGACGGCTTGATCCCATTTCAAAGGGATCTCCTCCCGCGGCAATATGCTTCGCGTGGAGTAATGCCGAGCGCATAACACACTCCTCTAAAGTTTCCGGCTCCAATGCTGCTAAACCCGCTACATTCCGCTCAATCCATAGGAAGAACTCGGCATCTTTCACGAGAGCAACCTTGATAGCCTCCACCAATCCCTCTCGGCAAATCTGAGCAGGTTGTGAATAAAGAAAGCGGAAATCATTCACGACGGCATAGGGCACCGCAAATGTCCCGAGAAAGTTTTTCTTTTTGTAGAGATTGATCCCGTTTTTAACCCCGACCCCGGAGTCGTCTTGAGAGAGGGTTGTCGTAGGAAAGCGAACTAGTCGAACTCCTCGGTGAGCGGTTGCAGCTGCAAACCCAACCACATCAAGAAAGGCTCCCCCACCGATCGCCCAAACGTAAGAATGACGATCAATCTTACTGTGCTCGATCGCATCCATCACCTCTCGGCAAACCTCTTCTGAGCGCTTGCAATACTCCCCGCCCTCAGCTCTCGTAATATTCACCAACGTAAGTTGTGGAGCTACAGTCGAAAACCAAGATTGGATCTCCTGCTCAATCTGAGGGAAATGAGCGACAATTTTATTCTCAATAAAAACAATGACCTGTGCCTCCACACCTGGCGCGAACAGATCTCGTAAAACTGTATTATCTAGCGCAAAAACGTTCTTCGTAAAACGAATACGATGTTGAAGAGTTATAGAAATATCAAGGTCTAGCATGAATAGTGCTGTCACTTAAATTCAACCATATGCTTACCAGCTTTAGCAAATTTAATGTTAAAGGTTTTTGACCAGCTTTTTGAAACAGGGTCGTAACTAACTTGGTAATAATCATGGCCATGGATTTCTTGTTTCAGTAATTCCCCATTATGGTAAATCTGCCCAACTGTTGGACTTGTTAACCCCGTGATTGTCACTGCGGTGTATTTATAATGACCTCCTCGCACTTTAAAGGATGCATGATTCTCCAATGCTTCCAGTCTGATATCTGGCAAGACTTGAAGCAACCTTCCTTTCTCCGCAGTGACGACGTGCTGATGCCTTTTCGCATTATCTGCGATAATCTCCCACCTATTGAGTTGCCCGTTTGCCTTCGACAAAAACTCCTGATTTTTACCATAATAATCCCTCATTGACTTCGGCGGCAACAGCAGCTCGATGATCGCTAAGATTTCATCTCCTTTTTTAAGAGTCGTAACACCGTCTGGGAGCACGATCTCCGCCTGTATATGGCCTTGAGGGCTCTTACGGGCTATGATGTGCGGATTAACAGGCTTTCCTGCAATATTGGCTCGCCACTGGCGGATAATGACTCCTCTCGTAGCGATGCCTCCTTTAACTCCATGCTTCTCCAAGCGTTGGGTGTTATGCATCGATACCCATGGGCTATCACCAATCAATTCGACCGACTCAGAGTTAGATGCCAATTTTTCTGTATAACTCTCATTGGTTACCCCCTCTATATTTCCCCAAGCGATTTTTCTATCAAGCGGGTCGTTATAGTGATCTGCTCCTAACTGAAAGAGAGCGGAACGAGAAATCTCAATATCTTTATGAACCTGTAATCTAAGGTGATAGGTAGCGCGAGAAAAATCATCGGTTCGCCCTAGTGCTGTTCTCACTTCAAAGGTCGCCTCATTATTTCCCATTACCCCTGTGTAACGCGTATCGGTCAGGCAAGGCCCTGTGGATAGATAAGTTCCTCTGACCAACGAGGAAGAAATCCGCGAACCATCAGGTCGTTCAAAACAGAGAAAGTCTGCACCGCCCATATTATTGGCCCAACTCCACTTCTTCCCATTCTTTCCCGTGATCATCAGAGGCCTCACGTCTGTAATAAAACTATCACGGTGCGCTCTTGTCGGCTCATAACAAATGGTCTCTCCCCATGCACCTAATGCCGATTCTTCCCATAACTGGTTCGTACCCCAGCCAATAAGGCTCAGCTGTGCATGACTCGCAGCGGGCAATCCGCCCCAATGCCCATGAACAATCCGCATCTCATAACGTTTCTCTTCCCCAGCGTTGAGTGGAACTTTAGTAAACGCCCGAAACCAAGTAGAATCATTAGGGATTTTCCCGAAATCTGCTTTCTTATGCCAATTCTTTGATAACTGGATCGGAATACCTGTTGGCCTTCCTAGCTCATCACATAGAATCGCTGAAATCCCCGTAATGGGTACGCCATACTCTTGTTGAAAGCTCTTAACGCCATCGTATTCGAATACAAGTGTTGCGTCCTTACTACTCTCCCCTGTATTCTTGATAACAACAGGACACTTGAGAAGGAAGTCATTCTTGGTCGCATCTTTCGGTAAGCGAGGGTCACTTACTGCTCCAAGATCAATAACAAAGGCTTGGAACTCTTCCGAATAAGAAGCCATTTCCTCCTTCCCTGGCTCTTTAGCTGAGACTTGAACCATAGCCCCCTCGGCTTTCTGCTTAATCTCATTTCCAGAAATCGTTAGGATAACACGAGCCTTCCCTTTACCTCCTTCAATGCGTCCTTTCCCAATCCATTTTTGATCTTGGCTTGTGAGCTGTAGAGAAATTTCCCCGCCCCCTTTTTCCTCCGCTAGCCTAGCTGTAAGAATGATTTTATCTGTCCACGCCCCTATTTCAAAGTGAAAGTTTTTAGTCTCAATCTTCCCGGACTCACCACGAAAATTCACCATCCAAATATCTCCTCGTTGCCAAAACCGACCAGATTCGATGAGACGTGGACCGAAATGAATGGTTTTAGGGTGCCGCGGGCGATCTGCTCCCACTGCGATAAATTTCTCGCCGCCTAAGATATACGACAATTCTAATTTTGCTGCAGGTAGCTTTTTCCAATCTCGCGCAAAGTCCTGCGTAGAATTCACGTAAGGCACCTTGCTTTTTCGGACACCAAAATGCTTAATTTCTAAAGTCTCTGTATTCAGAACAAGCGCAAAGTCATTGGTCTGAAGAACACGCAGGGGTTGGCGTTCATTTTCTACATGAGATCCGTATGGATAACCCTCTGCCCACCACATCTGTGTGTCCGAAAAAGCAATTGAACTCAAAAGAGCCGTAATGAGGTATTTATAAAGAGTTCGCATTAGTAGAGTAACCAACTACTAATACGCGCTTTTGCAAAAAAACAATCAACTTTTTTCTCTATAAAAGGTTTTTCTGAAGACTGTGAGAGTCAACGCACGCCTTGGCCAAGAATTCTTTTCCCAAGGTTTTTGTAGCCAGAGCCAACTCTGTCAATTCTCTCTTTAATGTGTGCTGGAGCTTTCGCGAAATCTTCCTCCGTATTCCATGCTCCCTCAAATTCGATTTCATTTCGCCCCCCTTTTACGATCACATTTTTAGAGCCATTGATGGTTTGCACCTCCACACTACCACTATCATCCTGGATAATAACAGAGCTTGTAGACTCAAAGTTGATATCTAGGTTGGGCGTAATTTCTTTCAAAATCTTACCGAAAACACCACCAAATCCCCGCTTAATCTCTCGGGATGGTATCAGTTCACTTTCATTATCGTTCATCAAGCGCTCTAGCTCCGAGAGCTCATTAAGCCCTTTCTTTGAAGGGACTTCATGAACCCCAGTATCTGTTTTTGGCTTATGGCATAAGGTCACTTTAACTAGCTCTTTTTCACCCTTTGAACGAACAGCTAACTTGATACAATCATCAACTGAAAGAGATGTAATGGCTTCTTTAAGTTGGAGTTGATTAGATACAGGCTCCCCATTGACGCTTTGAATAATATCATAAACTTCCAGGCCGGCCTTAGCCGCTGGACTATCAGGAACGACATACTTCAACACTAATCCATGTTCCAGTCCGAGTTGAGCCTTCATCGGATCACTCAGCGGGTCTCCTAACACACCAAGCCAAGGAAGGCTTGATTGCCCCCCTACTTTTGGTTTTGGCATAGCACTGGACACCTCAGGCTTCAAAGCCGCCTGCGATTGCGTAGGTATTTCAGCAGACTTTACGGCCTTTGATTGCTCAATAGGTTTTACTTTACTGTAATCGATCTCAGGCAGAGAGCTAGATCTTTGTAACGAGCTATCTTCAGGCTTCTCAAAAGCTAAGCTAGACGCCGTAAGTATTGTAAAACACAGTAAACTTCTCATGTAAGTATCAGCGTGTAAATTAAGGGTTTTTGTCTCAAAAAACAAATTTTAAAACAAATTTATGGTTCCTGTATAAAAAAAAGAGAGGCAAAAACCTCTCCCTTGCGTTTGAATCCTAAGAATAATTAAGCAACAGTAGCTACCGCCGACTTAATGAGGCTGTGGAAACTTTCTGGCTCTAGTGATGCTCCTCCGACCAAACCGCCATCGATATCCGCTTGCCCGAGAAGCTCATCCGCATTAGCAGGCTTCATTGAACCACCGTATTGAATACGAACTTGAGCAGCGAGTTCTGTGGAGTATAGTTCCGCAACCAGACGGCGCACGATGACGTGTGCCTCTTGCGCTTGCTCCTTAGATGCCGTTACGCCCGTGCCAATCGCCCACACAGGTTCGTAAGCAATCACGACGTTGAGGATTCCTTCGTTACAGATCCCCTTGAGGCCTTCCGTGACTTGCGTTTTAAGCACTTCTTCCAGCTTTCCAGACTCACGTTCCTCAAGAGTTTCGCCGATACAAAAGATTGGTGTCAGTCCTGCATCTAAAATCTTACAATTCTTGGCGTTGATAAGAGCATCAGTCTCACCAAAAATTGAGCGACGCTCACTGTGTCCCGTTAAAATATACTCAACCCCAACTTCCTTCAACATCGCAACACTGGTTTCGCCCGTTAGAGCTCCACTGTCTTGGTCTGAGCAGTTCTGTGCCGCAACCCCGAATCCATTCCCAACAAGGACGGAAAGGTCAACGAAAGGAGCAGCGATCACAACATCAACTTTCTCAAGTTCTGATGCATCAAGCTTAAAGTTAGTGACGAATTCTGCAGCCTCTTTCGGGCCTTTGTTCATCTTCCAGTTAGCAGCAATAATTGGCTTTCTCATATCTGTAATGTGCTTTGAGTGTAATGCTTACAATTAACAAGATAAACTTACGCATTTGTGAGCGAGACAATTCCTGGCAGCTCTTTCCCTTCCAGTAACGCCAGTGAAGATCCACCACCTGTTGATAGGAATGAAACCTTATCTCCAACCCCAAACTTATTGGCGGCAGTTACCGAATCACCACCACCTAAGATGACGGTTGCGTCAATTTCTGCGAGTGTATTCGCCACAGCTTTTGTTCCCGCCGCGAAGTTATCGAGTTCGAATACGCCCATCGGGCCATTCCAGAGAACCGTCTTACATCCACGTAGGATCTCACAATACTCCACAATCGCCTCATCACCGATGTCCACGCCTTCCCAGCCATCCGGAATCACGTTCATGTCATCACCATATTTGATCGTGCATTTGGTCTCTGCCTCTTCGCTGAATTCTTGTGTGATTCTCGTATTGATCGGGAGACAAAACTTCACTCCATTTTTCTCCGCCTTAGCCATGAGCTCTCCAGCGAGCGGGACAAATTCGTCCTCCACCAGTGAATTTCCGAGAGCGTATCCCTGAGCTTTACGGAAGGTGTAGGTCATGGCGCCACCGATGATCATGATGTCAGCCTTATCGAGCAACTTATCAATCACCTTAATCTTATCAGAAACCTTCTTTCCTCCGATAATTACCGCAAATGGGCTCTCTGGCGATTCCAGTTTACGATCCAGAAACTCCAACTCTTTTTCCACAAGTAATCCCATCGCAGATTGCGACACGTGATGGGTAACCCCTTCCGTTGATGCATGTGCACGGTGAGCTGTGCCAAAAGCGTCATTCACAAACACCTCCGCATTCCCAGCGAGGGCTTTCGCAAAAGTCGCATCATTTGTTGTCTCTTCTTCCGCAAAGCGTGTGTTTTCAATTAAAGCAACTTGGCCACTTTCTAAGTTTGCACGGGCTGACATTGAAGCTTCACCAATAGTGTCTTCGGCGAATAATACATCCTGACCTAAGTGTTCTGCAAGCCTCACAGCAACTGGCTTAAGCGTATACTCGAGATTGACTTGTCCCTTCGGGCGTCCCATGTGCGAGCAGAGAACGAGCTTGGCGCCTTTTTCTAATAGCAGCTTAATCGAGGGAAGTGCACCTGTAATGCGGGAGTCATCAGTAATGGCGCCATTTTTCAAAGGCACGTTAAAGTCACAGCGCATAAGGACTTCCTGGCCAGCGACATCGAGATCACGAATCGAGAGTTTGTTCATAGTGTGTAATAAAGTTTAATTGTTGTTTTAACGAAAGAAAAATGACCTGAGGAAATTTTCGTTTCCTAGGCCATTAAAGAGTTCAAGGGAAAGAAAAATTAGAGTGAACTGGCAAGCTTCTTGAGAGCATCCACAGCACGGTTAGAGTAACCCCACTCATTATCATACCAGCCACAGACTTTCACGAAGTTGTCACCGAGCATCATCGTGCATCCCGCATCAAGGATAGAACTATGTGGATTCCCTACGATATCTTGAAGAACAATTGGCTCTTCAGTGTATTCTAAAATCCCTTTCAGTTCGCCTTCAGCAGCAGTTTTGAATGCCGCATTAACTTCTTCAGCTGTAGTTCCCTTTTTAAGGATAGCAGTAAAGTCCGTTAGTGAACCTGTCGGTGTTGGCACCCGGAAGGCACCGCCGTTTAGTTTACCTGCAAGTTCAGGAATCACAAGCCCGATCGCCTTTGCAGCACCTGTAGAAGAAGGAATGATATTTTCTGCTGCAGAACGAGCACGACGAAGATCTCCGTGAGGTGCATCGAGCAAGCGCTGGTCACCTGTGTAAGAGTGAATCGTGCTCATGAAGCCAGATTCAATCCCAAAGGAGTCGTTGAGAACCTTAGCAATAGGCGCAAGGCAGTTTGTAGTGCATGACGCATTAGAAACTACATTATGTTTTGCTGGGTCATATCCCTTATCATTAATTCCGAGACACCACGTGTAATCAACCTCTTTACCAGGAGCAGAAATAAGCACTTTTTTAGCTCCGGCTTTTAGGTGCTTAGATGCACCTTCCTGAGAAACAAAGAACCCGGTAGATTCTAGCACAACATCCACACCCCACTCTCCATGCTTGAGTGCCGCTGGGTCACGCTCGGAAGTAGCCTTGATTTTATGACCGTCGATGATGAGGTGCTCGTCATCATACTCCACTTCTCCGTCAAATTTACCCTGTGTGGAATCCCACTTCAATAGGTGTGCAAGAGTTTTGTTATCGGTAAGATCATTAATCGCGACCACCTGCTTGCGTTCTTCTTTTGACATTGCTCGGAGCACACTGCGTCCGATGCGCCCAAATCCATTAATTGCGTAGTTTGCCATAATCACAGAACTATTCGCAGTTGACAAGGCTGCACGCAAGAGAAAAAAACGATCTTCCTTAACGATTCGCTTCAGAAATTTAACCTTCCTTAACAATTCTGATTGAATAAAATCTGAGAGTTGATTATCTAAGCCCAACAAACACAAATAATCATGAAATATAAACTCACATCACTAGCACTCGGCGCGGCACTATTTACCAGCTGCACAACCATCAATCCATACACCGGTGAACAACAAACCTCCAAAACCGCGATAGGAACAGGTGTAGGAGCTGCTGGAGGAGCTATTTTGGGAGCCATTATCGGGAATAATACAGGCGATGGTGACTCCAAGAAGGGTGCATTAATTGGAGCAGGTGTTGGCGCTGGTGTCGGCGGCGGGGTTGGCTACTACATGGATCAACAAGAAGCGAAAATTAGACAACAACTCCAAAACTCTGGAGTGAGCGTAACACGTTCCGGCAATGACATCATCCTCAACATGCCAGAAAACATCACCTTTGATGTTGCGCAATCCAACCTCAAAAGCAGCTCTCTCCCTTCTCTGGATTCTGTTGCACTCGTCCTAAAGGAATACGATAAGACCAATATTGGCATCGCAGGACATACCGACTCCGACGGCAGTGACGCCTACAATCAAACTCTCTCGCAAAACCGTGCATACAGCGTCGCGAATTATCTAGGGTCAAAAGGAGTCGCTCAAAACCGCTTAAAAGCCTCTGGCTTTGGTGAAAAATACCCAGTCGCATCAAACGCCACTGCTACCGGAAAAGCTCAAAATCGCCGCGTCGAGTTGCGCATCGAACCAATTGAAAATCAGTTCTAAAAAAATACACTAAAACCATCAAAAAAGCCTGCATTATATGCAGGCTTTTTTTTATAACTAAATTTGGCTAATGATAAGCCTGTAAGCGCACCGGAATCTAAATCCCTTAGGCATTAACATTCGCGATCAATCTATCGATTAAGACGTCATCACTAACCACTGGGCTATGATTTACCACTTGGGAATCTAAGAGGCAAAGTTCTGCAGGAAGCTTACGCAAGTTATAATTACTCGCCATCGAGAAGCAATAGGCTCCTGCATTATGAATCAACAGGTAGTCACCTTCCCTAATTTCAGGAAGCTCACGTCCAGAGGCAAAGTTATCTCCCGTTTCACAAATGTTCCCTACGATGTCGTATGTCTTGAGCTCTCCATCAGGGTTAGAGAGATTCGTGATGTGATGATAGGCATCATACATTACAGGACGGGCAAGATGATTAAACCCGGAGTTCGTTCCTGCGATCAAGTGACCATTGTTATCCTTAATTGTGTTCACCTGGATCACCAAGTTGCCGCATTCAGCAACTAAGAATTTCCCAGGCTCAAAGTAGAGCTTGAGCTTCTTTCCATAAGAAGCATGGAGTGCCTCTAATCTCTCATTAATCGCGGAGGCAAAGCTTCCGTAGTCATACTCCTGCTCATCAGGAGAGTATGGGATAAAAAGCCCTCCCCCGAAATCGGTAAATTCAATGTCTGGGAAATTCTCTGGAGTAATGATCGAAAGGAGGTTCTCAACCGCTTGTAAGTAAGCCGATTGATCCTTAATACCGGAGCCTGTATGCTTGTGAATCCCTACCACGGAAAGATTATGCTTTTCACAAATCGCTTTCACTTCCTCAACATGCTCCAACAAAATACCAAACTTACTCAGCGGCCCTCCTGTCTGGATCTTCGTGTGCGATCCCGCAATGACATCCGGATTAAAGCGAAGGCAAACCTTCGTGTTCGGGAAAATTTTACCATATCGGTCCAATTCACTAGTAGAGCCAAGGTTGAACAAAACTCCTGTCTGACCCGCTTCCTGAATTTCCTCGTTAGTAAGATTGTTCGCAGTGAAAATAATATCCTCCGATTTCACGCCTAACTTCTGCACCAACTTAATCTCAGCAGGACTAACAGTATCGATTCCAGCCCCAAGCTTGTTAATATATTGAACTATGTAAGGGTTAAAGTTCGCCTTAATCGCATAATGCACCTTTAAGTCTTGCTCTGGAAACATGCCTATCAGTTGCTCATAGCGATACTGAATGCGATCAAGCTCATACACATAAAGAGGAGTTTTGTGCTCATCAGTGAGTGCTAATAAGTCGAGTTTGTTTAAATACATACTCCTGTTTCAAACTTAGGGCGAACAAAGGCAAGAAACTTTTAGTAAGAAATCACCACTTTAGGACCGAATGTTAAATCGTCCTTTTGGCTTAGCGAAATCTGTCAGCGTAGTGCTTTCTGGCTCCACAAAATCAAGAGCCTCAATCTGCTCAGGTGTTGTCAATGCATGACGCGATTCTGGAAACTTGATTTTACGAATATCCGCCATCATCGCCTTAATACTAGGGTATCTAAGATCCGGATCTGGCTCTATCGATCGCTGCACGATGATATCATACCAAGGATTCATCTCTGGAAAATATCCTGAAGGATGAATATAATCAGGCTGAGGCAAATGACCAACCAACATCTCATATAGAATAACTCCGATGGAGTAAATATCCGCTCTCTCGTCTACTAAATCAGGGAAATCTATAACTTCCGGCGCACTATACCCCGGAGTCGCGTAAACTACTTGCGACATCTCATCAAACGCAACAGGCCGTGAAAGACCAAAATCTCCAAGCTTCACCTTAGCTTGAGGCGTCAACAAGATATTATCAGGTTTTATATCGCGATGAAGAACACCCAGACTATGTGCATGCTTAACCCCACGACACAATCCTAACAAAATTTCTAACGCCGCCGTTGGATCAATCGCGGTCTTATGCGCTGAATAATGTAATGACTTCCCATCCACATACTCCATCACGATATAACACATTTCTTGGTTCTCTACGAACTCGTGAAATTGGATAAGGTTTGGATGTCTAAGACGTCCCATAATATCAGCTTCCTGCTGAAAGCGTGTCAAAAACTCTTTATTTTCAGACAACTCTGAGCTCAAAACCTTCACGGCTACTTGTCGATTAGAACTGACTTCCTGTGCTAAGTACACTGACCCCATCCCCCCTTTCGCAACAAAAGAGAGTAATGTATAGCTTGGAAAATACTTTTGTAATTCACCTATGGAAAGTGATTCGCTCATAATGATCTGCCTATGACAAAGCTCTCACACTCTACGCAGCGATGACAATCATAAAAAAGGAATAAGCTTAATCTCGAAAAAATATGCAACTTTTTCTCTCTTAATAAGTTCAATGTAATATAATCCCCCAACGCGCATGAAGAAGCACTCTCCCATATCTCAAAAAAGTAACGATCATGACCCTACACTAGAGGGCGACACCTTATGGGAAACTTTAGCCAAATCTCCATCTCTAGATGCTCCAGCTAACTTCGTTCAAAATACTATGCGAGCCGCGAGACTATCCCAGGAATCTACGCGAACCAGCTGGAGAAACCTCTTCATAAAACCTACTCTCGCCTTTGGGGGAGCGATAGCCGTAATCGCCATCGGAGCATTTGTCATATTCGGATCCGGAAATGATAACTCTCCTGCAGTAGCTGCTTCAACAACTGTCACGAACGAAAGCGACTGGCTAAATGAAGCGCTCATCAGCACTGCGATCGAAAAACCTGACCTCTTTACAGATGCGGAGATCGTCGCTATGATTTTTTAACAATCTAAGATAGTCGACCCCAATTTAATCGCCCAAAACAGCCTCTTTCATTTAAAAGGTTAGGTTAGAGGCGGTGTATCCTTTACCCCTCTGTGATCTTCACATCTCCGTGCAAAACCAGCCGCAGGATTCAAGGATTACAGAAAGAGAGCAAATTGTTCCTCCCCACTAAGTGAACTGCTTTTTCCAGATCACTCTCTCGTACCCTTGATGAAACTTCACGCCATCGCACCTTTACGTATCCATAAAAAAACCACACTGCCGCAAGCAATGTGGTTTTTCGAAAAGTTCTGCAATCCTGGAATTAACGCTTGGAGAATTGGAACGCTTTACGTGCACCTGGTTGACCAGGCTTCTTGCGCTCTTTCATACGTGGGTCACGACGGAGAAGACCAGCTTCTTTCAGTTCGCCACGTAGCTCTGGATTGAAAAGGATGAGAGAACGAGCAACACCGAGCTTGATCGCACCAGCTTGTCCTTTAATTCCACCACCTTTAGCAACAACCTTCACGTCAAACTTATTAACAAGCTTAACCGCTTGGAATGAAGCGAGAAGCTCATTCTGAAGTGGAATGGTTGGAAGGTACTCCTCAAAAGGAAGGCCGTTGATCTCAACTACACCTGTTCCTTCCGTGATAATAACACGTGCTACTGAAGTACGACGTCTTCCGGTAGCGCTAAATGATTTTGTTTTTTCAGCCATGTTTAAAAATTGTTATAAAATTACTTAACCTCGTAAACTTCTGGTTGTTGTGCCTCATGCGGGTGCTCTTCACCTGCATAAACACGGAGTTTTGAGACAATTGAGCTTCCGAGACGGTTCTTAGGAATCATTCCCTTGACTGCTCTCTCTAGAATAAGTGCTGGACGACGAGCACGGATCTTACGTGGCGTCTCTACTTTCAAACCACCAACATACCCAGAATAACTAGTGTAAATCTTTTGCCACTCCTTGTTCCCTGTGAACCTGGCTTTCTCAGCATTAATGATCACTACATGGTCACCTGTGTCAACGTGAGGTGTGAAGATTGGCTTATGCTTTCCTCGAAGGAGAATAGCGGCTTCTACTGCGATTTGACCAACAACTTTGTCGGTAGCATCGATGATATACCACTTACGGTTGACATCAGTTGGTTTTGCGGAGAATGTTTTCATTAATGTTCTTTAGGTTTTGGAACTTACTCAAGTGCGTCAATAACACACCCAAGGGGGCGAGAACATAAGGCTTTTTTAATTTTCATGTCAATGTCTTTTTCGCGAAACTATAAGATTTATGATATTTTAGATTGTCTTTAAGCCAGAATTGACTAAACCCCTTTCCCACTAACCAACCAAAACCTATCGCAAAGAACTCCAACAACTCCAGAAGAGGCGGCAACAAAGGCAGACGCCGTCGTAGAAGATTCGAAGAACCAGAAACAAGTGACAAGGCTGTTTCTATGGAAGGAACTATCTCTTCGGTTCTCGCAGGAACGATGTTCAAGGTAAAGCTGGATAGTGACCACGAAGTGCTCGCCCACATCTCTGGAAAAATGCGTAAGCGTTTCATCAGACTCGTCATCGGCGACCGTGTGAAATTGGAAATGTCCCCATACGACACCACGAAAGCGAGGATCACATTCCGAATCGGGTAATTCTCAACACTACTCTATGAACTTATAAAACTCTCCATCCTGGAGAGTTTTTTTATGCTCTGAGCTCTGGAGGTCAATATCATGAACCATATGCGTCATTCAGCGGACAACAAACTTCAGCTAGATCTAGCTCCCAAAACTCCATACAGAAAAAAACTTAGACAGTTCTTGATCATTAACGCTGCTTTTCAGAAGTTCATACAAGACTTATGAATTTTTCTTGGGAGCAATGGTTTATGATTATCCTCGTG
This sequence comes from uncultured Verrucomicrobiales bacterium, assembly GCA_937991965.1. Lineage (GTDB taxonomy): Bacteria > Verrucomicrobiota > Verrucomicrobiia > Verrucomicrobiales > Akkermansiaceae > WTJZ01. The sequence goes on from CALKLP010000111.1 coordinate 30,521, forward strand.
GTGGTCGTCTTCGTCACGCTCGTGAAGGAATGGCTCTCGGCGGAAATCACGGCCATGTGCGCCCTATTCGCCTGTATTTGCACGGGCATTCTGCCCCTAAAAGCCTCTAGCCCGGAAGACCTCCCCTTCCTTGCCCTGAACGTCTTCTCCCACCCTGCCCCGCTCACAATCGCCTGCATGTTCATCGTCAGTGCCGCCCTAGAAAAGACAGGGATTATTGAGAAAATGGGCGACCTCTTTGAGCGAAAGGCTGCCACCTCTGAGACCATGATGCTCTGGAGCCTCATCATCATTGCCGCAACTCTGTCTGCCTTCATGAGCAACACTCCTGTGGTGGTGGTCTTCATGCCCATCATCATCGCGATTTGTCGAAAAAAGGACTGGAAGGCCACTCGCTTCCTCATTCCTCTCTCTTATGCTGCAATTGTAGGAGGCACAGTCACCATCGTCGGAACCTCCACTAACCTCATATCCTCAGGCATCGCGGAGGCCAAAGGGCTAACTCCATTTAACCTCTTTGAGATCGCACCACTCGGCATTATCTTCGTAGTCATCACGAGTGTCTACCTCGCAACTATTGGGCGAAAACTCCTCCCAGACCGCTTAACTTTAGCTGCTCTCGTAGATTCTAGCACTTCTCGCCAATTCATGACCCACGCCTTGGTGACCAAAGGCTCCTCCATGATTGGTAAGACGGTGCGTGAAAGTCTCGGAAAAATCCGCACCGCACGAGTAGTCGAAATTTTCCGTGAAGAGGCAAAAATGATTGGCGCTACCGATACCATGATTCTCCAAGAAGGCGATGAAATCGTCGTGAAAGGAGATCTCAGCGCCCTTCTCAAAGTCGGAAAAACAGAAGGCATCAAATTCACCGAGGAAAACGAAATGGGGCTTGAAGAAGTCCGAACGGAGGCCACCACGATCATGGAAGGCATCATTGGCCCAAACTCGTCCTTCATCGGAAAAAGCCTCAAGGAAACTCGTTTCCGTAACCGCTACGGAGTCATCGTCGTCGCCCTGCACCGCCAAGGAAAAAACATCACGAAACGTATTGGCGAAGTCAAACTCGCCTTTGGTGACACCCTCCTCGTCCAAGGAGCACCACACCGCATGCAGCGCCTATTCTCCTCTAATAACTTCGTCAGCCTCTCTGAACCGAAGACAGAGACTACTCGCCCGGAGAAAGCGAAATTCGCGCTCATGGCAATGGCAGGTTTTGTCCTTCTCGGAGCCCTCGGCGGTTTTGGAATTATTCCTGCCCTCCCTGTCTTCGGAATGGCCTTCGGTGCCGCCCTCTTCTGCCTTGTCACCAAGTGCCTCGATCCCAAGGAAGCCTTCGACGCCATCGAGTGGAAAGTCATATTCATGATCATGGGGATGCTCGGCTTAGGCCTCGGGCTTGAGAGAACGAACCTCGCCGCCGAGGGCGCCACCGCAATGGTCAACACGATGGGCTCCCTCAGCCCTGTCTTCCTAGTAGCCGCCTTCTACCTCCTCTCGGCTATCCTGACTGAACTCATCAGTAATCAAGCCGTTGCCGCTCTCCTTACACCGATCGGCATCTCGGTCGGCCTCCAACTCGGACTTGACCCTCGCGCCTTTGTCGTCGCGGTAATGTTCGGCTCCTCCGCGAGTTTCTCCACTCCTATCGGCTACCAAACCAACACCCTTGTTTATGGTGGTGGCGGGTATAAATTCTCCGATTTCTTTAAAGTCGGGTTTCCTCTCGCACTCATCCTTTGGGTTGTCGCCTCCTTCGTAATCCCCATGATTTGGAAGCTTGAGCCGTATACTTTACCAACTGAATAAAGAACAGTCTCCACTCACTTTCTCGATAAAAACACGTGAGTTAAGGAATCTCGTAGTTAAGAAAGCATTTAGCGAATATGGTGTGGAACTCGCTTGGACATTTCGGATTAGAGCGCGGCGGGGTTTTTGGCGTTCTTCTGGGCGCGTTTCCAGTAGGCGAAGAAGCTTTGGAAATACCCCTCGGTCTCGGGAAACATCCAGTCGCGAGGATCAACAGAGCCGGGCCAGTGGGCGCAGCGGGGGTATTCGCGAGTGATCAGATCGAGGTCGTCGAGACCAGAGGGGAATAGATCCGCGGCCTCACCGACGAAGAGTTCGAGTCCGGAGATTTGAGCGGCCCAGTGTTGGATGAAGTCCCAGCGTTGCGGGCTGAGGGGCCAATCCGAGAGTTGGGAGGGCTCGATCCAGAGGACGCGTCGACCCGTGAAGTCGGAGCGCCAAGTGGGATCGAGATTCCAGATAGAATAGAGGAGGGCGGAACCTGCGCGCAGGGGCTCGGCGGTGCTTGGGGGAAAGTGGTTTTCGAGGGGAAGCGGGGCGCGCTCGTCGAAGTCCGTGGGGCATGGGACGTCGGCGATTTGATCATACCCGACATCTAGAATGGTGCCGCGTTGCTCGGTCTCGGAGAATTTATTGAGGTTCTCTTGGTTGGCGAAGTATTTCTTGGAGCTGAAACTGCCCGCGTTCCATTGCCAGCAGAGGGTGTTACTGGCGAGGTCGCCATCGAGGAGGTGGTAGTGCATCCAGCGGGCGGGTTCGCGCCAGTGGGTTTGGGCGATATTGCAGGTGAGGCTGGCGGTCCACATGCGGGCGTGGTTGTGCATGTATCCCGTGGCCTGGAGATAGGTGATGGCTTCATCGATCACGTTGATCCCAGTGGTGCCGTTGGCTATCGCGACGGGGAGTTCGGTGGAGGTGATGGGTTCCTGAGGGGAGCGGAGGTCGGTGAAGATCTCGTCGCCCTTGGCCTGCCAGACGCGTTGGAAGTATTCGCGCCAGCCGAGTTCTTGAAAGAACTTTTCGGACTGGTTGTCGGAGTAGCGGGTGAGGACGCGGTCACGGACGAGGCGGGTGCTGATGATGCCGTGGGTCAGAAAGGGGCTGAGGTAGGAGACAGCGCCGCTGAGATAGTTCCTCGTGCGCGCGTAGGTCGGGGGATCGATGGCGTCGATGCGATCGAGGATGGTTTCGTAATCGATGAAAAAGTTGGGATTATTCATAGCGGAGCGCGGGTCTGGGCGTAATGTAGCGCATAATGTCGATCGCGCTTCTCATTTTTCCGAATCAATTGTTTTCTAGTCATCCTGGGTTCGCCCATGAACCGGCGAAGGTGTATGTGACCGAGGATCCGCTTTACTTTGGGGACGCGCAGTATCCGGTGCAGTTTCATAAGCAGAAGTTGGTGCTCCATCGGGCTTCGATGCGGGCTTGGTTTGATCAGGTGGCGGGGCCGAAGCAGTATTTCGACTACGCGGGGGGCGGGTCGCAGTTGCGTCGTGTCTTCGCGCAGATGCAGGCCGATGGGATGGAGTCAGTGGTCTTGGCAGAGGTCGTGGATTTTATTCTAGAGAAGCGATTGAAGCGGTATGCGGCCGAGTTTGGGATGCGTCTGGTGGTCGAGGCGACGCCGATGTTTCTGAACACGCGGGCGCAGAATGAAGAGTATCGTGCGGGGAAGAAGCGGTGGTTCATGGCGGACTTCTACAAGTGGCAACGGTTGCGCCTGGACGTGCTCGTCGAGGACGGAAATCCGGTCGGGGGGCAGTGGAGTTTTGATGAGGAAAACCGCAAGAAACTCCCGAAGAAGATGGTTCCCCTGTTGCCGTATGTGCCGAGCTTTCCAGAGAGTGCGTATCGCACGGAGGCGCAGGCGTATGTGGAGGAGCACTTCGCGGAGAACTTTGGGCAGAGTGGTCAACGCTTGTATCCGATCACCACGGCGGAGGCCGAGGGCTGGTTCGAGGATTTCTTGGTGAACCGTTTTGCGAACTTTGGGCCGTATGAAGATGCGATCGTGCAGGGGGAGAGCTTTCTCTACCATAGCCTGCTGACACCTGCGTTGAATAGCGGGCTTCTGACTCCGATCTATGTGGTAGAGCGCACGCTGGAATATGCGGAGGCGAATGAGATTCCGCTAGCGAGTCTGGAGGGCTTTATCCGCCAGATCATCGGGTGGCGGGAGTTCATGCGAGCGACGTATGAGGATCTGGGCGTAACGATGCGGACAACAAATGCATGGGGGCACACGCGCAAGATGCCAGAGGGCTTTTATACCGCCCAGACGGGAGTCTTGCCGATTGATGATACGATCGAGCGGGTCTTAGAAACAGGGTATTGCCACCACATCGAGCGCCTGATGGTGCTGGGTGGATTTATGTTCCTCAGTAAGATTGATCCCGATGAAATCTACCGCTGGTTTATGGAGTTATTCATCGACAGTTACGACTGGGTGATGGTGCCAAATGTCTATGCGATGAGTCAGAATGCCGATGGCGGAGCGATCACAACGAAGCCGTATTTCAGCGGGTCAAACTACGTGATCAAGATGAGCCACTACAAGAAAGAGGAATGGGCCACGGTCTGGGATAGTCTGTATTGGAGCTGGATTCTAAAGCACGCCGAGAGCCTACGCAAGAATGCCCGCTGGGCCATGATGGTGCGAATGGGCGAAAAGATGCCTCCCGAAAAACAGCAAGGGTATATCGAGCGGGCGGAGGCGTATTTGAGGGAACTTTAGTGAGAGAGGGAAAAATCTCTATAAACAAATCTCAAAAATCTAACGGTTTCAAAGGGTAAAAGATAAAAACACATGGCATTATAATGTTGACTTTAAAACTCTTTCTAAAATAAACTGCTATCAACTTATCTGCCATGTGTAGAAGGAGTAACGAAGCCGTCCACCAGGGCGGCTTCAGCAATTTATAGCCTATCGTTCAGTCCAATATGCGTTAAATTCGCGCTCCTGTTTTCGCCTTTGGCTCTTGTATTCGATCGGGTAAGCCGTCCAGAACAGGATGTAGTCTCTCCGCTCTCGCATAATTACGAGGTAGCTAAAATCGGGAAGAGATAGCAACACATTCCGCTCTCTACCACGCTGATTGCGCCACCACTTAATCGGATCTGTAGGCTGAGGCGGGCGATCGGGGAATGTCTCGATGATCGCTTTTGGCCACTTGATACGCTCACACCTTTCCTCGTCGAACTCACGCTCAGCTTCTACCTCTCCTTTCCGTGTAATGTGCCAGAAATTTGAATTCTTAGACTCTCGTATCGGGAACCATTTGATCGAAACGGGCTTATGGGGCCATGATGGTTTACTCTGCTCAAAGTCCTCACTATAGGCTTGATATACGGCCTCAATGAATCTCTCCCAATCTCCTGAATACTCCTCTCTTAGGATCAGATCAGGAAGCCAATCATTCGCCATTTTGCATCCCCTCCCACTTTAGAATATTCACCTTATGCGCTGCTAAAAGCGTATTACGGTCTAGGCTAAGGCCTGAACGTTGCTTAACTCGCTCTACCAGAGCCAACTTGGCGGCACTTCCCTGTAAACCACGGTTGTGGTAGCCCACTACTCCAATCAACAAATCACAGAGCTGCATCAGTTCTGATTCGGCCGAATCCACAGGCTGGACAAACTCAATAATCTCCTGCCTAAAGTCATAGCGACTGTTACAGAGCACCTGGTGGAGCTGGTTCGCCTTTTGTCCGCTATGCGTGTCCTTATAATCAATGTAAACGCGGTGCTTGTCCTCAGGTCTTAGAATGACCTTCAGGAGAGTAAAGAGCATCTTGTAATACCAACCATCATGAGATTGGTTAAACTTAGTGTGATCCAGAGCTCTCTTATTAGGAATGATCACAGTCCGAAAGGCTAGGTCATCATCATCAAAGAAGTAATCGATCCACTGTGAGTAAAAATCCAGCTTCGCAGGAGAGACCTTGGTCCACTTGATTTCGGTCGACAACGGAATGCCATTCTTCTCCTTGATCTCACGTAACCGAACGCTAATCTCCTTTCGCTTCTCCAGCGGGCAGGTCAACGCTCCTAGTGTCATCACTTGCTTCCCGTCATTCTCTAGGTGACAACTCTCGTCACAGTAAATGTTGATTATGTTTGGCATGGCTAGAGGTATTTATCAAAAATTAGCTTCTCTGAGAATTCTAGTTTCTCTAGCAGTTTTTTGAAATGCGCTTTATTCATGCCTTACTCATGCCCCCTTTCGACCTAGAATAGAAGTCTATTGTTGATGAATAAGTAACAAGTTGCAGATTAAAGGCATCCGTCAAATTATATATTCGTTTTTGTCTTTTAGGAGCTTCTAGGCATAAAAAAAGGGAGCTTTCACAAGCCCCCTGGATTTTTTCGTTGTTCGACGAAAGGTTACCCTTTGTTGAAAGGCTCGATCGCTTTCACGGTGAAGACTCGGTCTTCCTCAGTATCAAAGTCTAGCACGGTTACCTTAGCACCGACCTTTTTACCGATGAGTCCCTTCGCCACGACGGACTTATAGGAGAGAATCTTCTTATCAGGATCTCCGTCCCACGCGCCGAGAATGGTGTGAACCTCTGTCCCGCTGTCACCTTCTAGGGTAACCACTGTTCCGATATTAATGGCGGAAGTGTCTGCGTTTTCGAACTCGGTTGCCTTCGCGCGGCTGAGCTCTTGGGCGACTTCATTCTTACGACGGTTGAGAACCGCTTGCATGTCCTTGGCGGCCTTATACTCGAAGTTTTCTCGAAGGTCACCATAAGAACGGGCAATCGCAATGTCTTTAATGTTTTGCGGGATACGGTTTTCTACCAGATCTCGGTATTCCTCTTTCTTGCGATCGAGAGATTCCCATGAGACGATGAGTGACTTATCACGCTTCGTAGTCGTTCCTTCTACAAGTTCGCCCGTGTCAGGATATGACTTGATAATCCGAGCCATGAGTGACTTACGATCAAGATCAGGGAAAGCAGGAGAACTAAGAAGCTTCTTAGAGAAGTTCTGAATATCGTTCGCTTCCACTCCTTTGACGAAGTCAGTGATAAGGTCACGATCTTCCATCACATAGGCCTGGAGACGGTTACTCTTACGTGGACCATCTTCTAGGTAGTCAGACTCGATAATGTTAAGAACAGCGAGACCAACTTCATGCGAGAAGCATTTTTCAGCCGCCTTATTACGCTCACGGCAGATCCATGAGAGGGCATCTGGTCCGAGAGTTCTGAGGGAAAGCGCCTTCTTAATGTGTTTGTGAAGATCTTTTGTCTTATCGTGCTCCTCAAGAAGCTTTGCGATTTCGCCCACTCCACGTGTTCCGATATTGTTAAAAATGGCGAGCAGGTTCTTCACCCAGTCATCGCCGTATGCCTTCGGGAATGATTCGTAAATACGGCGTTGACGAACAGACGCGAGTGGAGACGTTGCTTCTGCTAGCTCACCAGAGAATTCTTGAAGGGCATTCTCGATCGTAAATCCTTCCTCAGGGAGATTATAGTCTTCAACCAGGTCAATAAGTTCATCACGTAGGCAAAGAAGCTCTAGCGTGAGTCCGCCTTGGAGCTTGAGAGACTTACGAGCGACCACCTCAACTTGTGTAGCGATGCGTTCGATGAAAGACACATCGGCTTTTAGTGCTTCTTCCTCTGCTTTAATCGCGGTAAGAGTTTTAATCTTCGCTTTCAGATTGAGAGCTTCTTCTGACTCTTTAACGAGAGATTCGAGTGGGCTTTCATTCTCATCACGGAGCGTAAGGTATTCGGTCCGCTTGGTAGGAACATTCGCACGCTTAGATTCACGGAGAGATTTCTTCGCCTTGTCCCACCACTTTTTGTAGAGGTCTTTATCAATCAGCGTGCTAGAAAGCTCATCCTCTATCTGATCTGGAGATAAACGGCCACCATTCACCTGAAGGAGACGGACAACCACTTCACCAGGATCCTCTGCTGCCAGATCCTTAAGTTCGTCTAATGACTCTAGGCGTTGGACTCGGAGATCTCCCGCATCGAGTGGCTCTAGTTTCTGTAGCGCCAGCTTCAGACCCATAACCTGTTCCTTTGATTTTTCAAAGTCAATCGTGACCTTACCACCAAAGAGATCCCAAGAACTCACCTTGCCTGCGCCCCAGCTCCCATGGAGGACAAAACTACCTGGAGCAAGGGTCGATAACTTCTGCCCAACAGCATCAGTGATTCTCCCTGCATTTACTAACTTTTCTACGTCTTCGTGCATGAACGTAAAACAGTGGGGGGGAAAATGGAAAAGGCAATGCTAAACAGAAAAAAATGCTCTCCAAATAAAACTCCCCAATATTCCTTGAGTAAAACAAAGCCAAGATCGCCATTAAATCACCCTCCAATACATAGCAACACCTCTTATTCAGGGCGATGCAGGAGAGACCTAAAATGCCGACTCCATCATTCCCTGAACGAACTTATTTCTTGTTATGATCCGCCTCCGTCAAAGACGTCATGGGATCGCCCAACTCATCCATTTTGAGCTCCAGAAGAGCGATCAACTCATTAAGTTTCTCAGCATGCTCTTCGGTTTGAGCGAGATTACTCATTTCTAATGGATCCGCTTCAAGGTTAAAGAGCTTATACTTTTTCATTTTAGGATAAACAATTAACTTCCACTTACCTTTGATGATCGCACGTTGACTGTCGATGTATGCACCATAGATTGAATCGTAGTTTTGAGCACGACGACCATCAATGAGAGGCAAGACACTTTTGTAATCAACGCCTTCTGGAATCTCTTGCCCGCTTAGCTCCAGAGCGGTTGGCATGGCGTCTTGCAAGTAGATCGGAGCGTCTATTACTCTGCCAGGCTCTTTAATCCCAGGTCCAGAAATCATAAATGGGGCGCGCAAGGAATGCTCATACATATTCTGCTTTCCTAGTAGTCCGTGGTGCCCAACCGCTAATCCATGGTCTGAGGTGAAAATAATCCATGTGTTATCAGCTTTACCTGACTTCTCTAGAGCTTCTAAGATCCGTCCAATTTGATCATCCAAGTGAGTAATGAGAGCGAAATACTCTTGGCGATGCACCTTCACCGCATACTCTGTTCGTGGAAAAGGGGCTAAATTTTCATCTCGAATTTTTGGCACTCCCTCCTCCCCCATTTCTGGATAAAGGTCTTGATAGCTTTCCGGTAACTTAATCCGATCCAGCGGATAGCGATCCACATACTCTTTCGGTGATTGACGTGGGTCATGAGGTGCATTAAAGGCCACATACATAAAAAACGGATTGGTCTCCTTTCCTGCTTCTTCGAGAAACCCGATACAGTCATCTGCGGTTACCTCGCTCCAATGCTTTCCTCCTATCCAGAACCCTTGCTTAGATTCATCCCAAGGCAACCACGCTTTTTCAGGGTCTTCCCCTTCTACGGGGCGGTTATAGGAATTCAGAGCCTTAGGCATTCCAGCTCTCACATTAGCCGTCTTATCAAAGCAATCCTTTGTTGAATATGGAATATGCCATTTCCCCATCATATAGGTATCATATCCCGCATCAGACATGTATTGACCCCAAACCTTCCCCTTTCCAGATTTTGCGTTTTTCACGGCACTTTTCGCATACCAGACACTTTTCCCTGTAATCAAACATGATCTACTAGCAACGCACACCGCCCCAGCCCACGACCCCATATTATAGGCATGAGAAAAGGTCACCCCCTTACTCGCCAAACTGTCCATATGCGGAGTATCAATATCTAGTACTCCATATTCACCTATTGTTTCGTAACTTTGATCATCGGTAAAAAGGAAAAGAATATTGGGAAGTTCTTTAGCTGACGTGCATAATAACGAAAACACAGATAAGAGCGCTAAGAGAATTACTTTCATCTAGCTTAATACGTTAGAAAATTGCAAAACATAACGCATTTTTGAGAAATTTTATCGTTACCATTTCACGCTCCAGCAACCCTTCATAATTAAGTTCTGAACAGATATATCAACACTCAGATTATTGCTAAGTTGTACACTATTGAAAACGAACTCTTCGAGTCACAACTAAACCAAGCCCTAGTAATGACAGCAATGAAACCGATGGTTCTGGGATATTAGAGGTAACCGTAAAATTATCAATCGCAAAAGATTCATCATTCCCACCCTGGTATCCAGAACCTGTCGACCCAGTTCCTGTAGAAGCCCAGATCTCAAAGGTCAATGTGCCTGAAGCCGCTGTCAAATCATCAAACTCAATCACGTACCCATCTTCATTCCAGTAGTTTGGATTAGTATTGAAGCCAAGTTGCTCATTCGTCGTAATGGTCTTTTGCACGTATGAGGCCCCTGTTAAACCACTAGCGTTACTATTGTGCGCTACGGAAAAACCATTGAGCAATACGCCACCGGAAACCATGTTAGAGGCTACTGCCCCCCCGTCATGCACTTGAACATTAATTAAATCTATCCCGTATTCACTGCTCGTTCCATCCCAACTATCGATCATTGCTAGAGAAAATCCCAGTGTATGCGTAGTGCTGGCATCCAAACCAGAAACCTGAATAATCAAGCGGTCATCTTCCATCGTAACACGATGGAAATCACCGGAAAACTCTGGATAGTTATCATATTGCTCCACACTTACCACCCCACCTGTAAGCGAGCCAGTGTTCGCCCCGCTAGTTTGATCTCCACCAGAGACACCCCCTGTCACTCCACTTCCCGCTGTTGGAGTAGTATCAAAATCGTTCTGATAAACGACGACTGAGGCACTAGCGTTGACTAAGAATATCGAGTATATAAGTGAATTACGTAAAGCTTCGCGCATACGTGAATAGATAATAAAACTGCGTAAAAAGTTACAGTTTTCTCCATCTGAATTCTATGCTCGCTTCATGAAGTCCTTAAGCTCAGCAACTGAGGTAGCCTTCAATAACAAAGCTGCTAGCGCGTAGGTAGAAAGCCCCATTCCAACAATCACGCCGAGAGCGATAATACGCTGATAAAAGGCCGCCACCAACCATGGCTCACAGAAATGCGCAGCCACCATAATGACCACCGCCATCAGCAATGAGGCTAACGTAATGCGCCCTAGCTTACTCCAAAGCGATTTCTGAATGGTGAAGAACCCCTTTAATCCCATAAAGAGAAGAACTACATTCACCCAGCCTGCGACACTCGTCGCGATTCCTAAACCAACATGCTTATAAGTAGGGAATAGTGCGAAACTCAGAATAATATTCACGATCACCATCACGATGCCGTATTGCATCGGTCGCTTTGTATCCTTCTGCGCAAAGAACCCTGTCTGGAGAACTCGGATTAAAACATATGCCGGCAATCCGAAGGCGAAAGCGCACAGCACCTTAGAGGTTTCCGTCACATCCTCCGTAATGAACTTCCCATAACCGAAGACCGCATTAATGATATCAAAGGGAATGGCGGCAAGAGCCACCGCTGCTGGGATAGTTAAGAGAAGGCCTATCTTAATTCCATTACCTAAGCTCTCACTGGCTTCCCCCCACCTCCCGGCCCCAACTAAGCGACTGATCGTTGGAAGCAGAGAAACCCCCAAAGCAATCCCGATCATCCCCAGCGGGAATTGGTTTAAGCGATCCGCATTATAGATGTAGGTAATAGCATTATTCTCCGAAGACGCGATTTGCGTGCTTACTAGCAAGTTAATTTGCTGCACACTCGCCGCGCCCACTCCCGGAATCATGAGCAAAAAGAGCTGCTTCATCTTTGGCGTCAACTTCGGAACCATGAGTCGCACATTCACCCCTTGCCTCTTCACGGCATAGTAGAGCGCCCCCATTTGCGCCCAACCCGCGATGAATATACACCAAGAGAGCACTTTCGTAATATGCTGTTGCTGCTCGATGTCATTGAACCAAATCCAAACAAAGCCTAGTAAACAGAGCACATTCAGTAAGACAGGCGCAAACGCCGCCATCGCGAATTTCTTCCACGTATTGAGAACTCCACTAAATTGAGCACCCAAAGCCATACACAGCAGGTAACAAAACATAATGCGCCCCATCTCCACAGTCTGCAGAAAACGGTTATCACCCGCGGCATCTATCGCGCCCGTCGGACTCTGGAGCTGGCCTCCTATCCAGGCCCATGAACGACCATCTATAAAGCCGGACGCTCCCCACGAAGCCATCTCATCAAAACCATCCAGAAAGCCTGGAACAAAAAAGGCCATAAACCAACGCATCCCTGCAATAATCACGATGCTCAGTATCCCTAAAACAGCCACCAACCACGAAAACGCTAGAGAAGCAAAGCGATCAGAGGAAATCCGGTCCTCCTTTTCAATCGTCTGACCATAAATCGGGACAAACGCTGAATTGAAGGCCCCTTCACCGAACACACGGCGACCCATATTCGGGAACCTAAACGCTGCAAGATAAGCATCTGATGCGGCACAGGCGCCTACAAAAATCGCCATGATCTGGTCTCGGAGAAGCCCCAAAACTCGGCTCATCAAGGTAAAGCCAGAAATTGTCATTAAACTGCGTAACATGATAAGAAATAGAAAATTGTTCTGTGAAGTGCGCAGAAATCATTTTACTAAGCAAACTTAAAAGATGAGTGAATACGAATATCGCAGCGGAATCGGGTATGATGTGCATCAATTTGCAGAAAATCGCAAGTGCATCCTAGGTGGAGTGGAAATCCCTCACGCTGTTGGTCTATTAGGGCACTCCGATGCCGATGTGCTTTGTCATGCTATCGCAGATTCTATTTTGGGTGCTCTTGGCCTTCCTGATATTGGATACTATTTCCCGCCGGAGGATGACTCCATTGAAGGAATCTCCAGCCTGAAAATCCTCGAAAAATGCGCCGAACTTGTCACCGAAAAAGGCGCACGCCTAGTTAACGTAGACTCCATGCTCATCGCAGAAGCTCCTAAGGTCATGAAGCACCGAGAAGCCATGATTACGAACCTCTCAGCAGCACTCAGCATCGCGCCCGACCGAGTCAACATTAAGGCCACCACCAACGAAACGATGGGCTTTGTGGGAAGAGAAGAAGGAATTGCAGCTTTAGCGAATTGCTCTATCGCCATGCGGATAGATGCCTGATCTTAAT
>CALKLP010000112.1 GCA_937991965.1 uncultured Verrucomicrobiales bacterium
GCCGCCCGCACTGCATATGAAATGATCAATTTGTTTGCGGTTCTGAAATAGTACGGTATGCATCTCGCCTCCTCTTATGCCTAAACAACGAGACATTCGCGAAAAAGCCCTGCTCTCTCTCTTTGCCCATGCTGCACAGAAAGACGACACTCTAGATGATAGTACTTGGGATCTGGCGTTAGAACCGGAGCAGGATAAGATTAATAAAATCGCGGCGAAAGCGCTTAAGCATCAGCTCTCTTCGCTCCCTAAACGGGCGGAGGAGTTTTGTGAAATTGCGGTGTTGATCACGCCTATGTTGAAGACGTATGCCCATAAGGAAGAAGCGAAAACCTTACGCGCTCTGAAGGAGAGCGTGAAAAGCCTGAGCGAGCAGTATGAACTTCCCGGAAATCTAAGTCGGGAGGATAAACTAAATGAGTTTTACCACCATGCGCGGGCGATGCATGCCTCTCTTTCCAAGTTTCAAATTTCACTGGATGCCGCCACGTTTAGTTCTCCTGAATTAGCTAAGCTTGTTAAATTGACAAAGACTCTCATTGATCTGACGCAACGAGTGCATTCCATTACAGACCCACTCCAATTCCCGGATCAGCCCAGTAACTCAGCACTCATCAAGGCGACTCAAGAGCAAGAGCAGCTTAGAGAAAAAGCGGCTGAATACGCGAAGGGAACGATCGATAATTTAGAAGCGATTGACGCGACCTTAGAAGAACACCTGCAGAACTTTACGCCGGATCAGATCGGTCGGGTAGAACGCACCTTGCTCCGCCTCGCGGCTTACGAAATTATGATTCTGAAGGTGCCGAAGGGGATTGTCATTAATGAATCGCTGGAGCTCGCCCGCAGGTTTACGACCGAGGATGCCGTTCCGCTGATTAATGGTGTCTTAGATAAGCTAGCGGCATAAGCCCGGTGTCATGAAACGATCGTAAAAAGTATTGCACCCTTAACCCTTGCCCATTATTTCATCTTTATGTCTTTAGCTCCTGTCACCATCGCGGGAACCGGAAGTTACCTTCCTGAAAAGGTTCTCACTAATGCCGATCTCGAAACCATCGTTGATACTACCGACGAGTGGATTACCTCCCGCACGGGTATCAAGGCGCGACGCATCGCAGCGGAGGGGCAGTCCACCTCTGACCTGGCCACAGAAGCGGCTAAGAAAGCCCTCGCTCAAGCCAATATCGCGGCCGAGGATCTCGATCTCATCATTGTCGCCACCATCACGCCGGACACATTGACCCCAGCCACAGCTTGCTACGTGCAGGATAACCTAGAGGCGCGCAAGGCCGTCGCCTTTGATATCTCCGCTGCTTGTTCGGGCTTCCTCTATGCGATGGAAATGGCCAGAAACCTCATCGGCGCCGGATCGTTCCAGAACGCGCTCATCATCGGGGCAGAAAAACTCTCCGCCTTCACGAACTGGGAGGATCGTAACACCTGCGTGCTCTTCGGAGACGGAGCGGGAGCCGCGGTGCTCCGCAAGTCAGAGGAAGGCGAGGGCCGCATCCTCGCGATGGAAATCGGCACCGATGGCGCCCAAACTGGCATTCTAAACATCCCCGGTGGCGGATCAGCCTGCCCGATCACGATCGATAACGCGAACGATAAGCTCGCCTCCCTCTCCATGCTCGGGAAGGAAGTGTTCCGCCATGCCGTCACACGCATGAAAACGGCTGCGACGAAGGTGGTAGAAGAAGCGGGCTTAGAGTCAAAAGACATCGCCCAAGTCATCCCGCACCAAGCGAATTTACGCATCATTGATGCCATAGCCGACCGCCTCACCATTGATAACGACAAGGTCTTCGTGAACCTTCACAAATACGGCAACACCTCCGCCGCCGCCGTCGCGATCGCCCTTGATGAGGCAGCCCGCGAAGGGAAATTTAAGCGCGGAGAAAACATCGTTTGCGTCGTCTTCGGAGCCGGCCTCACCTGGGCCGCCGCCGCGATCGAGTGGTAAACTGGTTTAGCCTCAGCGCTACGCCTGCGCATAGAGAAGTCATGATTTGGAATCATGAAGTGTGCCACTGTTTTTCTAAAACAGTGGGCGAGGATAGTAGGTGCTCCAAACTATGAAAGCAGGGTGAGCAAAAGTGGATTCTCGATGAAAGCCATTTTCGCGCAACGTCTATGGTCACCTATCCTACACCGAGGGCGAGGCTTCCATTTTGTTTTAGGGTTTAGTTAAGGGGTCGGCGGCGCAATCAGCGGGTGTAGGATTGGGTGCACCTGCTTGTTCTGCCATTATATTATGGTTACTCGCCCTACGTCGAAAGAGGAGTAACCATGCAACCAATCCATGTATTACAACAGCAACAGCGAAAACTCCAAATGCTAATTGCTGCGAAGACTCTAAATTCTCAAATCCTGCCCGCTGGCTAAGTAACCAAATGGTTCCAACTATACCGATTAGCACCACGGCTAGAGAAAGGGTTCCGACAATCCACCGAGCAATGTTCGAACCAGTCGATAGCCATACTAGTAGCAATAATGTTGCCACCTCTCTGATCACGCTAAAATCCCACTTACTAGCTAACAGGAATGTCGCAAGCGACATCAATATGACGCCAAGTAGAGTAAGCCCTGCACAGAATCTTTTATTGGTGAGATCACTCATTTTTGCAGAACAGTCTCAGATCACTCCCCCCGTGGTGATATACGCACTTAGCTTTTGGGCTAGTTGTAAAGGATTGATCATGAACTTGAGGTAAGTATGTATAAGGGTTTGCGTGGATGAGCAAGGAGAAAAGATAGAGGTCATAATTACCTAGGATGTCTTAATGACCTGGGAAAGCGTAACAACTGATATACGCTTTGTGTAACTTAGAGGCTGTGGTATACGAAGAGAAAGGAATCAAATTGCGTCTTGGCGGCTTTGCGTGAGGAAGCAATCGTCCTCTAATGTTACGCCCCCATCACTCGTTAGCGGGCGGGGGACGCCCGCGCTCCCCTGTGTAATCACGGCACCTCGATCAGCTCTTGAAAGGGTAGGGTTAGCCTCGCCGAGGCTACCGCTGGGGCGCCTTCACACACAATATACGCCGCTTCTTTCCATATTTAATTTTCGATATACGTAACGGAGAAAGAACGGAGAATTCTCGGGTTGTGCCCTCTCACTGGTTGCGGTGCTTTCGGCGAAAGCACCCTACCCGGTGCGCATCCAGTTCCAACCTCATTTGCCATACCGATCTAACAATCCCACAGGTTTTGCTTGGATTAAGAAAATTACAGTATTCAATTGTCTTGTTCCACTGTTTGGGTAGAAAACGAGTAAACATTCCCATTTATGTCAAAAAAAGAAACGATTTATCTGAAGGGCTACAGCACGCGAAAGGTGCTTACCTTCTTTGGCGCTATTTTACTGGGGTTCGGGGTCGCGTATTTAGCGAAGATGACGGTGCCCTATGTGCAGGAGAATCCGGTGGCGATGTTTGTCATTTTCCCGATTATTTCCCTCCCCCTGGGCTACTGCGCGATCCGCCACCTGCCTAAGTGTCAGGTTTGTGGAAAGCGGACAGAGCGGGCGGATACGCCGGAAGGAAGTCCTTATGATAATCTCCTCTGTCCCTCCTGCGGGCAGCGGTATAAGATAGACTCCACCAATAGGAGTTAGGGTATCATTGGTTCAACATGTCCGTTTCCAGAGGCGATCACCAAAAACGCTCCTTGCGTTTCGTTGCTCTGATTTATCCGATCTTTACCCTAGGCTTGTCTTAGAGAATGACCTTTCAGGCTTTCATGAAAATCGAGGAGATTTGCAAGGCATCGAAACCAAATCCTCTTTGCGTCGTCGCGACTTTGCGGTTACACACTACTGCAGTTTTTAGGATAAATGGCACAGAACAATTTCCGCTCGTTTAAGCTTGAGATTCTGGGGAAGTCCATTAGCCTTTCGCGGTCAGACTATGAGTGCCTCCGCGAAGACTATTGGAATTATTCCGGCCCGAAAAGCTTCTACCCGCTTTCCGGGGAAACCGTTGGCTCTTCTCTGCGGAAAGCCACTCCTTCAATGGACGTATGAAAGAGCATGCGCTTGCTCGAGTCTCGATCTAGTGGTTATTGCGACCGATGATGATGAAATCGCAGAACGAGCGAGAGGATTTGGCGCAGAAGTGGTCATGACTCAGGTCGATCACCCTACAGGGACGGATCGCATTGCAGAAGCAGCAGCGCATTACCCCAGCGCAGAATACATTATCAATATTCAGGGAGATGAGCCCTTGATCGAGCCGGAGTTAGTTAACTCACTAGCGCGTATACTCCAGGGTGATTCGCATTATGATATCGTGACGGCCGCCAATGTGTTCGGCGAGGAAGATGTGAATGATCCCAATTATGTGAAGGTGGTCATGAATGCGAGCGGAGGCGCGCTCTATTTCTCACGCAGTCCGATTCCCTTCCGCCGTCAGCCTACGCTAGAATTAGAGAATTTCCGACATAAGGGGGTGTATGGTTTTCAGCGAGAAGCCTTAGAGCGTTTTATAGCACTGCCGGAGGGGCTGCTAGAACAGGCCGAGCAACTTGAGCAACTGCGCGCCTTGGAGCACGGAATGAGCATCCACGTGACCATTACCGAGGACACCTCAATCGGTCTCGATACGCCCGAGCAAGTGCCTCTGATCGAATCTCAACTTAACACTTTACTTACGACGAGTGAGAAACTTTAGTAAGCCAAAATACAACGCATCATGAAATACATATTTATCACCGGAGGAGTTGTTTCCTCACTTGGTAAAGGGCTCGCCGCTTCTTCCCTCGGTGCCCTTTTAGAACAACGAGGAATCAAGGTTATGATGCAGAAGTTTGACCCGTATCTGAATGTGGATCCGGGCACCATGAGTCCTTATCAGCACGGGGAAGTGTATGTGCTAGATGATGGCGCGGAGTGTGATCTCGACCTTGGGCATTACGAGCGTTTTACCTCGGGTGTTCTATCCAAATTCAATAATTTAACCTCTGGTCAGGTGTTTGATACCGTTATTCGCAAGGAACGTAACGGGGCGTATTTAGGTAAGACGGTGCAGTATATTCCGCATGTGACGGATGAGATTCAGAACCGTCTGGATGAAGTCACGAAGCGTAATCCGGATGTGGATATCTTGATGACTGAAATCGGTGGCACGGTGGGAGATATTGAAGGGCATCTTTTCCTAGAAGCTCTGCGCCAATTTGCGCACAAGGTTGGACGTGAGAATGTGTGTTTTATCCACGTGACTCTCCTCCCTAAACTAAGAGCGGCAGGGGAGGTTAAGACCAAGCCAACGCAGCAGTCGGTGGCGAAACTCCGAGAGATCGGAATCATGCCAGATATGATTGTGTGTCGGGTAGAGAAGGAAGAAGAGCTGGATGAGAGTAACCGCCGGAAAATTGCGATGTTCTGTAATGTCGATGAAGACTCGGTGATTCCCTTTTCTGATGTGGAGCACACCATTTATGAGGGTCCTCTGAACCTAAGGAAGCACTTCATGGATCGCCTCGTTGTGAGGCGTTTGGGGATGGATATCCACAATCCGGACATCACGCAGTGGCAAGAGTTCGTCGATAAAATCATCAATCCTAAGCACCACGTTAAAATCGCGGTGGTCGGAAAGTATATCGAGCTCCAAGACGCCTATAAATCCATCTACGAGTCCATAACACACGCGGGAGCACACCACAGCACCAAGGTCGAGGTGGTCCGTATTGATTCTGAAGAGGTCGAGGAGAAGTCTGCAAAGGAAGTGATTGGCGAAGTCTGCGGAATCTTGATTCCGGGTGGATTTGGCGACCGTGGTACGGAAGGAAAAATTCAAGCAACACAGTACGCTCGTGAAAATAATATCCCGTTCTTTGGGATTTGTTTAGGAATGCAGATTGCCTCCATTGAATTTGCGCGAAATGTATGCGGTCTTGAAGAAGCGAACTCTACGGAATTTGATAAAGATACGAAGAATCCGATTATCTCACTGCAGGAAGAACAGCAAGACATTGAGTCCAAAGGTGGAACAATGCGTCTGGGTTCTTGTGAGTCGATCGTCTTCTCTGGCACCTTGGCATCGAAGCTCTATGACAATGCCGACCGTATCAGTGAGCGTCACCGTCACCGCTATGAATTCAACTCTGGCTATCAAGATTTAATGCAAGAGAAAGGGCTGATGATTTCCTCTGTTTCGGCGAAGGAAGGGTTGGTAGAGATTATAGAAATTCCATCGCACCCCTTCTTTATCGCGGCGCAATTCCACCCAGAATTCAAGTCTAAGCCGAATAAGCCACATCCTCTCTTTGCTGGTTTTATCAAGGCCAGTATGGATTTCTGTGGTTGCAAGGACTAGTGAAAATCAGAGCTTCAAGGCTTTGATCGCTACGTTGATCGGTCGGCATCCTTTTTTGAGTCCATATTTCTTACATTGTTTTACGAAGGTGAGATCCTTGTCGTAAATCGCAATATAGGCATTGGAGGGGCAATCGCCCTCGTCCCAGAATTGGAGATCGTAGTTCTTTAAGCGCTCCTCTATCAAGGGGTGGCGCTCTAGGAGTGAACGCGATTCAAGAATACACACCAGACGCTTCTTTTGGAAAAGCAGAGACGAGCATTCTTGAGCTTCATTGAGCCACTTTAGATTAGGGAATTCCTGCCATCGATCTTGGAACCAAAAGCAATCGGAGGGTGAGGTCTGCATCCCAGTGGCTAATTGATCAAAGGCTTCTTGTTGGGTCAGAGTTTCTTGGTCGGTAAACGTAAGGCGCCATTTCGCGGGGGAGACCGTGTGCATGGCTACGGTGAATAGTGGAGAGCCGGTTTTCTCATGGAGGAGGTGTGGAAGGCGGCTGCATGGGGTAGGGCATCCGAAAAAGGCGACGTGTTCTCCGCGCTCGCCAATACGTTGATCCGAGAGAATGGAAACGATCCCTCGCTTTTTGAGCAGGCGTAATAGGGTAAAGGCCGGGTTCTTGAAGCTCACTAAGGTCATGCCTGCAGACTCTCGGCGCTTCAATACAAGCTCGTTAACGTGTGGATTGTTCAGAGGGCGATATATCGCACCCATGGGCACGGATTCGGGTAACTTCGCGGTGAACTTGGTGAGCAATTCCCAGTTTCCCATGTGAGCGAGCATGAGAACCGCGCCAGTGCTTTCTAAAGCCTCGGATAGTTTATCTAAGCCTTCAATTTCTAGATGATTGGAGAGATCTTCCGCCGGAATGTTATGTGCGATCAGGGTGCTCAGGAAGTTGCCGCCATTTCCACGAAAAACGGCCTCAACCTCTTCATCGGTAGGGTTTGCGAGTTTAGAGTCATTACTCATGACGACGCGGAGATTCCTTTTAACGATCGCACGGTACGAGGGGCTGAACCGGTAGAAGAGAGCACCTATAAATTCCCCGAGGGCGTAAATGGACTCGATAGAAAAGCAGCCTAAAATACGTTCTAGGAGGACGTAGCCACAATACTCTATTTTCCAAGATATTCGAGTGAGGAGGGAAGGTGTCTTTTGACTCATGGAGATGGAGGCAATTCTTTTGGTGCGGTGCGCTTGGTAATGGGTAAGCAAAAGCCAACGGTGGCAACAAAAATAAAGTAACAGGCGAGAAGTTCCAGATAGGACTTCACGATAACGGGGATTCGCTCATCATAACCGGTGCCCAGGCTTTCTTCCCAAAAGTTTTTTGAGCCAAAAGCCTCTCCAAAAACATATGCTAGGATTACAGCAGCGGCTAGGAAGCCAGATGTTGGGCGTCGTGAGGCAAACCCCATAAACCGGGCGAGAGGCTTGGCATGACGGATGAAGAGATAGCCGATAATGACAAGAATGGGGAGCTGTATCCACTCAGTTTCAATAGGGTCAATAATGGCCTCTAAAGGCTTTTCATACTCGCCTATTGCGGCACAGATCGCTCCGAGTCCAAGGGCGATAAAGATGGGTTTTAGGCGTCCTGCATGGCCTGCTGTGGCGAAGTAAATGGCAGCAGAAATGATGAGGAAGGCTAACTGGAGTAATTCGACGGCACCGTCCTCTCCAACCGCATTAAAACTAGATTTCGGGAGGAAGGCTGGGAATAAAATAAGAACAGAGCCTAAAGCAACAAGAACGAGCATCAGGAGGAACCCGAGCCGGCCACGTTGTGCATCTTTAGGAATATCGTTCAAAGTTACTCACGTATAAGGGGTTATTGTAAGGGGGCAAAGACAAAAAAAGCTCCAAGATGGAGCTTCTTCATGTTAAAGTCAGTTTAGTAAGTAATCAAAACGGGATATCATCCTCGTCTTCAGGTTCAAACTGAGGTTGAGCAGGTGCTTGCTCTTGAGGTTGCTGCTGTTGGGGAGCGCTATCGTAGCTGTCGTTATTCTGATAGGCTGGTTTTTGTTGCTGAGGAGCGTTTCCGCCGCCGCTGTTATTACCTCCGCCACCACCGACGAATTGCATATTTTCCGCAACTACCTTGAGCTTGGTACGCTTTTGGCCGGTGTTCTTATCATCCCAAGAGTCCATTTCTAAACGTCCTTCAATAAACACTTCACGGCCTTTGGCTAGATATTGACCTGCGAGCTCAGCTTGTCTGCGCCAAAGAGTGACATCCACGAAGGTTGTTTCTTCACGGCGTTCTGTGCCAGATTCTCCGCCACCAACACGGCGTCCAACGGCGATGCCGATATCACACACTGGAGTTCCACTGGGGGTGAAACGCACTTCAGGGTCTCTTGTAAGACGCCCGAGGACCATTACTTTATTAAAATCTCCCATAGTGCTCTCAGTATAATGGTGTTCAGATGCTAGTCAAGCTTTTGGTAATATTGCATGTAGATGTCAGGATTCAAAGCGAGTTTTGCTTTGATTCCGTCGATTGCTGATGGCTCAGCATCAAAGATGAAGTCAATATATTGCGCGCCGTCTAGCTTACGGGCGTTGTATGCGAAAGTTTTACGTCCGAGAGGCTTAACTTCACCGAGAGTAGCTCCTCCTGCTTCGAGGTCTTTGGTGATTGCGTCTTGAAAGTCTTGGATGGATTGTGATTTACCTTTGGTGTCAATCACGATGAGGGCTTCGTATTTTCTGCTCATTCTTTAGTTGGATTAGAAGAATTATTGGTGGTGTTGAATTGATTGGCGGCTGCCTCAATCCCACGGGTGAGGGAAACTAATACGGCTTGGGAGGCAGTTGCAAGCATGTTTTCAACAAGTTCGCGTTCATTCGGGGGAAATTTCCCCAAAACATGACCTGTGAGGGCTTCTCCGCTGGCTTTTCCTACTCCGAGCTTGAGTCTAGGGAAGTCTTTACTCCCGAGATGGTTGATGATTGACTTTACGCCGTTTTGTCCGCCGTGGCTTCCCTTTTGCCTGAGGCGGATAGAGCCTGTGTCTAAGGTGACGTCATCGGTAACAACTAAGATCTCTTCTGGCTTGATGTTATAGTAGCGGGCGAGTTTCCCGACACACTTTCCGCTCTCATTCATGAACGTCAGGGGCTTGACGAGGTAAACGTTTTGATATTTCACGGTTTCTCCGAGCCATTTTTTGTCTCGTTGGAATTCTGTGCCAGTTCCGCGGATGAGATCATCTAAAACGGCAAACCCGACATTATGGCGCGTGCCATCGTACTGCTTGCCTGGGTTTCCAAGGCCGACAACCATCTTAATCTGGGATGATCCAGATGGTGTTATCTGTTCTGTTATTTCAGGCACGGGGGCATTAGATGAAAAAAGCCCGAGGTGTTCAAGAACACGCCGGGCTTTTTGGAAGACTTGTTTCAAGGTGTTACTCTGCAGCAGCTTCTTCAGTAGAGGCTTCTTCACTCGTTCCTTCATCATCCGTTCCTTCAACGGACTGAGCAACACGTGTTTTCGCAACAAGTGCGACAACAACCTTGTCATGAAGGCTTGGGGTAACTCCTTCTGGGAATTCCATTTCTCCAATGTGATGAGCTTCACTTACATTGAGGTGAGTGATATCGGTGGTGAGTGTTTCCGGAAGATGCTGTGGAAGGCACTTAACTGGGATTGTGTAGAGTAGTTGCTCAAGAAGGCCACCTGCTTTAACACCGATTGCGTCACCTGTAAGGGTGAGAGGGATGTCTGCCTTGATTTCTGTTTTGTCATTCAAGGCAAGAAAGTCTGCATGGACGATTTCTTGCTTAAGAGCATTGAACTGAATGTCTTGGATGAAAACCTTTTGCTTTGTGCCATCGACGTCGAGCTCAACAATGATGTTTGAGGATGGAGCGCCTTTGAGCAGGTCATTGAATGCTTTTTTCTGAATCTTCAGGTTTTGGTTGTCACCACCACCGCCGTAAACAACGCATGGGATGAAGCCTTCACGGCGCATTTCATTGAGAACTCCGGAACCGGTTCTTTGGCGCGACTGCGCTGCTAGTAATCTTTTTGACATATCTAATTAGGGGTTTGAGTTTGACGTTTTTGCGCCAAGGGGAAGGGAGCCTTACCCTTTAATGTGGTCAATGTCAAACAATGAACTGACAGATTTTCCACTATTAATGCGCACGATCGCTTCTCCGAGGAAGGGGGCGATGGAAAGAGGCTTCACTTTTTCACTGCTTTGAACCGGGGTGGAGTTGGTGGTAATCACTTCCTCGATAGGGGAATCCATGATGCGCTTGTGGCCTAGCTCTTGGATTACGGCGTGGGAAACACCTGCAAAAATGCGAGCGGCACCATTGTCTTTAAGCATTTGAGCAGCGGCACAAAGGGTCCCTGCAGTTTCGGTCATATCATCGATAATGAAAACGTCGCGGCCTTTGACGTTGCCAATGACGTTCATGGCCTCGACCTGGGTGGCGCTGACACGGTGTTTAGCCACGATGGCAAACTCTGCACCGAGCGATTGAGAGTATTGCTTGGCGAGTTTCACGGCACCAACATCGGGGGAGACGACGGTGAGGTTCTCGGTATTGCCCTCTAGCTTTTCCCAAATGTATTTTACAAGGGTCGGCTCCGCACTGAGGTGGTCGACGGGGATGTCGAAGAAGCCTTGGATCTGTGCGGCGTGAAGATCCATGGTGATAACGCGCTGAATCCCAGCGGCAGTGAGGAGGTTTGCAACTAGTTTCGCGGTGATCGGCATGCGTGACTCATCCTTACGATCCTGTCTGGCGTAGCCGAAAAAGGGAATGACGGCGGTGATGCTCTTAGCACTGGCACGTCGCGCTGCGTCTACCGTGATCATAAGCTCCATGAGGTTATGGTTCGTTGGTGGGCAAGTTGGCTGGATGATGAAGAGGTCTTGCCCTCTAACGTTCTCATTAATTTGAACAAGGGTCTCGCCATCGGGAAAGGCAGAAATGGTTACATCCGTGAGAGGGATTCCTGTGACGGAAGCTACTTCTTTCGCGAGTTCGGGGTGAGCGGAGCCACTAATGAGTTTCATAGATAGGGAGATTTGTAGCGAATTCGAACCGCTTTTCTAGCACAAAAATGAATATGTGCTTTTTCTTTGAGACTACTTAGCTCCCCGACTAAAGAGAACGGCGGGCACAGTCATCAGGAGAATTTTCAGATCGAGCCAGAATGACCAGTTATCGATGTATTTGAGGTCGAGGGCGACCCAGTCGTCAAAGTTGGTAATCGAGTTGCGTCCCCCCGCTTGCCAGAGGCAGGTGATTCCAGGTTTCACACTGAGGCGACGGCGGTGCTCGGATTTTTGGAATTCCTCGACCTCATAGACAGGGAGAGGCCTAGGACCGACTAAGCTCATTTCACCGGTGAGGACATTGATGAGCTGGGGGAGTTCATCGATCGAGGTTTTGCGGAGGAAGCTTCCCCAACCAAAAACGCGTGGGTCATTATCAAGCTTGAAAACAGGGCCGTCCATTTCGTTACCAACATCTTGTTTAACTTTTGCGAGCTGGGCTTCGGCATCAATATGCATGGTACGGAATTTCCACATCGTAAAGGGGCGGCCACAGATGCCCGCGCGCTTCTGCCTAAAAAATACAGGGCCACTTGGGCTCTTAATCCGAATTCCGATGGCCGCGATGAGCCAAAGAGGTGAGGTGCAAACAATGAGGGTAAAAGCACCGAGGCGATCAAGCGCTTTTTTGGCGAGAATAGAGTAGCTGATGGAAGGGGTAGAGCTAAGCGTGATCATGGTACGCCCAGCAACGGTTTCAACGCTGGGGATGGAGAGTTTAGTCCGGAGGAAGTCAGAGACCACCATGGACTCGATACCCATGGATTCGCAGAGTTCAATAGCTGAACTGACTTTACTAAATTCTGTTTTGCCAGCTAGGAAGACTGCGGTAGCGACAGAGCGTTCTTTTAAGAGTTGTACCAATTCTTCTGTACTGACACTCTCTAGGTTGACCTCTTCTTGGAGATCCCACATCCAATATCTAGCCGCACTTATTCCGTTTTTGAATTCGTCAACTTCTTTACCACTTCCAAAAATTTGAACGGATTGTTTGAGAGCATCATTTTCCTTTTTCTTTTTTTGATAATGGTGAACGATGGCACCTCGGATTGCGAGTAATGTACTTAAAATAACGGGAAAACCTAATAATAAAAAGCGGCTATCGGAGAGCGCACGCGTCACAATCATGATGACGAGTAAGATAACAGAGCAGATAAATACACCACTGAGTAGTTTCTTAAAGTTTTCTCTAAATCGGCTCTGGGCTTGGTAATATCCTAGCCCTTCTAGGGTCAGAGGGATGATAGGAATAGCGACGGCAATAATGAGGTCGAGATTATCTAAAAGAGGTGAGGCATTCGGTGCTTGTCCTACGAGAGAACGGAACAATGGGCGCAATATAGCAACGACCCAAAAAGCTGTCCATACGAGGATGCCATCAATAATGAGTAAGAGTTGTCTTGGAACACCGTTGTCTTTCATATTCTGAGGAGAAATAACTGCCTAGTTTTCACGTGTTTACAAACTAATTTAGTAAGTTTTAATAAAAAATCCTTACAGGCCTGCTCCATTGAAAAAGATGATGTCTTCAGCGGGGGTGACTTTTCCGGCTTCTAGGGTGGAGAGGTATTCTTTGGTTTTTTCGAGGTAATACTTTTTGGCTTTTTTTAGGAAGGGAGCTTTATATGTTCTTATGCTTCGTGCATATTGATCTGCTTTATGAAAATACGCCATCGCTTCTGAGGCGTCCCGTTTTTTAAACCAAAGATGCTCACCTTTAAGAATGAGGTATTTGGCCGCTAAGCGATCAATGTAGTATGATTGCCAGCGATTGTTGGATACCTCGAATGCTTTTGTAATTAGAGCCTCGCTTTGCTCAAGTTTTCCTAAGTATATTTTCGTTAATGCTAAATTTGTGATGAGCGTTAGGCGATATGGATGGATGGCGTATCCTGCTGCCAATTTTTGCTCTGCTGCGTTTAACATTGCGTTTTTGTATAAGGGGTTGGAGGTGTAACTCGCATGATTTATGAGGGAGATCCCTAGCTCCTCTAATAGAATGGGTTCCGGAGCGATTTCTGCTACATGACCGGCTTCTTGAAGGTAAACCCCTTGGTTTGTATTCCATTTAGCATGGTCATACTTGACGAGTTTGATGTTATGAACAATTTGATTTTTTCCGATGAGAACGAGGATTATGGAGGCGCTGACGATCGTGACAGATTGTAAGATATGGGGAAGCCAAGCCGTCTTCTTGGGCCTAGTGCCAAGTCCGGGATCATTCGCGGCTAGATAACCATAGGATGCCCCAAGAATAAGAGCGAGCTGAATAAAAGTCGCTGCGTTATGCATGGTGAAATCCGCTAGCGCATGAACCATGATGCCAAGGGTGGCGGAAGTGGCGATAATGGGTGGGACAATCCAGTTTTCGTTCAGGAAACGTTGGCGATAGGCGGTCTTCCATGTCATTGTGAGGATCATCGCAATTGTCCCTAAAATTAGAATTAACCCGATAACGCCATATTCTGCTAGAGTTTGAATATAGTCGTTGTGCACCATTTCAGGGTCACTGAAATGCTTAGTTGTCACATCTCGTTTTTCTCTTAATCTTGGGGCATGAGTCCAGTATGAACGCGGGCCGCTACCTATAATAGGGGATTCTAACCAGAGAGAATATCCCATACTCATTGTTGAAATTCTCATGCCTGACATGACATCTTGCTCTAAATCTCCAGAGCCAGCTCTTGTTTCTTGTTCCGATACCTTGTTGAAGGTTTGATAGAATCCAGCTCCTCCTCCAAACAGGCCCAAGATAGAGATTAAGATTACAGAAATGAGGATGTTTTGAGACCTTAAAGAACCGTGCTGAAAAAGCGCTTTGCCAGTGATTCCTAAAAGTAGACATACGATTACCGATAAGACTGTTACGGCCGCTCCTAGTCGGCTGCTGCTGCCGAACGCAGCGATTAGTGTGAAAGCGGCCATTAATATGCAGCCTAATTTGATAAGGACTTCTAAGGGCTTATTCCTGACCTTTAAGAAAACTAGTCCAGTAAGTGCAGCCGCATTTAGGCCACAATAGGAAGCAAAGGGGTTATAATGGCGGAAAAATCCGAAAAAGCCTTTCTGGTTAGGGAGTTTCCCCCATGCTTTTGGAAGCCCTTCGGCAATATCTTTTGGCAGGAGCGAAACCAGGATTTGGTAAGAATGAATGCCGAGTGCGATGGCGAGAACGGCAAAGAACATCTTCTTGCTCCGCGCGATAATGCTCATCGCGACAAAGGTGATTAATCCATAATAAAGCACGGGGAAGTCCTTCCCTGCGAGAAAGGGTAATTCTGCAAACAGTCCACGTAAACCAAGATAAAGTGTCAGGATCCCTAGGCTTGCATAGATTAGGGTGTTGCCTTTTGCAATTTTTGGGGGTTTAGCAAAGATTAATAGCGGCACAAGGGCTAAGAAAAACCACGATGGAGTGAAGAATCGGTGGTATTCGAAACCCACTACGTAAGCCTGGGTAACAATGATTCCCGCGACGAGTAGGAGGACGATGATGAACCTAAGAAAAAATGATGTCATGATAGTGTCGTGTTTCAAAAATTAGTTGGTTGAGCTATTGTTTCAACTTAAGTTGACCTCCACCAGAAAGGCGATCTGGAACAAAAACTAGATTGGCCTGGTGAAGATTTGTTTTTAAGCTTTTGGGGTCATTGGTAATCTCTTGGTGAATAAAGACTTTTCGACCTTGTTCTAGATGATTTTGAATGAAGTCATCTTGCGCCGCTGTTTCAAGGTCCACGGGAAATACTACAGACTTAAGGTTCGGATAATGGTAGCTAAGATATCGTGGAATACCGCTATGCTTTTCGTTTCTCAAAACGAGATCACCCGGCGCAGAGTCTCTAAGTTGGGGTTCAAGCGTAGCGTAATAGTAATCGCGATCAAGATTGGAGAGCAAGGAAATGCCACCAAGGTAGTTTGTAGCGGTAAAGAATAGATAGAAACCTCCCAGTTTTCCATATGAGGCGCTCCCCATAAAGATGAGATATGGTAGGAGAATCACAGGTAGAATCAAGGCCCACATTTCTGGGTTTCCTGGTTCAAACCATAAGATAAACACCGTACACATGAGGCTCCCAATCCATATTGCGGCAGATTCAGGTTTATCAAATAGAGTGCGAAAGAATGACTTATTTAGCGTCAGTTTTTTTAACTGGGTAAGAAGGATGCCACCTCCAACAATGAACAAGGCGACGAGCATGCTGATCCAACCCACTTTATGCCAGAGGGGGGTGCCTTGAGCCATGAATCGCTCTTCGTAGAGATACCTCTCTCTAAATAAACCATTACTCAGTAAGTCATAGACGCGATCAAACCCCATAATTAGGTTCGTGCCAACGACTGAGGCGCCCAAGCCTACGGCGGCCTTTGGGAATGATTTTAGAGTGAGATTTTTGGCGTTTTCTTTTTTTGTTAGGGGTGTTTCCTTTTTAGATTTTGTAAGGCCTTCTACGATATTGAGATTCTGTTGTTGATAGCGGTCTACGGTATAGAAAGAAGCAAAGGTTGCCACTCCTAAGGCAGCAACGAAAACGAATAAACTGCGGTATCTCTTAGAGAAAAAATAGTATCCTACTCCGATGACAGCAGTTGGCACAATACAGATGGTATGGACCAGAGTGGCAGACACCCCAATTATGGCTACAGTGAGAGGCCAAAATAATCCTTTAGAATGACGGCTACTCATTAAGGTCAAAAGAAATAGACTCTGCCCGAACCAAGCCATGGCATTGATCTCTGCGGCATGAGTATATCGCCAAAAGTTATATGTTACCGAAAGAATAGCGATGACCAGCAAGGATTTTCCATGAGTGAGTCCTATCTTAACGAGGAAAAAATAGAGGCAAGCAATACTAGCTAGAGCACAGATCGTCGAAATCCCAATGAGTGTAGATAAGGGTTCAACAACAGCGAAGACATTTACAAAACTATGAACTTCATCACAAATAATATGATAGAGCTTATGGTTTGGGTGAATGAGTTGTGCCCAGTCATCTGTATCTCTAACTTGCTGGGCGTATTGATAGGCATCTTCGGTCTCCGTATGGTTATTAATACGCGGTGTTAACAAGATGATCAGTAAGACGCCCCATCCCAGTAAGTAAAAGGCTCTATTTTTTTTACTTTGCATGATTTAGATCGATAATTTCTTGAAGATGCATTCCGGAATCAATTTTATACACAGCATAATAGAGAACCAATAGAACGGCAAATAGACGATATTGCGTTTTGTTTCTTCTGCTCTTAGGATTCCGGCCGCGATGCTTGCTGGTTTAGCCCAAAGAAGGCCTTTTTCGAGATGGCTTGTCATGGGGGTATCTACAAAGCCGGGTTTCACGGTCAGAACAGTTATTTCTGAGGAATGTAGGCGGCCGCGTAGTCCTTGCAAATAGAGAGATAAAGCTCCTTTTGAAGCCCCGTAGAAATAGTTGGACTTTCGTCCGCGATCACCAGCGACGGAAGAAATGACGGAGATCTGACCAGAGATAGCTTTCTCTAAAAAATATTGCGCAGCGCTTTCACAAACTGCTACGGCACTAAGGTAATTTACATGATGGCTGTTGATTGCGGCAGAGAAATCATTTTGGAGTTCTTCCTGCTCGGGTAGGCATCCATGAGCGACTAGGACTTTGCTTATCCCTTGGAGCGTCTTGTCTGCTTGGTTAAAGCAGTTTTTAATTTCATCATAGTTTGTAAAATTTATCGCTAAGGTATGTACCGTGTCAGGAGAAGACCCTGATCTTATTTCCAGGTCTTTTGCAGTGCGTGTTAGAGTATTGGTATTTCGACCTACGAGGAAGACTTGTCCGCCATTACTTAAAATTAATTGGGCATATTCTTCCGCAATCGCAGAAGTGCCTCCAAAGATGAGAACTTTATTCATAGGAATTGAATTTACGTTTTAGCTTCTTACATAAACCATAATCAATATAGCGAGCAACGATGTAAGAGGTTGAAATTGAAAATGTGAAATATACGATGGTTGAGAGGATAGTATTTGAATCGGATAACCCTAAAATTTTAAGAAGCGATTTCCCGCCAACATTATGGAGTAAGTATAAAGGGTAAGAAATGTAGCCGAGAAAGAGAAGAGGCCTCCAAGAGAGCGCTTTTTGGATATGGATATTAAAGAACAGTAAAAGAGAGAAGGAAACCAGAACAACAGAGGCAAGCTCATAAGAAATAAAACTTAATCTAAACTGGGAATAATCGTTGCCTGTATTTCCAGAGAAAGCCAACCCGATGGCGATTAAAAGAAAAAGGATGGTTACTTGCCACGTGGTTACCTCTTTGTTCCTTTTTAAATAATAGATCATTCCCAGCGCGAAATAGCTTCCAAAGTCGAGGAGGCTGACGGATTTGATTATTTTAGGAATCTCCCAAGGGATAAGATTACAGAATAAAACAATACTGGAATGAGCGATGAGTGAAAGGTAAACTACTCGTGTTTTCAGCTTAAAGAGAACAATAGCAAAGGCGATATACCCATAAAATACCGCCTCTAGAAGAAGTGTCCAATACACTGGGTCAACATGACCAAAGCCAAGAAACTTATGAAAGAAAAGGTAATTTGAGCCTAAAGCTAGGACACTACCAGAGTAGTTCCCCGAAATACAAAGCAAGAAAATAGAAATGCTGAGGCAAACAAAATAGGTGGGATAAACTCTGATGAAGCGATTTTTTAAGAATGTCATGGCATTCATCTTAGTTCGTGCGGAATACATAATCACATATCCTGAAATGATAAAGAAAATGTGAACGCCATAGCTACCGATTGCAAAGAACGCACTCGAGTTGGGGGTCAATTGCGCATAGTGAAAAATCACAACCATGATGGCGGCAACCCCTCTTAATCCGTCAATATATTTGGCTCTCTCCATAGGGACTTTAGCGGGAGTTTATTTTTGATGATGACATCTCTGCCAGAAGTCGGAGGAAAACTTGGGATCGATAAATTTCTCAAATTCCAAGATCTGAGGGTAGAAAGATGCAAAGTCTGTCATCCGGCTATCCTTGGCGGGGTATAAACACCCGCTAGCTTCTTTAACGATCTTATCTAAACGGTTAAACAACTCTTTGACCGGCATCCCATTGTTTGGGAAATCAAGAGCGAGTGTAATACCTGGACGGCTAAACGAGAGCATTCCATCAGAGGGGATGTCTCCGAATCGTTTTAAAACGGCGAGAAAGGACCCTTGCTTCGAATGCGAAATTTCTGACAGCATAGCTCTGGTCGTCTCCAGTGCATGTTCATGAGGAATAACGGATTGATATTGGAAAAATCCTTGTTTTCCATAGAGTTTATTCCAGTTATTGAGCGTATCTAAGGGGTAGAAAAAGGGATCGTAATGCACTTTTCCTTTAGGCCGCTTTGCTTTCTGTAAGTTGTAATAGAAGGCGTTAAAGAGTCTTATATTGAAAGGGGAGAGTAAAAGACTGGGAGCATTGAAAGGGATACTGGCCTTCGGGTCAGTATGGACGCTTAGCTCTCCATTGGTGGCGTGATTGCCCCCCATATAGATTCCACGACCTAAACTCGCGCCTTTTGATAAACAATCAATCCAAGAGACAGAGTGCTCGAACTCTCCATCATGGTTCTGACTGATTTCAAAAAACTCATCAATATTACGAAAAGGAATTGATTTCACATCGAGATGAGAGGATGAAATCTTTTTTAGCTGAAGGGTGACATCTATGATGAGGCCTGTTAGCCCGAGGCCGCCAATGGTAGCGTGAAACCATTCTTTATTGTTCTCCCTTGAGCACACCATGAGGGACCCATCTGACCGTAATAAGGAAAATTGAATGACGTTATTACCAAAGGCTCCCGCGACATGATGATTCTTGCCATGCACATCGTTCGCCACAGCTCCGCCGAGCGTAATGAATTTGGTGCCAGGAGTAGTGGGTAAGAAGCATCCCCTAGGAACGATTACACGCAGAACTTCATCCAGAGAGATTCCTGCCTCCGCTGTCAGTAGTCCCGCATCAGGGTCGAAGGAGATGAGCTTATTCATTCCTGTGGTCTCGATAACATCTCCTTCAGAATTCAAACATGAGTCTCCGTAACTGCGCCCTAGACCATAAGCTAATATTTTTCCATTCTCCTCAGAAAGTGCGTCCTTTAGGCGCTGCGGGTCACTCGTAGATATCGCTCTACTGGGAGCGGCATTAAGGCGCCCCCAAGATTGGAATTGTTTATGGTACCACGGTGACATATGTAACGAATTATCTAACAAAGACAATAACCATAACCATCCACACTGCCATACAGAGGGCGATAATCGGTTTTTTTAAAACAAGCTTCTCGGGTCGCTCAACGTCTGCCGAGCGATTTGCCTCCAGAGAGTAAGCTACGAGTGCTATTAAAACGGGGATAGCTGTCAGCCAAAACCCATTGGAATGAGCTCTAGCCTTATAGCAGTATAGGAGGTAGCACCCAGAAATAAGAATCGATACCACCCAGATAGCTTTTGAGGCATCGATCCGTGCATACCAATTTAAGGAATTTCTCGTTGCGCCAATGGGAACCTCTTCCTGTCCCAGCTTTTTTAACTCCCCAGCTCTCTTACCCAAAGCAAGAAGTAGAGCTAACAAATACGTGATAAGCATTAACCACTCAGAGGGGTACAGCGTCAAGGCAAAGGCTCCAGCGGCGACCCTTAGAACAAACCCAAAGGAAATGGAGGCAATATCTAGAATGGGAATTTTACGAAGAGAGACGGTATAGAGAGAGTTAATTAAAATGTAGCCTATTAGGCACAGGCTGGTCTTGCCAAAACCGTAAGCAATGGACGTGATTAATAGCGACGAGACGATACATGATAGGCATAATGCCAAGGCCGCTTTTCCAGAAACCTTACCACTCGCAATCGCTCTGTTTCGCTTGCGAGGATGTTGACGATCTTCGTCTCTATTCCATAGATCATTAAAGACATATCCAGCACTTGCGATTAGAGAAAATGTGATTAGTACAGGTAATACTTGTAGCCATTTCTCTACCTCAAAGGCTTGTCCAGAAAAGAAAAGAGCGGCCAAACAAAAGCCACTCTTTAACCACTGCTCCGGGCGCAACGCTTTGATGTGATATTTCATACTTAGTAGTTTTTCAAGAAGGTGGAGCCATATTGCTCGATGAAGTCATAAGCTCGCTTTTGCGCGGCGGTTCGCTCTTCGCCCTCATCTAGATAGACATACGTCATGATGGAAGGGTACCCCCAGCGTGTATTGCGGTTATAGAACATATTTTCTTTTGCGGAGATGAGAGCGCGTTGTAAGGAGTCATGGGTGCTGGTCTTACTACCGACCCACCAGTATACATAATGGGCCTGAATTTTCTTCAATGTATCATCAGCTTGCATCTGCATCATTTCTAGATGGAGGTCTTTGACGCGGAGTTTTTTGCCATTGATGGTAAGCTCCTTGACCGTGGCTTGCTTGATGCTCCAACCTTGAGCTACCAGGCAGACCTCTGGGCGGTGGAGGGAGCGCTGATCACTACCACTGAGAATCAAGGTCGCGGAGATGCTTCGTTGTAACGCATCATTTTGGGAGATGGCATCCTTTGGGTAATACATTCGTTTCAGCATTCCTGTGTCAGAGGGGAGCCATTCCTTTTCTACTTCGGAAACCTCTCGATCGTAAGAAGCATGATTCGGAATTTCCTCTGGCAGGATAAGAGTAAGTCCAGTTTGTGGATCGGTGGCAGCATTTGGAAACTTATAGCATAAGAAAACCGTTACAACTGTAAGGGTAACAACAATGAGGCATCTAAAAATTTGATTCATAAGAGTTAAACCGTTTTCGTAACTACTGTTTTATTCTTCTTCCGCTCCAGAAAGGCGGAGAGCGCGATCATTCCAGAAAGGGCAACTACAAAGACCGCTAAACCCGCTCCAATATGGTAATGTGAGGGATCATGCTCCCCCCGTCCAATCGCAAATTCCTTGCCGAATAGAAGGGTGCCCCAGTAGAGCAACATCATTCTTACCACGTTACCCACAATCGCAAACACTCCTGAAGAAATGAAAAGGATGAGGCGGCTTAGATCTTTCTTCAGAGTAATATATCCATAAAAGAGCGAAATCATGGCGAGTGCGAAAAAGGAGCGCAACCCGCTACAAGCGGCAGCTACGGTAAGGGAAAAGCGCTCTCCCGCGATATACTCTGAGGTGGGTGCAGAGCGGATGCTTGTTCCTTCCTTAATAAAATCCTCTCCGATGAGAGTCATGACGCCAGAAGTGAGGGTAGTCATGATTTTCTGCAGGGGGAGGGAGACTTTATCAATCAAGAAGATCCAAGGCCACATCATACTTAAGAGGATCCAGAGCCAAAGCCCTTTCATAAACACCTTGAGCCCAAAGTGCAGAATGACGATTCCTCCCACCATGAGGTGTAAAGCACCGTAGCCAATATACTTTTGATTCGCCTTATACCCCCCGAAGTATAAGAAAAAAGCGAGTAATAAGAGTGGCAGCCCAAGCCAACTCCAGGTGTTTTTTATGCCCTTAAACTGATCTCGCGTTATCCACAGTAATCCCGCGACGATGAAAGGTACTGCATAGCCAAACATCCATTCCCCATTTTCCATCTTATAGCCACGGGTTACATCTCCCCATAGTGGAGATCGGCTAAAGCCGTAACCTGTAGAATATTTTTGCATGAAAAGCAAATACAATAGACAGACAAACGACAGTAGCGCAGTTCCTAGAGCGATGTTCTGTGATTTATTCATTATAATGGCGAGGAAATGGAAGGGGATGGCTTATCCCTCTTGGGACTGTAGCCAATCCTTGATCACTACTGTCAAGATGTGGTTGATAATGAGGTGGCCGTCCTCCACAGGCCCATATTCGTTGGAGGGGAGATGGATGGCGACATCAGAAAGCTCTTTCATCTTACCGCCTGAGAAACCGAGCCAACCCATGGTGATGGCACCATTTTCTTTGGCGTATTCGAAGGCCTTAACGCAGTTTGGAGAGTTCCCACTGCACGAAATGCCAATGACGACATCTCCAGGTTCTAGCCAGTTTTTCAGCTGTCCTACAAAAATCTCATCATAATCAAAGTCGTTCGCTAGCGCCGTGAAGTGGGCGACATTATCGGCCAAACCTACCACTCGGAGAGGTCTTACACCGTTGACAGTCGCGCCTTTGTTAAGGTCACAAGCCACGTGTGATGCTGTAGAGGCACTTCCGCCGTTACCGCAGACATAGATCGTCTTTTTATCTCGCCAAGCTTTCTTGTACACCTCTGCGCACGCCTCAATCGCCTCTTCACTAATAGCATCAAGGCAAATTGCTAATTCTTTTTTATATTCTGTTAGTATATTCATCGTAAAATTGTATTTTCGTTATCTAATAAATACC
Organism: uncultured Verrucomicrobiales bacterium; assembly: GCA_937991965.1. GTDB lineage: Bacteria > Verrucomicrobiota > Verrucomicrobiia > Verrucomicrobiales > Akkermansiaceae > WTJZ01. Next base: position 22,774 of record CALKLP010000112.1, read on the forward strand.
GCACGGTATCACGGAGGCTTTGCTCGATCGAAACCGTCGGCTTCCATCCCAAGTCTTTTAGGTTGCTCGTGTCGAGATGGACTACAGGACTATCGCCGACCCATCCTCGTTCTCCACCAGTGAACTGGAATTCGACGTCTGTTAAGCCCATTTCATCAATAACGATTTGGGCAAGTTCCGTCACCTGCATAAAGTCATCGTGACCAAGGTTGTAAATTCCTACCCGATCTTTCCCATGCTCAATAGAACGGAAAATCCCGGAAATTCCATCTCTTACATCAAGGTAAGATTTGCGTTGCTTCCCGTCACCCAGGATTTCTAAAGATTTAGGATTCGCCCGCAGTTTTTTGAAGAAATCATAGATAACTCCATGGGAGTAGCGAGGCCCTGTCCAACTCACAAAGCGGAAAATGCGAGCCTGAATATCAAAGTATTCTGAATACGCTTGAATCATGGCCTCCCCCGCATACTTACTCGCTCCATAGAGGGAAGTTTGTATGGGCGCCACTTTTTCTGGGGTAGGGAACACATCTGGTTCACCATACACGGTCGCGCTACTGGCAAAGGCCAGCGTCTTCACTCCAGCTAAGGCAGAGGCTTCGCAGACATTCCACGTCGCAATGGTGTTTTGTTCTAGATCGATCCGGCGGTTTTTAAGGCCACCGCGAACGTCTGCGTTCGCTTGGAAATGCACCACCAATTCCGCTCCATCAATCTCAGACTTAATTCTCTCAAAGTCTAACACATCCGCTTTCACCTTTCGTAAACGAGCGTCAGCGTTCCACTGATCGAGGTAAAAGTCCTGCCCTGTGCGTAAATCATCATAAACGACGACCTCTTGCCAGCCGTCCTGCATGAGCTTATCTACGACGTGACTCCCGATGAAGCCACTGCCGCCTGTTACTACTGCTTTTGTCTTATCCATAGTTTTATCAATTACTTCTCTATATACAGCACCCGCGTGCCCTGACTTTCAAGGTGAAAAGGAACCTCTCTCATATCGGAGAGTGCCCTCCGCAGATCATCCTGCTTATCTGGATCACAGTAAAACATGAGGAACCCACCGCCACCGGCACCAAGGAGCTTTCCTCCGGTCGCCCCCGCGGCGATTGCCGAGTCATACCACCCATCAATCTGAGGGTTAGAGATCTTGGAAGCTAACTTTTTCTTCTCTAGCCAGCCTTCATGCATTTTTTTGCCAACCGATTCGATGATACCGCGACTCAGTTCACTCTCTAGTTCCTCCGCCATGCCCTTCATGCTCTGGAGGGAACGAAACTTATCACCTGCGTCTTCCGTATTCTTCTTTTGCTCGGAGAGGATTCCCGATGCGCTCCGCGTAATCCCAGTATAAAACATCATCAAACGCTCATCTAGAGCCTGACGTTTTGCCCGCTCAAGGATGATCGGGTTGACATGCACCTCGCCATCTCCCTTGAAACGAATGGAGTTCAGTCCGCCATACGCCGCCGCATATTGATCTTGCTTCCCTATCGGTTCACCGAGCGTGTCGATCTCAACTTCACAAGCCCCGCGCCCACAACCTTCGGCACCGATGTTTTCGCCTTTGTGCGCATGTAAGGCCTTCAGGAGCCCCACCGTGAAGGCGCTTGAACTCCCAAGCCCACTTCCTTTTGACGGAATATCTGCAAAGCTCGTGATCTCGATCGGCGCGCCGACTCCAGCCCTTTTCATACACTCACGGATCAAAGGGTGCTGAATCTCTGAGACTTCATCAACCTCTTCTGTTTTAGAATACTTCAGTACGATCTTCTTCTCGAAGAACTCATGAACTGCCAGATAGATGGAAAGGCTAATCGCGGTGCTGACCACTAAGCCATCTTCTTGCTCGTAAAATGCAGCGAGGTCTGTCCCTCCGCCAGCAAAGCTGACGCGTAAGGGCGTTTTTGTAATAATCATAGTCTTTAAAGTTAGCCATTGAAGGCGATAGTCGTGTTTACTCGGCGTTGCCTTACTCCTAAGAGTCTGGTGAGTAATTTTTCAATCAGCACTAATTTTGCTTTTGATTTAGGGCGGTTATAATAACGCTTTTGGGAAGGTTTTTCTCCTATATATTTGCCTATTAGTTCTATTGCTCGATCATTACCTGATACTGAGATCAAATCTTCAAAAGGAATTTTAAGGCAATCTATGGGTGCCCAATACTGATCGAATTTTTGGCAAGTATCGATATATTCTCCATACTCCTCTGTGCTTAGGAATTTACGCAGGGAGGGCTTCATTTTTTCTAAACTCCTTACCGGTTCAATAATGAATGCTTGGGCCACCACCTTCTCCGTAATTTCGCGACGCAACTTCTGATTCTTGATACCAGAAAAATGGGTCTTACACACACACTTACCTAGCTCGCCAAATTGCTGAGCATCCATATTTTGGTGATAAGCGTGGTCTAGTTCGACGTAGAGAGTTTCGGTCCTAAGCGGCGGAAAGTTGTTAAGGATTAGATCAATCAATAAGTGAGTCCCAGAACGCATTTTAGACTTCACTAACACAGGCCTTCCTTCGCATAAAGGTAGAGGGCCTGGTGGCGAGGTGAGCTTTGGGTTGCCGTGGTGAGGCAGAAGCTTACTAGCGATTTTTCTAAGCATGATCTCCTAGCGTTTGTTTCACAAAGTCGGCGAGGGAGCGTGCACAAAAGTCTGCTTTTAAGGCTTGGCCCTCTTCTTTCTCCCCAAGATAGCAAGTCCTTACCCCTGCGCCCTGTCCGGCCACGATATCTCGCCATGTATCACCAATCATCACGACCTCTGCCAGATCCAAGTGATGGTCTTCCTCCGCTTGATAGAGCATTCCTGAGCCCGGCTTGCGACAATCGCTCGCCCGGCGGAACTCTTTCACTCCATCACCATGGTGCGTCTCGGGGTGGAACGGAGAGTAATAAATCTGCTCGATCTTCCCCCCCGCTGCTTCAATCACCGCAGTCACCTTCTCGTTAATCGCCTCCAACGTTGGCACATCACAGAGCCCCCGCGCAATCACCGGTTGGTTCGTGATGAGATAACACGTCCAGCCAGCCGCACACAGTTTCCCTACCGCCTCCGCGGCTTCAGGAATCATCTCAATCTTCTCAGGCGTATCAATGAGCCCTCGTTCGTAATTTAGCGTTCCGTCTCGGTCAAGAAAGGCGACTTTCAGAGTTCTGGGATTCTCCCGTGCCGCGCGTGAGCGCTCCTTCCGCTTGAGATAGTTCTCCACTAGCGCGAGCCGATCAGGCGTCCCCATATCACGGACAAACCCGCCAACCTCTAGCTCCAATCCACGGAGACGACCCTGCGTCTGCAGAATCGCCGGGAAAATATTGCGTCCATAGTCACTGGGCTTATCCCGCGGAATGTAGTCTAAAATCTTCTTATTGCAGGCATAGATCGCCACATTCCCATAGTTCTTATACAAGCGTCCTTCCTCTTGCTCGAAGATGAAATCCTGCACTTCCCCGTCAGCATTGACATCAACCAGGTGCGAGTCCCAGGGGTGATCTGATTGCCTAACGAGTAGAGAGGCTACTACATCGGAATCTCCTGCGTCATGGAAGTCCGCCAAGCGACGCGCATCGAAGTCCACAAAGACATCTCCATAAACCAGTAAGAAATTGTCCTCGAGTCGATCCGCCACCAAGGGTAACGCTCCCGCCGTGCCCAATGGCTCCGGTTCAATAAAGACCTCAACCGTAGCTCCTGTAAGAGGACTCTCCTCATAATGCTCCACAATCATCTCCCCGAGATGTCCCGCCATCAGGATGAAGTCCGTAAAGCCCTGCTCCACTAACATCGCGATCGTCCGGTCCAAGAGGACCTTTCCTGCCACTGGTAATAACGGCTTAGGGCTATTCTTCGTTAAGGGCGCTAGACGAGTTCCTTTTCCTCCACAGAGGATGACTGCTTGTTTGATCATAAATTCGTTTGAGTTTTCGTTTGCGGGCCTGCTCCTTATCCGATCAATTTCTGAATTGCCTCGACCCTCTCTTGCGCGAGGAGGTCAAAGTCAAAAGCCTTCGCCCGCTCAATCCCGCCTTGCGCCAACTCAGCATACTTAGCCTCATTCGTATGCAAGGTCCGCAGCGCCTTTGCCGCCACGTCAGGCTTATCAAAGTCCACAATCAAAGCCTGCCCATCCGTTACCTCATGCATCACTGGAATGTCATTGACGACACATGGGCGTCCGCAAGCCATGGACTCAATCACGCAACGCCCAAAGGTCTCCTCCCGGCTCGCGAGGACAAAGAACTTCGACTGACGGTAGAGCATCGCTAAGTCCTCATCATCGACCCAGCCCAGTTTCGTCACATGCTGGTCAATCCCTAGGGTCTCGGCATGCTCCATCGCACGCTCAAAGCCGTCGCCCCAGCCGCCACCCCCAACCATCACGATCGGAAGCGTTGCCTTCTCTTCATCAGAGAGCAGCGCATAGGCATTAAAGAACTTCTCCGCCTGCTTGTAGGGGTAGAAGTTGGAACACCAATAGAGGTAACCGGGCTCGATCGCGAACTTTTCTTTCAGCTTCGCGACTTCGCTTGCTTCTGCCTCGGGCACGTAGAACTCATGCTGCAGGCCTTCATAGCTCTGCATGATCTTAGGCTTCACCTCGGGGTTTACCTCCAGGATTTGGGAAATGGCGAACTCGGTATTGGTAATGATCAAGTCGGCCTTGGCCAGTCCGCTAGAGGCGGCCCACTTTCTGTAAAGACTGCGCAGGAAACCTACTTCATTATCCTTCGTTAAGTGTTGGAGAGAGAGCATATGCATCGCCACCGGGAGGCCCGCCGTCACCAGTGGCACAAAGCCCACCGTTACGAGGCACTCCACCCCACGCTTTTTCGCATCAGGGGCGACTTTGAAATGATCCGCGAGGAGACGCTCCTTCATGCGGTTACTCCCCGCGTAGTCACGAACGACCGTCAAGCGTTCATGCTCAACCGCCCAGTCGTGCTCCGGGGCCACATAGACAACCCATTCTAGATTGGGGTATTGCTCTAAAGAGCGCCCCACGAGTTCGACGAATAGACTGGTGAGCCCCGTTTTGCGAAGAGGATTTTCACAGAGTAAAGAGAGTGCGAGTTTCATTGAGATTTAAGCTAGATTTATTTCGTATTAAGAGGAGACAACCACCCTATCTGATCAACCCTTTGTGCATAAAAAGACGCCCCAGCAAGCGAATGGTGGGCTCCGTCATAGGTAAACTTTTGAAATTGCGTATCGATTATATGATACACCTGAGCATCCTCATCTTTAGCGTAATCATCTCGGTTTAACACCACCACGTCCAGATCCTTCTCGATCTGATCGATGATCGCCTGTGATTTGAGAACAGACGGGTTTAGTTGGCGCCTTATAGTCTGCTTATAATGCTCCTCGTTAATAATGTGCACTAGCTTATTCGCACTCACCTCACCTGAGTTTATCCGGTCAGCGTAGCGCTGAAAAATTTTATCCGCGAAGGTAGTATTTCCATAGCCTTCGAACTCATAAATATTGCGCGTGATGGCAACAACTTTTCCATCTGCTAGGAAGCGCTTTGTCACCTTTTTTAGGTAATCTGCATCTTCACGGTTATACCGCGAGCAGATCATGATTACATCGGCTTGATTATAATTGGGCGACGTTAATAGTCCCGTATCTTCCTTTAAGGCATTACGGATTTCTACTCCAAAGCGGGCGATTTGATACCGATCACTCGTATCCTTACTAAGCGTGAGGACGTTATACATATCCTTACAATGGGAGTTACCCACAATGAGTAGCTTTTGGCGGGTATCTTCACTGGAATACCAAGGTTCAAGGTCATAAGAATTCCCTGCCACTTTATAGTCTTCACTTCCGCTTAGAGTCCGTAGTTTTGTCCAGGTGTTTTGCTGGAGTATTTTGTTGTCTGGTTGATAAGCTTTGATCAGAAGGTTTTGGTATTGTCCGCGACTGGAGAACCCATTGGTAGCCATCCCTAATCCCCCAAAGACAAGGAAAAATATAGAATAGATAGCCGCGGAGGTGAATGCTGCTCTACGAGAAATCCAAGACTTATTCCGGAATGGGTTTTCAATGTATTTCCAGCTCAGGTATGCCAGCGGAAAAACTCCAATCGACAAGGCTCCGAATAACCACTTACTCTGCTCTGGAAACGCAACATAGCGAGTGTAAGCAAAGATAGGTTGATGCCAGAGATATGCGCTGTAGCTAATCAGACCTATCATCACCATCGGCTTGAGAGACAGAATTCTCGCAACAGTCGTACCAGCATTACAATACAGAATAATCAGGAAGGTTCCCATCGTGGGTAAAAGCATCCAGACACTCGGATTCCGTGTGAAGCTATCATAGAAGAAGATAGAGCCTAGGATCATCAGAAGCCCAGCCCAGGAGAACACCTCTTGCCCCCCACGACTCGCTTGAATCCGACTCGTAATTCCTTCGTAAGAAAGCACAAAGGCCGCGATAGAACCAATTAACATCTCCCAAGCACGAAATGGCAGAAGGAAGAAGTTGGCCGTCGGGCGGTAATGAGAGAGCACCTCTGCTCCGATCAGGGAGAGAATCGCACCAAGAATGATTAACCCAAAGGTAGACTTTTTAGACCAACGATAAAAAAGGTATAAGAACGGGGGGAATATAATATAATACTGCTCCTCTACAGCCAAACTCCAAGTGTGTAAGAGCGGTTTTAATTCGCTGGCAGTATCCCAGTAGCTCGATTCTTGCCAGAAGAGGAAGTTAGATCCGCAGAGAATCGTTGCTACCACACTCTCCGCAAAGTCTTGAAAATCACTGGGCATCAAAATCTGCCATCCCACAATCGCAGAAGCCAACAAGACAACAAACAGTGCAGGCAAAAGCCTTCTGATCCGCCGCTCATAAAACCGACCCACCGAGAACTTCCCCTCGTCCAACTCCTTCATTAAGATCGAGGTGATTAGGTAACCACTAATCACGAAGAAAATATCTACTCCCGCATATCCTCCACCAAAGAGGGTAAACCCCGCGTGAAAAAGAATCACAGGAACAACAGCGATAGCTCGTAAGCCGTCTATTTCAGGACGATAGGTCAATAGATAAATTGTTAGATTTAAAATTCATAGCCAAACTTTTCTATAATGAGGAAGTCTTTTTCATCTACTAACGTCGCTAATTCATCATTATAATATGCTTGATATGACTTTAACCGCGTAGTGGTATTACTTTTTTTCCCCGCCCAATCCTCAAACACTTTTTCCCAGCCAAGAGGAGGGGAGAGGTGATCTTCCATAATCGATCTCATGTCTTCAGTTAAATATTCGATTCGATAGTAATGATCCACAAAACTTTCAGATATGAACTTTTCTTTAAATGTCTTGGCATTTGGAATACGCATTGTGCGGTATGACGGAACAACGACATCGAATAACCATCGTGACATCATGCCCACATCTTTCCAAGGTTTCTGATTTATTAACCGATCAAGCTTATTAATCCACAAAACACTTTTATTACCTTCTTTAATGAATCTAGTAGGAAGCAAAAGAGAGTTTCTATCCATTACATCTCCAGTCAGTATAATCTTTAACCATTGTCGAAAACCCTCTACCGTATCTGAGCTTCCATAAGTTTTCGAGTAAAGCTCTGGTTGCGCTTTAAAGAAAGCGATAGGCGGACTGTTTTGCTCTTTACTGTGGTGGAATAAAGAGACATAAAAATCCCATGGATTTCTTACCCCACAAAAAATTAACTTTCCTTTATCTTCCTTCTTCAGAGATCCATGCCATTTACTTTTCTTATCTTCCCCAAACACCTCAATCAAAAGTTTCTTCACATGCGTCCCTGCTGTTTTCTGAAAATGAACGTAAATAAAATTATTTTTTTTATACATAATTAACTATATCTTTCTCAACCTAAGCTTTGGTAAACATCCTTGAGAAGTGTGACATGTGAACCTAGTTGAAACCGCTTCAAGTTTACTTCGCCCAGTTCTCGCAAGTCACGCCTCAAATTATTATCTGAAAATACTCTTTTAATCTGAGAAGCTAAGGCTAACGCATTATCCACCTCGTGGAATAGGGCTCCTTTCCCAGCGATTTCTGGAAGGCAGCTCGCATCTGAGCATATTAAGGGGATTCCAGCAGCTTGGGCCTCAATAATTGGTAACCCAAAGCCCTCGTAAGCGGAGGGGAAGCAAAACAAGTCACAAGCACCTAAAAGTTCTGAGACCTTAGAATGGGGTAGGTAGCCAAGCTCGATAAGGTAGCCATTTTTCTTTAAGGAGGAAACCAGATTGTTGAGGCGATCATCGTGAAATTCTAATTTTGCGCCCACTCGGATCAACTTCGCATTGAGGCCTTCTTTGGTGATTTTCCTTACCGCCTCCAGGAGCACTTTGATATTTTTTTTGGGGTCATTCGTCCCCACAGAGAGGATATAATGATCTGCTTGATATTTCCCTAGCCACTTTTCACGCCCTACTACCTTGTCATGACGGGTAAACTTATCCAAATCGATTTCATGATACCCCACGGAAATTTTATTTGCGGGAATATCTAAGAATTGCATTAAAAGATCTGCCACATTTTGTGAAACTGCTACTAAATGGTTCGCCTTCTTAAGTTTTAACATGCGCTTTTTCCAAGAGGATAGAGAATACCCTGATAGCTCAGGGTAAGCGAAATGTGTAAGGTCATGTACGGTTACTACTGATCGTTGATTTGACTGAATCAAGTGAGCATACCCATGGTCTAGGTGGTGTAATAGGGCGTCATCTCCAAGTTTCTTAACAGCTCTCGGGAGGTGCATATACTTGTAGTAATATTTGGCAAATTTATTCGATAAGGATGTCGGAATATTGAGTTCCTCATTACGGTAAACATAGTCAGAGAAACCGAATTGCTGAAAGCCATTGATAACGATGTCACGATACACTTGCATCGATCGCCACCCTTCAAAATCACATGAGTTGATTAAGTTAACAGTCATTAAGTGTTTCTGTTTTCCAGATAGTCATGGATACGCTTAGCCGAGCTAGCAGCAGAGTAATCCTCTGCAATTCGTAAGCTCTCAGCCATCATGCTTTTCAGTTTCTTTATGTCTCTAAACTTGCGGAGCATCTCGGCAGCCTCTTTTACATTCTCTGGATTAAAGGAGTAACCATTTACCCCTTCTTCTACCATCACGTGAGACCCCGCGTTTTTAGAAATAAAGAGCGCTAATCCTCTGGACGCAACTTCTTGCGTCACCGCGCCGTAAGTATCATAGCGCGAGGGCAATACAAAAACATCATGCTGATCAATGACTTCTCTCTGTCGCGCTCCCTCAAGGAAGCCCGCAGCCGTAACTTGTTCGCTTAACCCTCGTTGCTTGATTTCATCCTCAAGCCAAATCATTTCACCATCCCCAATTACAGTGAAGTGGAAGTCAAACTCTCCTCTTATCTCCTCAAGTATCGTGAGGAAGAGATCTAAGCCTTTACGAGGAATCACTTGACCTAGGAAAACAAGTCTCAATAAATCGGAATCAGGCTCTTTCAGTACTGAAGAGATTTGTGCATTCACCGCATGAAAGGCTCTAATCGTCTTACCACCAGGCACTAGATCACTCTTCATTGCGGCAGGCGAGTGCGCAATAACACACTCTGTTCTCGGACCTACCCACTTCCTGACTACCTTTGAAACCGCAGACAAGAGATTAGTATTAGACTGTCCAATTTCAGTTGATATCATTGCTCTTCCTTTACTTCTCCATAAATATAGAAAAGCATGTAGATTAAAGAATCCAGTTTCATGAACAATAAGGTAATCCGGATTCTGCGCACGTATGATATTGGAATAGTTATGCACCGCTAAGTTTCCTACCTTATTTACCTCTCTTACCTTCATCTCATGCACATCCACAAGATCTGCTTTAGGGATAACTAAGCTCTTCTCAAATCGATGACTCTTGTAGTGCTTCTCATGCTTATTTACGGTGATGTAGGTAACCTGGTAATATTGAGCCAATGATTCATAGAGCGCCTTATAATACACTGCTTGTGATTGGTTAATGATAACAATTTTCTTCATTAATTTAGATCTCTCTATTTCTTAGAATTTCCTCTAGCAACCCATTATCTCGTAATGATTTCACCAAATTGTGCCCTCCGTAGTCAAAAACTTGAATATCCACGCCCTTTACTTCTCTAACATTTTCAGCATGGAGCAAATCAAGCTTATCGGTTTTCGAAGCTATTACGGTAGCACTCCAACCGTCTACAGGAGTAATGCTCTTCAAATCCCAAATTTTCTCTTTACACCATCCTGTTAAGTATAATTTAAAAATCTGTTTGCCCCAACGTCGATCTTTATGCATGAGTCGCTTTCTAGGATTGACAAATGTTTGAGGACTGAAGGCAATCGCTTTTGATTTTGGAATCATGCTAGAAAACAACAAAGCGGCAAACCCACCCATTGAATTACCTACCATAATCACAGACTTGGCGTCATTATCATTAATAATAGATTCTAAGTGGTTTTTAGTTTCTGTTATGTTTGTTGACACTCCTGGCAGCCCCCTATGATACCATGCTTGGCGCAAATCCCTAATAAAAACACGACTATCAGAGAGAATGTTCGATGCTTTACTAAACTCGTATGGAGGCATCCCCATTCCTGCTGCAATGCCCCCAAAGATAAAGTAAATTTGACTCGAGCCTTCTACCAACTCAATTTTTATAGCTTCATTATTTTTCACAAATACGATTAAAGATAACTTTCACCACAAGGCCAATTTAGACTTTAGCCCGTTTAATTTTTTTGAAAACCATAATATAAACTTCAAAAATCATCTCCCTAACTTTTGAATTCGTTAAAAGATAGATTAAGCAAATAATCACCGTAGCTAAAAGCGATAAAGCGACTTCGAGTATCTCAGAGTTTATCATCTTCTGTAAACTTTTGCTGAATAGGGGAATTATATACGTAACCAACACGATTGGACTTACTATTGTAGTAATACTCCATACCAGATTTTGAAAGAATTTCTCCCGTAAGCTGCTAGATCTGTTTAGTATACAAATACTTGATAGGAAGACTTCTAGGACACTCAAGATTGCTAATAAAATAAGGTAACCTGTCAATCCGAAGCTACCAAGAGCGAGAGCGCCTAGACATACCAGACTAATAAGTTTCATTAAGTTAACGCCTAGCTTAATTCCTAATCTGGAAGCTGCGAGATCATAGTTGAATAATAGATTACAATGAGATCTAGGAAATCGAACAATAATTGCTAAGCTCACAAATGGTATAATCTTAGTTACCAGCTCTACATCTCTAAGCCATACACTATATAGTAAATTTGGTTTAAAGCTTATGAGGCAGATACCACAGATCAGAAGAGTGTTTGTTACCCACATAGACTTCTCCAAAAGCTTTAATTTACGCGTCTCATTTCCCTCTGCATCTAATTCTGCCAAACGAGGCATAACGACATTCCCCACAGATGCAGAAAGGTTGCCTATCACAATGAATGGAACCATTAATAGCGTGAAATATCCGATGGAGGCGATGGATAAATACTGCCCTAAAAGCCATTTTTCTATAAAAGCTATTAGGGCTCCGACAAAGCCGACCAATACATTAATTGATCCTAACTTCCCTATTGAACTAAAGGTGTTTCTACTGATTCTAAATTGCAAAAACTCTCGTTTGATCGGGAGCCATACAAGAAGTGCTGATAGAATAGCAAAAACTATTTCTACTACAAGCAGGTTTTGAAAATAGCTAAGAGGGTTTCCATCAGTAACCAAAAGAGCGATATAACCTCCGACTGCGATACATATCTGCTTCCCATTAATAATTAGTGCTCTTATTAACCCATGCTGGCGTCCATTAATAACACCAACATAGCTACTAGTAAAACTCTGGAAACCAATCGAGAGAAAAAGGTATGTAAAACAGCTGACTGCAGCTTCATATGATAACTCTCCCAAGTCGGCCTTTCCAATCGCTATTTTGGCTAACCAAGGGCAAATTAGAATAATAATACAGAGAATGATAAGAGATAACCCTTCGTTCATTCGAATAACAGGATATTGAGGTTGGCCACTTGTTAATCTAACTGCAATATCACGAGTTACTACGGGTCGCATCGAGGTGCTCACCATAAACAAAACCTGAACCGTGGCTACCCCAAGTGCTATCAATCCAAAGGCATCCTGCCCCATCAAAGGCAAGTAAAGCGGCAACATGATAAAACTCGATAATGAGGAAACCATGCGTGCCAAAAATGCAATAGAAAGGTTTTTTTTTACAATGCTCATGCTTGGTTTAAATAGTTTTCACTATTTTTGTTAAGCTTTCTTTTATCTCATCTAGAAATTTATATTCTGGCTCTAGCATTAGCTTAACGGCATCAATTTGTTCTTGAGGAAACGTAGGTTTAGCTGCTTCCATTTTGTTCGAATGACTCGCTTTTAAGTCAATACACAATCTCTTACTTAATTCTTCAATCCCAGTTTTATAATCATCTAAAAAAAGGATGTGATTCACTCTATTAATTGCATTTTTAGCTTCATCAATATTGAGCTTGCGGGAAAACATATACAGTTGGTTTAGTAGGAATCGTTTCTTCAGCGAATGAGCAAAGCTTAGTAAGTTCCCTGACTGTTCTGCACCTGGACCTAGCCATGACATTTGAGCATTAATTTTATGTCTAATAGAGCCTGCCCCTCCACGCTTCCACCTTCTTTGGTTCATCCCATAGAGAGAAATAATACGCTCTAAAGGGTCTCTAAAACAGGTTATAGTAAATGTATTCTCGGGTAGCCGAACATAATGAGAAGGAAAATGAGAACAGGCAAAAAAATAATTTCCTTCTTCGATCAAAGGGTGATTAAATCGAACATACACTTTGTTTTCCGTAAAATATCTACGATTAGGCGAAGTGTTAATACCATCACTCACAACATGATGGTCATCACCATCAATGCTGTAAAATGACCGCTTTAAGGACGATCCCGCAGCCTTTGGAATATGATGAAAGTAAACTCTCTTGTAACCGGTGGGCAATTCGTAACCTGAATTAAAGTAGTTTTGAGCCTTTTCATTTTCTTCAACGCTTTTGCGGAGTTGGAAGTTTTGGCTTAATCGCGCAAGATTGATTTTTATACTATCATTCATCTTTAAATTGTTTAACTAAGGATCGGCTTACCAATTTTGCCGAGGGCAAGTTGAGGTGTATTTGATCAGTCAAACGTAATTGATCAGTATCAAAATCGTCCATTTTAATGATCTGGTGCCCAAGATTCTTCAGATATTCCCCGATGTAGCGGTTCGGAACGGCTCTACTCGGAATTTCAATAAATACTACGCGGTTCGCACGGCTCTGTATTGTAATTCCTAGCTCCTTGAAATATGCTTTTTGTTCCTTGGTAAGAGGGACATCTTTATCCTCCAGAGGAGACTCAATGAGCCGTCCCGGGCTTCGGTTGTCATTCCAGCTCTTGAGACGGGTATAAAGCATGTCTGAAGGTCTATACTGGTAACTTAAGACCGGCGCAGTCGCCCTAAGATCTGCCTCCAAAGAGCTTTCATATTCGATCACTTCCGCGCCTTGGCTCGTGACCTCGTAACCAAGACCATTTAACTCAATCACTGCGATCTCAGTATGGAGACCACTGTTCATAAACAGTTCAAGCGCGCTATTACCCCCGCCTCCATCCATTCCTAGGTTCAGTATTAAGCCGTTTTCTGGCGGAAAAAACCGAGGTAGAAGCCGGCCAATCATCGATGAGCCAAGTAAAGTTATATGAGCGTCCTCTCCTCGTTTTTTCGCACTCTTGAGCAGATCTATTCGCGCAAAGTTTGATTGTAATCCTGCCGCGCTGAAATCCGCCTTTAAACCAAGAGGCTGTGTGATCCCCCAATTCAGCACCACCACCGCTAAGGCAGTGAGTATCATAACAGCTATTTTCACGGTTTAATTTAAAATTGAAAGTAAATGAAGGATCCAGCCGAACCATAGTTCAGAATAATACAGGCAAGGAGTATCCCCAAAAGTGGTACCTCGGCCCAACTCACTACACGATAGTTCAGTAAACCTTGCTGATCGAAAGCGCGTTCTGGGGGAGATTTTAAAATTCCGTAGAAATGATGGATCACCACAGGTAAGCTGAAGAGCACTATCCCGAACAGAATATTAGGAGAAAAGGAAAGTGAGCCAGAGATAACCTCCTGCCAGTAGAGAAAAAAGCTCGAGAAATCAGGAAGAATGAAAAAGAGCCAAAGAATCGTAACCATGGTAAAGACTACCAATCCCTGGAGGATTTTCAGAATCAGAGGAGAGTCTTGAGACGTTGGGAGGAATCCTCCTTTAATGAGTGCTCGTTCGCTTGCTAAAAGGAGTCCATGCGCCCCACCCCAGACTAAGTAATTCCATCCTGCACCATGCCATAAGCCACCGAGGAGCATGACAATAATAAGATTACGGTAGGTTAACCAAGTCCCCATTCTGTTTCCGCCTAATGGGAAATATAAGTATTCCTTGAGCCAACTCGAAAGTGAAATGTGCCAACGAGTCCAGAATTCTGAAAAGGATTGACTGATGTAGGGAAGGTTAAAATTACACGGAAAGCGGTAACCAAAGAGAGCCCCTAATCCCAGAGCGATTAATGAATATCCTGCAAAGTCCGCGTAAATTTGACAAGAATACCCGAAGAGAGCGAACAGTAAGTCAATCGGCTTCAGAGCCCCAAACTCATCATGACTGAGATACACGGTAAAGTCTTTCAAGTTATCGGCCACTACCATTTTTAAAAAAAAACCGATAATGAGGTAACGCACAGCGAGATTCCAATGAATCTCTCGCGGAGTTACTCGCTTGAATTGAGGTAAAAAATCGCGCGCTTTCACGATCGGACCTGCGACTAGTTGTGGAAAGAAGGCAATATAAGTGACCACTTCCAAGAGGCATCGCCCAAGAGATTGTTTGGCTAAGTGCGTTCTCAGTTCCTTCTCGCGATACACGTCAATAACGAGGGAAATACCTTGGAAAGTGAAGAATGATATTCCAATGGGAAGAATAATATTTCCCCAATCAATCCCCGCCCAGGAAGGGTTCTCTTGTCCGCTAATCGAAGTTGCGAGCAGACCTCCGTATTTAAAGAATGCCAGACACAGGAGGTTTCCAATCACTCCGATAACCACAAGAGCTTTCTGTGGTGAGTCTTGTCGCGACAATACGCGAGCGATGAGAGCGTTAAAGATCGAAGACCCCAGGAGAAGTGGAAGTAAGATGGCCTGCCCCCAACCATAAAATACGATACTGGCCACAAGAATTACTGCTACTTGCATACTCCGCCCACATTTTAATTGGC
Source organism: uncultured Verrucomicrobiales bacterium (assembly GCA_937991965.1). Taxonomy (GTDB): domain Bacteria; phylum Verrucomicrobiota; class Verrucomicrobiia; order Verrucomicrobiales; family Akkermansiaceae; genus WTJZ01. The sequence continues at coordinate 38,095 of CALKLP010000112.1, forward strand.
TAAACGCCAAATAGAGAGCAAGTGCACATAGACACAGCAACATAAATTCTAGGCTATTAAAGAGCATATTGGTCAATTACCGCCTGATAATGAGCAGTCAGCGTTTCTGCATAGTGATCTTTAGGGATCGCTTCCCCCACCAAATCATGAAATTGGCCGAGACGCCCAGCTTTCCAATCCTCGATAAGCACCTGACTCATTCCAAGGGGCTCCCATGGAAGCCAGCGACCATTCTGGGGATCACTTAAGATCATCTCTGCGCCATAATGCTCCGTTAAATACAGCCGTAGTCCAAGAGCCCCAGCCTCAATTTCAGCAAGCGAGAAGGCCTCGAAATGTGACGGAAAAAGCAACGCTTCTGCTGCGGAGAGGTGTTGCTCAATATCGGTGACTAGTCCCGCATAGACGGTGAAATCATCAGAGATTCGCTTACTAGCGACCTTTTTCCTGAAATCAGAGATCGTTTGCTCACTGCCTCCTAAAATAAGCATTCTAAAGGGCGCTCCTTCTCTGCGAGCTAATTCAACTGCCTCCATTGCTTGGAGGAGTCCCTTACGCTCAAAGTGCGCAAAGGCGGAAAAGGTAAAGACGATTTCTTCTGGTAGAAAACCGTAGCGGGCACGCATCGGTTCGCGGTATTGCTTCCTCACTTTTGGGCTGAAGCGATCAGGGTCATAAGCATTCGGTATGATTGCGAGATTACCAACCCCATGGCCAATTTCTCGGTGAATTTTCTCTCCCAATTTCCGACTCACTACCCACCAGTTTTTTGTGCTATTCGGAGTGTTGGATACGGATTGCTCCTCCTTAATCGCTTGGTTCACAAGTATACGACGTAAGAAACCGAGCTTCAGCGTGCCTTTCCTCTTCGCAACCTCTTCCGCAAACACGGTATTAGAAAAGTGCAGGAAGCGAATATTAGCCTTAACGGCATAGAAGCCACTGGTATGAACAATCGTATTTTCAGGAGGCCATGCCGCCGCCTTCTCGATTCGACTATCGACTTCACGCTTAAAGACCAGAGCCTGTAGCGCCCACGGATTCACCTTCTTAAAAGGTATCCAATGAACCTTTGGGTGATCGGCGACTTCGCATTGAGTTGCCCACACTTCAATTTCACTAAAGAGGGGAGCAATAAACTCAAGAGAAGTAATCCAACTACGCATAGTCGGGCTCTCTGCTATTACATTAGGATCAATTATTAATAAGCGTGGCTTCATTATCTTTTTCACTGAGGGCACTCCAAATCATAAGATAGCAACGCAAAATCGCGTTTGTAATACTCTCTCACAAAATCAATTGTCTCCTGATCGTAATAATCCTTTGTTTTCGGTCTTTCACTCCCTTCGGGAATTGGCTTACCAGTTAGAGGGTCTTTATATAGCGAAACATGCTGTTGCGCTGGCAATCCTATTTCCAACCCAATAGATTGGCAAAAGGCAGGAAGCTCTGAGGTTATATTTTCTAATTTTATGATTTTATCTACCATCAAATTGTCATCTTCATCAACTATGTAATCACTCTGAGGAATAACGTGGTAATAGTTGTCATGACTTCCCAAATAGTTATTTTCTAAAATATTAGGGAAATAGTTTAAAACAAAGTCTCGGAAAGACCAATATTTGCTTTTTTTGTTAAAAAGGCGGTACCTAAATGAAGCGTGTCTTCCGTTGTAAGCAGAAACAAGTTTACTGTAGGGGTTTCTGACAAGTGTAAACTTTGTGTTTTGATCCCATTGCTGTTGTGTAATCCATCCCTTACTCACGTAATCACGAGCACGAAGATGCCCTTTACTCGGAGGCCCCTTCCAAGGGCGAAGATTAGGCCCTAAAATCAATCCGCGTAATTGATAGTGGTTATAACCCAGCTTCTTAAGTAAGTGCCATTCTACACTGGTTCCAGCAGTCTTGGGGATATGAATGAAAATTAAATTATGCTTGTAACAGTGCATACAGTTTATAACTACTATTTTGAATACTTTTTACGAAGGTAATTACGTGAAGGGATTTCCAAGAACTTGTAACTGAAAAAAGAAGAGAGAAGAGTTACCGAAAGTAGGGCAACGACTATCCAAAAACCGTTAATTTCAGGTAATTTTGTGTGAAGACCATAAAATATTTTACCTACAATCGGATGAATTAAATACAATGAGTAAGAAATAAGCCCTAAGAAAACCATCACGCGAGACGACAGCAATTTAACAGTTATACTGTCTCTATCATATGCCAAGTGCAGGACCCAAAGCGGGGCGATAACATAGGCTATCAATATGAAGTATGGTGATAACAATTCCTTAAGGATACACGACCCGATTATAAAAAGAAAAAATAAGTTGTCCCATTTAGGGGATAGCTTGACACTTTTGTTACAGAAAGCTTTTGCTAAAAAACAGCCGCTTATAAAGCCACTAAACGATCTAACTACGCCTGGGATTCCCGTCATTCTCGATAGGTTATATTCATAATGGCAGATATACGTTGAGAAGCAGATCAACATGAACAACGTTGCCAAACACAATAGAGATGTATTTGAAAAATTACAAAACTTGAAGTGCTGTGATAACTTTGAGAAAACGGGAAAACAAAGCAAGTAAGCAAGCCATTCGAAAGATACTGACCAAGAAGTTTTAATCCATTGATTTACCGACAGTGGATACCATTCATGAATAAGTAAAAGTTGAACAAAAAAGTCCTTCATCGCATAATCATTACCTATACTTACACCTAACCAACTCCCAATAATATACATTACGAAAACTAAAAGTAAACAGACAGTGTGGAGTGGGAATATTCTTGCAACCCTGGCAACGACATAATTTCTAGACGAGCTCTTATCTAGCTTGTCATCATAAATTACAGAAAGGATGAATCCTGAGAGAAGGAAAAATAAATCTACACACAATGCGCCATTAAACCATCCAAACATACCTAGTGTCTGGAATTGTGGAAAAGCAAGATCAATGTTTAGGTGTAATGCAGTAACCGATAATGCCAAAAAACCTCTCAACCCAGTATGACTTTTGATGTGTAGCATTGTGAATTATCCTTTAAACTGAATAGTCGTATTGAACGCCAAAGGGGAACGATATCCTAACAATCTAGTCATCGCTTTAAGAATTCCCGTTCGGATCACTTGATTTCGCTGGGGAGGGGGGACGAACTTCTTTCTGAGACTCAATTGAAACTGTGTACTGAGTTCCTCGAGAGAAGGCTGCAAAGCTTCAGAGTCAGTTAGAGTATCAAAATCAATTGAGTAATTTGCCTTACCCTGCCAATATTGATAAAAGGATTTCAGTTCTGCCTCTATGTTGAGTTCTCCGAAACTGCTCTGGTAGCTTTTCAAGATGGATTCGGGGTGGCGCTTTACTAGAATAACAATTGCATTCTCGCTGACCTTCTCGAGATCGGATGCCACAGATCTCTCATGAGTAAAGAGTGCGCGGTGTGGGTAATGAGTTTTCACCACTACAGACTTATCATGACAATGGTCATATGAACGTTGCACAAACTCTGGATGCGACATTTGATCAAAATCAAGATAAAGTGCACTTCCAGCATAGTTAGGGAAATTATTTAGGATTGCATCAATCAATAAATGTGTTCCGCTGCGAGGAAAACTGGCGACTACGATTGGACGACCACCTCCTTTTTTCGAAAGTTTCCCAGGAGGAGCTACTACTTTACCACTAGTACCTCTAAAAATAAGCTTATATAAGGTTTTTAACACTGCCTTCATCGTTCTTCAACGAGAGACTCCACTTCCTGAATAAAAGCGTCTTCTCTAGATTGTTGCCTCTTTTTATAGGTGATTTTACGTTGCCCGATAATCGCACACACCAAAATCCCCACCGGTAACATGGAAATAATATTATTGGGTTGTGTCGCGTAATTCCCCCCTAAAAATAAACGCATGAAAAGGGTTACAAGAAGACAAGCTGCCCCTATCCTAACCATCTTATTCATTAGAGGATCCGTAGCCATAAAAATTAATCGAGACAAAGCTTTGAGCAGTATTAAGCCCACGACCGCGAGAAGCAACATCCCTGAAATCCCAGTAGTAAAGAAGAGACTAGTTATGGCATTGTGTGAGTAGAAGCGATCCCCCCATTTCGATTTACTAACCTCCTCGAAAGAGGCAATGCCAATGAGTGACCAATTACCGAGATCACAGAACTGGGTAAGTGGCTCGAGCCTAGCTCCAAGAGTCAATAGTGTAACTCGCCTCTTGTCTTCAATAAAGAACATCATATCAGCGACATAAGCATTGATATCTCCCAAGTTATCCATGATATACTGAGAATAAGCAATAACTAAAAGGAGTACAGTTGAGCCTGCTAATATAGTGCTCCAAAACAATTTTTTACTCTTAAATAGGTAATAAATAATTAAGACGACCATCGGAGTAAGCATAGAAGTTCTACCGTCAGTATGAAAAATAGCAACTAGACTTACTAAAAATAAAAAAATGAAGAGAGCTCTAAGCTTTTTGAAGGTAATGGCATGCCAAAAACACAAAGCGTAAAAGAAGCCCACAAAACCAAAATGGAGTTGAGATGAGCCAAATCCGATAGGGCTATTAAAGCCATACCTCATAGCAATGTATTCGAGAGGAGTGTTAGTTACTGAGAGGGTCGTGCGTGCATACCAATAATCAACTAGAGAGTAATCTACATAGTATTGCCAGAGTCCAAGAATAGGCCAAGGAGTAAGAATAAAAATAAGGTGCCGAGCATACTTGATTATTTGAACTTCAGGCTCCTCATAAAAAATTGTGATGGCCAGTGCAATCCCTAGAATACCAGCTCCATTTGTGATATCTTGGATCATTTTAACTCCGCCACCACTTCCTGATACCGAGATTAAAAGCGCATAGAGAAGAATCCCAACGAAAAGTAATACCTGAGGTTTCTGAATCTTGTATTTACTTAAAGGAACAAATACAATAATTGAAGTCCACAGTGCTCCAATTGTTAACATCGACATAGACAGGATTTCAATAACCGTCAATTGAGAGGGAATCCCGTAATAAGTCGCAAGTTTCTTGAAGAAGTCTGCATAACAAGTCTCCATCGTAATTAGATAAATTCCTATTTTTGGACGAATGAAGGTTAAAAGCGCCCCTCCAATCCCGATAACTTTAATTAACCCTGAAATCCCCCCGGTATCATTTAGGAGGACCGTAGGAACGAAGAAGGCGGCCACGATGAGGCCGATAATGATAATGACGATTTTCATTTAGATAAACTGAGGGGGGGCTCTTTAGCGTTTATGAGATACATGAGACGAACACAGATTGTGCCTTAACAAAGACTTTGACAAGGGGACGTTGTGTCCTTCTAAACCATTACCTTTTTTTAAAAAAGTGATAAACGAATAGGGAATTATATTTCAGGTAACGCTTCCATAAACGCGAAGGTTCGCGGACTAATCGATAGAGCCAAGTTAAGCCTAAAGGACCAAGAAATCTGGGAGCATCTTCTTTGGTTCCTGCATTCACATCAAAAGCAAAACCGACGGCTAACATTGCTTTTCCAGGTAGATCGGTTTTCCATTGGTTAATAAAAGCCTGTTGCTTGGGGGTGCCTAAGCCGATCCAAACGATATCGGCATCCGTGGCCGCAATCGTCTTTATAATCTCCGCTTCTTCTGCAGGCTTGAAATACCCATTCCGATAGCCAGAAATTTTTAGCTCAGGCTGGAGTTGAGATAAGTTTTCGATCAGCTTATCGATACACTCTTGGTTGCCTCCGAGAAAGTAGTGCTTCAAATTCAGGTCTCCATATCGAATAGAGTAATCAAGAAAGTCTGGCCCGTAAACCCGTTCACTTTTCTTTCCCCCATTTAACTTCACTGCCCAGGTTAGAACTTGGCTATCTGGAATGAAGTAATCGACGGAGCTTGTGGTCTCCGCAAATTCTGGTTCGGTTGCTCTGGCGGCGACAATATGAGCATTGGTAAAGTCCACAGATAGGCCACCTTCTTTCTGGTTAGAAGGTTTAGAGACCCAGTTCTCAAGAACTTCTTGCACTTCAGCGTGGTTCGCGACCAAGCAAGGAGTAGAAATTACGTTTATAGTTTCCTGTGCCATTTCATGGTGTTTGGTAAGAGCTTACGATGCGGTGCAAGCTTGGTAGATTTCACGGAGAATATCCTCGATGTTATATTGATACTTCCAGTCAGGGTAATGTGACTGGAACTTGCGAACATCAGAGATATACCAGATATGGTCTCCAATTCTGTTGTCTTCGAGATAAGAATATTCTAACTTGTTTCCTGAAAGTTCTTCTCCGATCCGAATCGCTTCCATCATGGAGCAGTTGGAATGACGACTCCCTCCGATATTATACACTTCGCCACATCTGGGCTTCTCATAAACGTGCCTGAAGGCGGAGACTAAGTCGGCCGCGTGAATGTTATCTCTCACTTGTTTTCCTTTATAGCCAAAGATGCGGTAGGGATTTTTCTCTACAATGCACTTCATTAGGTAAGCCAAGAATCCGTGCAATTCTGCCCCTGCATGGGCAGGCCCCGTGAGGCACCCTCCTCTGAATACCGCAGTCTTCATCCCGAAGTATTTCCCATACTCTTGCACCATTACGTCGGCGGCGACCTTGCTGGCTCCAAAGATCGAATGCTTACACTGATCTAGGGACATATTCTCATCGATGCCGATAGAGTAGGGGTGGTTCTCACTAATCTCCCAACGCTCTTCCAGTTCAACTAATGGCAAGCTGTTTGGTAAGTCGCCGTAAACCTTGTTCGTGCTAGTGAAAATGAATACGGCCTCTGGGGCATATAGGCGGGTCGCCTCTAGCATATGGAGGGTTCCGGTAGCATTCACTCCAAAATCTGTCAAAGGCTCTTTGGCGGCCCAATCATGGGAAGGCTGAGCAGCGGTATGAACAACGAGATCGATATCAGCTCCATATTCTTGAAAGATCTCTGCAATATCTTCAAAATTCCGGATATCAACGATCTTAGGAATAAAATTATCATAGCTAGAGATAAGTTCGTCTTCGACATGTTTAGTAGAGGCCTCTTGACCAAAGAAGTAGGCACGCATGTCATTATCTATTCCGATTACTCGATGCCCTGAAGCGAGGAACGCTTTTGTAGTCTCAGAACCTATAAGTCCATTAGAGCCTGTTACGATTGCTGTTTTCATTGTAAGTTTTTTTCTGATAGAGTCTAACGCGTTTGCACTAATAGCGTCGGTTGAGTTCCCATTGCCAAGCGGTTTTGAGGATGTGGTGTAGGTCGCTTTTTTCTGCCACCCAACCTAGTTCCTGTTTGGCGAGAGAGGGGGCGGCGATGAGTTCTGCGGGGTCACCAGCGCGGCGACCTTCTTCGATCACGGTGATTTCTTTGCCGGTGATGGCGCGGGCGGCTTCGATTACTTCTTTGACGCTGTAGCCTTGTCCGGTGCCGAGGTTGCATTTTAGCGGGGGCTTCTCTTCTTGTAGATATGTGAGGGCTTGGTAATGAGCGCTGGCGAGGTCATCGACATGGATGTAGTCACGGACGCAACTGCCATCTGGTGTGTCGTAATCGGTGCCGAAGACTTTGATGGCGTCTCGCTTGCCGAGCGCGGTTTCTAGAATGAGAGGGATGAGGTGAGTCTCGGGATCGTGTGACTCTCCGATGAGGCCATCTTCGCTCGCACCACAGGCGTTAAAGTAACGTAGGCAAACACTCTTGAGTCCCCAGGCGCGGTAGCAGTCGTCTAGGACCTTTTCCAACATGAGCTTGCTTTCTCCGTAGGCATTGATCGGGGTTTGAGATTCCTGTTCGGTAATCGGGATGACCTGTGGTTCACCATAGGTGGCGCAGGTGGAGGAGAAGATGAATTGACGACATCCGTGTCTCTGCATTGCTTGCAGCAAGGCGAGGGGGCGCGCCATGTTATTCTCATAATACTTAAGCGGGTTTTCTACCGATTCTCCTACGTAGGTGTAGGCCGCGAAGTGGATGACAGCGGAGAATGAGTGCTCGGAAAAGAGTTGGTTTACGACCTGCGCATCACCGAGGTCTCCGTTCACAAGCATTACAGACTCATCAACAATCGCCTTTGGGTGTCCGTAGACGAGGTTATCGAGGACGACAACCTGGATGCCTTGAGAGACAAGAAGGCGAACGGTATGAGAGCCGATATATCCTGCTCCGCCAGTGACTAATACCTTTTTCATGGGGTTTTTATTTCGTAGAAGTGACGATTCGTCGCTTAAGGGTGTGATGTTTCGTTTTAAAGCGACCAGTGGTCCGTTTCTACGCGCAATGCGGTTCGATAGGGAGATCTGTATGATTGGCGCGTTCCGCTTCGTTCTCGAAGAGGTTGATCGCTTCTGCGAGTTGGGAAAGGGACTCTGTGAGGATGGCTCTTTACTGGCGATTTCGATTTGGTCGAGTCACGGGTAAGTTATAGCTCAAGGGAGCGCGGGCGTCTCGCCCGCTTCTAGGGGAAAGCCTAGCAAAGAGTTAGAGAGGTGGATTTTAGCTAGACGATGACTTTGGGAGGATGCCAAAGTGGGGCACGCAGGAAGAGCGTTGCGCTACCCTTAAACTTCTTTTGGGAAATCAGGGAATAATGTGGATAGTGTTGTTTCTCCAGTAGGGAGGTAGAAGGAGATATTTCCTTCTAGGTCACACATCCAAACTTCTTCGGCACCTTGGGAGAAGTAGAGTTCGCGCTTTAGAGTCATTTCCGTTTCGGAGTTGGAGGGCGAAACTACTTCAATGCAGAGTTGTGGCGCGATAGGAAAGGTTATGAGATCAATGAACTGATCTATATAAGCATCTGAAGCCCAAGCAATGTCTGCAACTTTCACTCCACTGTTCGTATCAATGGGACATTCGGAGAGCACATCACCAGAAGTCATTTTGTTTCCGATGTAACGGGCTATCCTAGCTTGTAAAAGGCTATGCTTGTTTGAAGCTGGACTCATAATGATATTTCCGTGACGGTTTGTCTCGATCTTGTAGGGAAGATCTTGGAGGCTTTTATCAGCACATACTGTTTCCCAGGTCATGGTTAAATTATAGTCTAGAAATCAGTTTTGAAAAGTTTAAACGACGGTGCGGAAGTATTCGATGGTCTTATCGAGTCCTTCGTCGAGGGAGATTTTTGGTTCCCAATCGAGCTTTTCTTTCGCGAGCGAAATGTCGGGTTGACGTTGCTTGGGGTCGTCTCCTGGGAGGTCTTGGAAGGTGAGCTTTGATTTACCACCTACCTTGGTGAGCACTTTTTCGGCGAGCTCTAGCATGGTGAATTCACCGGGGTTACCAATGTTGACCGGAGTAGTCATATCACTCCCCATGAGGCGGATGAAGCCTTCGATGAGGTCGTCTACGTAACAGAAGGAGCGCGTTTGCTGGCCATCTCCATAGATGGTGATGTCTTCACCACGAAGGGCTTGGCAGATGAAATTGGAGACCACACGTCCATCATCTGGGTTCATGCGTGGGCCGTAAGTGTTAAAGATACGGACAATGCGGATATCGACCCCGTTTTGGCGATGGTAATCTGTGAAGAGCGTTTCCGCCGCGCGTTTTCCTTCGTCATAGCAAGAGCGAATTCCAATTGGATTCACATGTCCCCAATAACTTTCTGGCTGCGGGTGAACCTGAGGATCACCATAGACTTCTGATGTCGAGGCTTGGAAGACTCGCGCTTTCACCCGCTTGGCCGCACCGAGGCAGTTAATCGCCCCCATGACTGAGGTCTTCATGGTCTTAATGGCATTGTATTGATAATGCGGTGGTGAGGCAGGGCAAGCAAGGTTGTAGATTTCATCGACTTCGACTTTGAAGGGGTCAGTGACATCATGACGGAAGCGCTCGAAGTGAGGGCTGCCAATCATATGATAGATGTTGCTTTTTGATCCAGTGAAGTAGTTGTCCATACAGACGACGTCGTTACCTTCATTGAGAAGTCGTTCACAGAGATGGGAGCCGAGGAAGCCGGCGCCGCCAGTTACAAGTATGCGTTTCATTTAAATGGGGAAAGGGTTTTAGGTGATTAGGTTTTAAGTGTTAGGTATGAAAACTGATAGCTTCTGTCCTTAATTTCTCGTGGAGTCTCTGACATTTCACTATTCAGAGGTGTCGACTTCCGCGTTCATCTTGAGCCAAGCCGAGTAGGCGGTTGGCTTGTTGATGTAAGTGGGATTGGATTTGAGTTCTTGAATTCCAGCTTGGTAGAGTTTTCTGAGTTCTGGTAGTGCTTCTGGCAGGTGAGTTTCTAGGAGTTTCTTTGTTTCTTGAATGTGATTGTCATTTGTTCTGGCGATCAGTCTGGCGCAATCGAGGAGGTCTTGCCGGCTGCCTGTGTTCATTTTACTGAGAATGAGCCAAGGAAAAGGGATAGTAGGCTCATTTCTTATGATCTGACTCTGGGCTGCGGAGATTGCGTTAGAAACCCAAGGTGCACTGGAGTTAATAAGGCAGAGGTATTGTTTCGTGCGCTTAAGGATGAAGAAATCGTGGGTGTGCCAGAAGTAATCGTAGTGCGATGAATGCTTTTTTAGGCTTTGGACGGCGTCTTGTTGGTGCCGTGCCTCGATAAGGAGGTCTAAGGAAAAGGTTCGGCGTTCTGGGAGGTGCGGAATCATGGCTTGTGCGCCAAAGATCGCATAGGGAACAGAGAGCTTTTGAGTGAGTTTAGCAGGGCGGTAACGCGTTCTATAGGGAACTGGCTTGAGGTGCTCTAGAGGGTTCCAAGCCATGGCAGGCATTGATTCGGATTATTCTCGTACAGAGACACGGGGACACGGGGACACAGAGAGCTTGAATTTTAGAAGTTGGGCTCAATCGTCATTTCAAGGCATTGGTCACCTGCTCAATCTCTGCCGTAGAAAGGTAGGGATTCATGGGCAGTGAGAGGCATTGGGAGGCTACTTTTTCGGTCACGGGGAAATCTCCTTGTTTGTAGCCTAGTTCGGCAAAAACGGGTTGGAGGTGGAGAGGAACGGCGTAGTAACTGACGCTGGGAATTCCTTTCTCGCTGAGTTTTGCCTGGAGTTGAGCAGGCTCGGGGGCGAGGATGGTGTATTGTGCCCATACCGAGGTGTTACCGCTCAGGACGGTAGGAGCTTGCACCTGTAAGGGGGAGTTCTTGAGCGCATTTGTGTAGGCGCTTGCAACCTCGTTTCGCTTTTGGATTTCATCATCAAAGATGGCGATTTTCTCAAGTAGAATCGCGGCTTGGATGGTGTCGAAACGGCCATTGATCCCGAGAATGGGGTGATGGTGTTTCTCCGCTTGGCCGTGCACGCGGATTTGGCGCATGCGGTCGGCGAGGTCATCATCATTCGTGAAGAGGGCGCCGCCATCGCCGTAGCAACCGAGAGGCTTAGAGGGGAAAAAACTAGTTGATCCAATGGTCGAGAGGCCTCCCGAGGCTTGGCCATGGTGATGAGCGCCGTAGCACTGCGCGGCGTCTTCGATGACGGGGAGGTTGTGTTTCTCAGCAATGGCGTTGATGGCTTTCATGTCGGCGGGTTGTCCGTAGATTCCGACAGGCATGATAGCTTTCGTATTGGAAGTGATGGCGGCTTCTAGAAGGGCCGGATCCATGTTCCAAGACTGTTCACTGATGTCGATAAAGACTGGAGTTGCTCCCGCGAGGGCAATGACCTCGGCGGTGGAAATCCAAGTGTAAGGCACGGTGATGACTTCATCTCCCGGGCCGATTCCTAAGGCCATGAGGGCGATAAGGAGAGAGTCCGTGCCACTAGCAGTGGTGATGCAATGGGCCACGCTAGTGCGTGCGGCTAAAAGAGTTTCAGCTTCACGCACTTCTGGTCCCAAGACGTATTGGCCATGTGCAAGGACGTTTTGAATACGCGCATCGATCTTGTCTTTGATCAGCGATTGCTGAGTTTTTAAGTCAATGAATTGCATGTGCTGTAAGGATGCGCTGAGCAAGTCACTTTCTAAGCCGAGGCTCTTGCTTGGTGCAACAGGGATTACAGAATCTACTGTCGCGTGAGATGGAAGGGGGCATCTCGGAGATGGCTTGGCAGAATGCCAAGACTTCTTTCTTTGTGGCGCTCTTAGATGATCATCCCGGCGGCCACGGTTTCATTCGTTCCAGGGTCGACCAGAATGAAGGAGCCTGTGTTACGGTTGCGACGGTAGGAGTCGTGAATGAGTGGAGCTGCTGTTCGGAGTGAGATTCGGCCGATGTCATTCATTTCGAAGGTTTCGACATCCTCGATTTTAGAAATAGTGTTGATATCTACCTTATACTTGATCTCTTGCAGGATGGCCTTCGTCTCATGTGAGGTATGCTTAACGAGCAGCTTTTGACGGAGCTTCATTGGGGTCTTGGAGAACCAGCAGATGCGGGCTTCAATGTCTTGCTCTACTTTTGGCTGGTTGCCGGGCTTAGCGATCATGTCACCACGAGAAATGTCGATTTCGTCCTCTAGGGTCATGACCACCGATTGCGGTGCGAAGGCTTGTTCTAGCTCTTCTTCTCCACAGTGAATAGATTTAACCTTAGATTTGAAGCCGCTAGGCATAACGGTGATGTCGTCTCCTTTCTTAAAAACTCCGCCAGCGACACGTCCTGAGAATCCACGGAAGTCAGGGAATTTGTCTGATTGAGGGCGAATAACCCACTGCACTGGGAAGCGGGCATCAACATGGTTTTCTTCACCACCAACATATACATTTTCCAAGTGGTTTAGGAAAGTTGGCCCTTGATACCAATCCGTGTGTTCCGACTTATCCACAACATTGTCCCCGAGAAGAGCTGAAATTGGAATTGGTTGGATCGATACGATGTTACCGAGGCGCGAGGCGAATGACTGGTATTCTTCGACGATTTCCTTAAAGCGCTCTTCTGAGAAATCAACGAGGTCCATCTTGTTAACCGCAAGGATAACGTGTTGGATCTTCAGAAGGTCGGCGATGAAGGAGTGACGCTTCGTCTGCTCAATGACACCGGTGCGGGCATCAACAAGGATGATCGCTAGGTCCGCGGTCGAGGCTCCTGTGACCATATTACGCGTGTATTGAATGTGCCCTGGGGTGTCCGCAATAATGAACTTACGATTTGGGGTGGCAAAATAGCGGTAAGCTACGTCGATCGTGATCCCTTGCTCCCTCTCGGCTTTGAGTCCATCTGTAAGGAGAGCGAGGTTGATATTTTCGTCGCCCTTTTTCTTTGAGCTGGTTTCGACCGCTTCCATTTGGTCTTCGAAAATGCTTTTGGAATCATAGAGAAGTCTTCCGATGAGAGTGGATTTTCCGTCATCTACGGAGCCAGCGGTGGTGAATCTGAGTAAGTCCATGGTAGTAAAGTGTGTTTGGTTTATTGGGTAAGAGCTTAGGGGGTATAGATAGTCCTAAGCTGGGTGTAATTGGTCTCTTTTAATCTGCTGTTAGAGTAGTTGAAATACTGATTAAAAGTATCCTTCTTTCTTACGGTCTTCCATCGCAGTTTCAGAGCGTTTGTCATCGGCGCGGTTTCCACGCTCGGTTTGACGTGCTGCTGCCACTTCTTCGATTACGCCGTCGATGTCGTCAGCGTCGGACTCAAAACATCCGGTGATGGTGGCATCACCCATGGTGCGGAAGCGAATCTTACGTCGAACCACTTCTTCCCCTTCACGAGGTTGTACGTGCTCACAAACGGCGAGGATAGAGCCATTACGAATAAGGGTATCGCGCTCGTGGGCATAATACATGGATGGGAGCTCGATATTTTCCTTTTTGATATACATCCAAATGTCCATTTCGGTGAAGTTGGAGATTGGAAAAACACGGAAGTGTTCTCCTTGGTGCTTATTGCCATTAAAGATGTTCCAGAGCTCAGGGCGTTGGTTCTTAGGGTCCCATACGCCGAAGTCATCACGGTGCGAGAAGAAGCGTTCCTTGGCACGGGCTTTCTCCTCGTCACGACGTCCACCACCAAGACAGGCGTCAAATTGGTGTTCCTCGATGGTGTCAAGGAGCGTAGTAGTCTGGAGCTTGTTACGTGAGGCATTTGCGCCTTTTTCTTCAACCACGCGGCCGTCATCGATCGACTTCTGAACGGAGCCCACGATGAGTTCAGCGTTGATATCTTTCACGAACTTGTCGCGGAAATCAATGGTGTTTTGGAAGTTATGTCCTGTGTCAACGTGGACAAGTGGGAAGGGGAGACGTGATGGGTAAAAGGCTTTGTAGGCGATGTGAGCCATGACGATGGAGTCTTTTCCTCCCGAGAAGAGCAAAGCAGGGTTCTCAAACTGTGCCGCGGTCTCGCGCAGCACGAACATAGCTTCAGCTTCGATTTCTGCTAAGTGGTCTAGCGTGTAGTTCATAAATTCTGTTGGTTTTGGATAAAGGTGTTTAACGTGCTTACACACTGTTCTAATGAAAATTGCTCGGTGTCGAGTCTCAATTCTGGGCTCGCTGGCACTTCAAAGCCACTGTCTTTCCCGGTGAAGTTTTTAACCTCACCGGCGGCAGCCTTGGCGTAGAGTCCTTTGACATCGCGTTGCGCGCAGGTCTCAAAGCTGGCGTGAACGTAGATTTCATGAAAGTCTGCGCCTACAATCTCGCGAGCCATGTCGCGGAGAGCTTGCTTGGGAGTGATCACGGAAACAAAGGTAATTATGCCCTGGGAGGCAAACAATTTAGCGACTTCAGAGGCGCGACGCACATTTTCGAGGCGGTCTTCATCGGTGAAGGAGAGATTGTTGTTTACACCCGTTCGGAGGTTGTCTCCATCAAGAATTGTGGTCATTCTCCCTTGTTCATGAAGTTGGCGCTCGATAGCGTTGGCGATCGTGGACTTTCCTGATCCCGAGAGTCCATACATCCAGTAAACTGCTCCTTTTTGGCTCAATAAGGTCTCTTTTTCCTCGCGCTTTAGGAAGCGAGAAAACTCGGGGTGGATGTCGTTTTGGATGCTCATGAGGGAGATTGTTCCTATTTGATAGACGGGGGATTACTTCTATACTTTACTAATTGACCTAGGATAGAAAAGATAAATTTAGTATTGTTGATGGCGTAACGCTTCCAGAGGCGGCGAGGTTCTTTGTATACTCGATAGAGCCACTCAAATCCTGAGCGTTGGATGATGCTTGGGGCCTGCCCGACACGGCCTGAAATGAAGTCGAAGGCGGCGCCAACTCCTAACATGGTGAATCCCTGATTCCAATCTTTGTTTAGGTCAGGGTGTTTGCGAAGAAATTCGTTCATGAAGCACTCTTGCTTCGGGGTACTGAGGCCGACCCAGAGAAAGTGTGGGCGGCATTGGCAAAGGTCAGAGAGTAGAGCTTCTTCCTCTTTTGGATTTAAGGGGCGGAACGGCGGGGTGTAAGTGCCAACGATCTTGGCGTTTGGGTATTTGAGAAGAACGCTTTGTTTTAGTTCTTCGGCGACGCCTTCATTTCCGCCGTAGAAGTAATGTGTGATTTCCTCCTCTTGCGTATCGCGGAGAAAGTCAGCCATGAGGTCAGGACCATAAACGCGCCCCATGGATTCGTATCCATAAGCTTTTCCGAGCCATACCATTGGCATGCCATCGGGCGTACTCAGAAAGGAATCGTTATGGATTTGGCGAAGATCAGGGTTGTGTTGTGATTCCACTACCCCGTGGACTCCTGTTACCGTGACGTATCCACAATGCGTAGGATTTTGGGAGGCATCAAGTAGGAGTTTCTTAGCGGACTCCAGATTCAAGACAGAGATTCCTGTTCCTAAAACATTGACTCGTGGAACAGGCATAAGAGTAATTAGATAGCTACGTGCTCGCCCGCTTTACGGCGATTATATTGCTCTTTGATCCAGTGGTACGTTTTTTCCATGCCAGTGGCGAGGTCGATCTCGGGCTCCCAACCTAGGGTGCTTTTGATGAGTTCGTTATCAGAGTTTCTTCCACGGACGCCTTGTGGGGCATTGAGGTTGTAGTTACGCTTTAGCTCTACTCCTGCGATTTTTTCGACAATATTAAGAAGCTCATTAATCGTCACGAGTTCAGAACGTCCACAGTTTAAAGGATCTGTGAAGTTAGATTCCATGAGTTTGTCGATGCCTGTGATGCAGTCATCAATATACATGAAGGAGCGTGTCTGCTCACCGTCGCCCCAGATTTCGATTTCGTGGTTGCCGCTCTCAATCGCTTCGATGACCTTACGGCACATCGCAGCAGGAGCTTTTTCGCGTCCACCATCCCAAGTTCCGTTAGGGCCATAGACATTGTGGAAGCGGAAGACCTTTGATGCATAACCGAACTCTTCCTCGAAGTTCTTGCAGAGTCGCTCGGAGAAGAGCTTTTCCCATCCGTACCCGTCTTCTGGCATTGCGGGGTAGGCATCAGATTCTTTCAGTGCGACTACGTCCGTCTCTGTTTGACGATAATCTGGATAAACACAGGCGCTGGAGGAGTAGAAATATTTCTCTGCGCCACAGTCCTTAGCTGCCATCAGCATGTGAGTGTTGATGAGGACACTTAGCATACAAAGGGACTTATTGTTCTCGATAAAGCCCATTCCGCCCATGTTGCAAGCGAGATTGTACACTTCATCACAGCCTTCGACGAGGGAGTAGCATGCGCTCTTGTCTTCCAAATTTACCGAGTGGTTTACGGCTTGTTCGTGGAGTTGATACCATTGATTCGTAGGCTTAATGTCAGCCACTACCACTTGGTTGCCACGCTCCAGGTGAACTCGTGCGAGTTCACCTGCGATGAATCCGCCCCCACCGGCGATTAAAACTTTCTTACTCATGTCTGTATTAGTATTGGGGGGTAGATGCTTTAACGCTACCGCCCTTGGTCACGTTACGGAGTGTAACAACCAATATTCTTCTTCACAAAATCTGCACCAGTCGGCACATTGTCTTTAGTAACATATTCCCATAAGATGTTCACAAAAAAATGAACTTTATTTCTCGCTGATAAATCTTGAGTTTTGGAGGGGGGTGAGTTTCAGTTTCCTATCCACATAATGCCGCAGTTTTCGATCAGACATCTCTTATTCCTTGCTTTCACCGTGATTGGAGGTTTTACGGCGTATTATCTGTTTCAATGGGAGCGTGAGGAGACCTTCAAGTATTTGAGTAGCTATCCAGAAGCTTATGCCCCACTTCATCAGGCGCGCCCATACCTGCTTAGTGGTCTCGCGTTACTTCCTGCCATCGCGTCATTATTTTACTGCGGCTCAGGTATTCTAGACCGCTATTTGATCCGGAAATTTTTAGGGGTGCTCTTACTAGCTCTTGTGGGATTTATTTCGATCTGGCTTCTTTTGGAGATCGAAAGTAGAACAAACACCCTCAAGCGTGCAGGATTAAACCTAGAAGAGAAGTGTATGTATTTCATTGTTCAGCTCCCTTACATCGTCACTATGATGATGCCGTTTGTGTTGCTGATATCGTGTCTATTTACACTCAGTCAGCTCTCTAATCATCGCGAGGTGATCGGGATGATTCAAACGGGAAGAGGCTTTTTTCGGCTAGTCTCCCCTCTGATCATCTTTGGGGTGATAATTTCTTTGGGCATTTCCATTTTGAATTACCAATGGGTCTCTTGGGGGATGATGTACAAGGACGGGATGCTAGATGCCGCGCAGCACGACACATTTACGCGAGCTAGAAACATCGTTTATGCTCATCCAGATACTAAGAGATTTTGGTATGTAGGCTTGTTCCCAAATGATCATTTCGAAGGTGAGGCGTTGAAAAATATAGAGATTACCTTTCCGTCTGAATCTGAGATGCCAGAAAAAAGATTGAAAATCGAGGAGGCGAGTTGGGATCACAAGACAGGTCACTGGCGCTTAAAGGGGGTTCAAGAAATTCTTTTAGAAAACCAATCGATTCCGCAGATCCTCCCTAAAGTTGACGATCTTGTGGTTGAGGATTGGATCGAAACTCCATCGCAATTAATCTCCACAGGGCTCCCTGCCAATTCGTTAGGAGTTCCTCAGTTGAAAGACTCGCTGAGTTCTAAGGTCGAGGGGCATTGGATTGATCGACAGCCTTATTTGACTCAGATTCAGAGTCGCTTAGCGAAGCCCTGGATGTGCTTAGTGGCGATTCTCTTAGCGGCTCCGCTTGGGGTTGTGTTCTCGCGGAGAGGCGCTTTTGGTGGCGTTATTACCGCGCTCGTCTTGTGCTTGTGCCTCTTCTTTTTTGATGAAGTCTTCGTGACGATGGGGGCTAGTGGCCATCTCAATCCTATTTTTGCGGCGTGGGGAGTGAACCTTATCTTTACCCTTCTGGCACTGGTTTTGATTCAGCGTCGTTTGAGTGGACAGCCCATTTTCCAGAGTATTAAAAATCTCTTTTCGTGAAAACGGGTTAGCTTTTGGGCGAAAATATGGGCGTGTTAATATGGATTATTGCCCCGAGAGCGATTAGGAGAGCTCCGTTCATCTCAAAGAGCTCTTCTGCAAACACAAAGTCGCTCTTTTCACACAGAGCACCGATAAGAAGTAAAACACACCCGATGATTACAGTGATTGAGACCACGGAGCGTAAGCAGGTTTTCATTGTTGAAACCAACGTTCCTTTGGTCTGTAAATACAGTCTAACGAGAAGGATTGCATATCCGAGACCAAAAAGGCAATCTCGGCCTAAATCAGCTCCCAAAAATTGAAAAATGGCAGGGACATCGAGTTTCTCCATGTCAACTTCTCGGACAAAAAAAAGCAGGCAGGTGACTCCAAATAAAGCAGTTAGATCTCGCTCGATTCCATTCTTTTGAAGGAGCCTGGATAAAAGCAAAATACCTGAAAAGATAAAGGCTTGGGCAGTGACCGTTTCGATAAAGCCACCTTCATTAAATAGAATTAAGCCGTTACCAAAATGCTCTAGAAGAATGACACAATTCAAGCCTATAATGAAGATGATGGAGAGCGAAATCGTCTTCAGAGGCAGAAAGCCGTGTTGTGTATTCCGAATCATATCAGGAGGAAGAATTAATCTCGTAATAGAATAGGTAAAGCTTCGATTCGGGATAATGCATGATTACTGCCTACAAGTGCGCCTCCTGGCGTTTCTTTTCGAGCGTTCCTTCGGTGATTCCTAGGCGATCTAAGGCTGTTAAATTTGGGAGGAGTTGTTCCGCGGATTGTTGGCCTTGCAGGAGCGCCTGGTAGCTATTGATCAGGCTAGTCGCTTCAGCTGGGGTCTCGTTGAGCAGTTCAAGGCGGAAGGTGCGCAGCCCTTGAGCCTTAAGGAGGTTGTAATGGCGCGCTCCGGTCTGGGCTTTGCCATTAAAGAGAGTGTTGCGGCAGCCCACATCGGCTTTGAGGGTATGAAGTTGTCCTACTCGGTCACGAAGTTGCACCGTGTGTTTTTCACAGGGGCGCCCGCAATCCAGGTAGCTGGTGCCCTCGCTCATGAAGGTGCAGAAGACGCAGTGCTCCATATGGAACATCGGCATGTGATGGTGTAAGGAGAGCTCGAATAAGGCGGGGTCGCCAGCTTTCATTAGGTCAAGAACTTGGGCGAGGTTCAGATCATAAGAAATGGTGAGGGACTCGAGTTTCCCTTCAGTCTGTAAGATGTTGGCAGTTAGCGGGTTTGCGACATTGAGGGAGAAGTCTCCAAAGCGACGTAGGTCTGTTTCTGCGAAATAATCCAGTGCCCCTAGGTTACGGATTAATACGCCGTCAGGCTGCGCATTGACGATGTGCTTGAAGTAGCCTTGTTCGCCCGATTTCTGAATCCGTGGTGTGGCTAGGGCGATGATGGCATCGGTAGGGTGTTCTTTCACGAGTTTCACCGCGTCTGCGAATCCGCGGATGTCTTCGAAGTCGGCGTAAATGTGCGTCACTCCAGCATCCAATGCCGCTTCGATCTGATTCAGGTGGCGGCACAGGACGCGTAGTGAGGGCTCTTCCATAGAGTCCTCAGGAGCGACCTCGCTTAGGTGATCGCGCCAATGGGCTTTTGGAGGAGTCACGCTTTCTGCTTTCGCTTTTTGATCCAGTGCGTCGACGAGGGCGCGGCGGGCGCGGTTGATGGCGCTGATTGGCAAGGACAGTCCCTCTGGTAACAGATTTTCTAATCGTCCTAGTTCGTAAGCCGTGCCTCCGAGTTTTGAGAGTTGTTGCTGTAAGGTTTCGGTCGTGAGCGCGCGGGTTTTGGCGTCTTCACATCGTTCTTGCGTTTGAACAGAAAGTCCGCTGGAAGTTAAGGTCAGAGGCTCTCCCTCCGCACCTGTGACTTTTACGGCGATCGGTAGGCCTTTCTCTTGTGGGCGTGCGGATTTCCACTCAGAGTTAATAGCTTTTTGCAGAGCTGGGTCGGAAGTTTTGCAGACGAGTTGTCCCGGCTTGATGCGTCTCCAGTTCAGGGAATTACGTTTGTCAAAAATGAGTTCATTTCCTTTCACCTTGAAGGCCTTGGCGCCTTGTTCTCGATTTCGATCGGTCGATTCATGGGCCTCATCAATGACAAAACCCTCACCGGCCTTCACCGGAACCTCGGTGCGGTCACGGAGTAGGATTGAGCCATTTTCGGGGAATGCTTCAGCAATCACGCCGACTACGGGGCCACGTTTCTTCCCCCACTTTCCGTGCGTGAGCTGGGGGTGGTTCGTGCCTTCCAGCCAGCCGTTGCTTTGCCCTCGGGAGAAGGTCATCTCCAGACGGTAGCGTTCCTCTTCTGAGGCCGGGGTCGGGTTATTCGCCATCGCATCGTCTAGGGCGCGTCGATACACTTTTGTGACGGCGGCCACGTATTCTGGCGATTTTAGACGTCCTTCGATCTTATAGGAAACGACCCCCATTTCGACTAGTTCAGGAATTAAATCGACTGCGGCTAAATCTTGTGGGCTGAGTAAGTATTTCACCTCTTCCATCGGTTGTTCCACTCCATCGACAATGAGGTCGTAAGGCATGCGACAGGCTTGCGCGCATTCGCCTCGGTTCGCGGAGCGTTGACCCAGCGATTCCGAGGTTAGACACTGCCCCGAATACGCGACACAAAGCGCGCCATGGACAAAAACCTCGAGCGGCACTCCTTCCTTGGGCTTCACTTTTTCGATTTCCTTCAGCGACATTTCACGTGCGAGAACGGCGCGTTCCATCGTGAAAACGCGAGAGGCGAAGGAGAGCCCCTCAGGTGACGTTAGTGTCATTTGGGTAGAAGCATGGAGTTCAATGCTAGGAGCGACCCGATTTACGAGTCGTGCGAGCCCTAGGTCCTGAACGATTACGCCATCAACTCCGGCTTGTTCCATTTGCTGCAGTTGCTCGATGGCGGCGTCCAGCTCCTCCGTGAAAATAAGGGTATTCATGGCGACATACCCCTTCACACCGTAACGATGTAGGTAAGCCATGAGCTCAGGTAAATCTTCGTCCGTAAAGTTTTTCGCCCGCATGCGTGCATTGAACTTGGGGAGCCCAAAGTAAATCGCATCCGCCCCACTGGCGACAGCTGCCTTAGCGCAGTCCCAGTTTCCGGCAGGGGAGAGCAATTCGGGAGAACGAGGAGCGTGTGACATACGTGAGCTTCTACTACGCTTTCTCCTATTGGATAAACCTTAAAAAGAAAAAATTGAGAGCCCTGTTAGGGTATGCTCAAGAATGAAAAATTCATTCTGTCTCAATAATGCGATAATCAAGTGGAGAAGTGATGTATTTTTTGAGCCTCTTCTTCAAGTAAGAATTTGGATGGATGATAATACGTTCTAACCCTTTGATTTCAATTTGCTTAGAAACTATTACACGATCTATCTCTCTCAAATCCAGAGTATTAATTTCTAGGCTATCAAGATCATTGAGATAAATACTTCCACTACCAGAAATAACTAAATTGCGTAGAGGCAAGTATTTCATGGGGCTTCGCAGCTTATGGATTAGTTCAAGTCTAATGTGTTTTGATGATTTTATAAGCATTGTTTCATACTTAGCATCCATCTGTGCAGAAAAATCTTCAGTGCTCATGTTGAGTAGTTTTAGCACTGCAGTTACCACATTACCATACTGCGACATATCTTGACGAGTGGCGACATCGTACTGAATGATTTGTGACATTAACCTAGTATTGATATTCGGAATTGTCTCAGCGGCTTGTACAAAATTAACCATTTCTTGTATGGTGGGTCGATTGTCTCTTGAGAAGGCATAATTTGGACATAGTGAAGCGTAATCATAAAACTCTTTTCTAATTCTAGGGATAGGATTTTCTTTTAATACAGCGGCAAAGTTCATTTTTCCTATGTTAGATCTAAATTGGGCTTGCCTAGCTTTTAGATTGAGAGGGTCGATTTTTAGTGTTTTTTCTACAAGTATATCTAATTCTGAGTGAGCTTGAATCGGCTCTTCTAATTCTCCACTCGCACGAATAAACTCATCTAATAATGCATCTAGTTTTGAGTAAAGGATCTCGCTATCCAAGGCGAAATCTTCAAAAAGCCTATTTTGATAATTCATGTTTTCGATATCCTCGTGTAAAATATCTACTTGAGTTTCGCTTTCTTTTATAAGCTGCTGTCTCTTAAAAGCTACAACGCTTAAGGCGCATATTAGTGAAAATGATAGAGCGGACACTGTTATGAATTTAGAATGGCGAATAACAAATAACTTAGATTTACGTATGACATTTGCTCTCTCTGCCTTTGTAGCATGACCTGTGGTATATAGTAGTAGATCCTTTTGCAATGATTCTACAGACTGATAACGATTTTCGGGTTTATACTTAGTTGCTTTTATAATGATTGCAGCTAGGCTTTTGGGGATTTTGCGAAGTTCTTCAAATTTATAATTTACCCCTCCATGCTTGGATATTTCCATATCTTCTATTTGTTGAAAGGGGCGTTTTCCGGTAACAATATAGTAGAGAATGCAACCGAGAGCAAAAATATCAGTTCTTTGGTCTTTAGATTCATTGCTTTCTGCCTGCTCGGGAGCCATGAAACCTATAGAGCCTTTGATCTGCCCAAATAAAGTAAGATGCTGCGCTTGAAATAAATGCTCTAACTCGGGATATGATTTTTCGCAATCCTCTGACACCTTTGCTAATCCCCAGTCGCATACGAGAACTTCCCCATAGTGGTCACATTGAATATTAGCAGGTTTTAGATCTAAATGAATGATCCCCATAGAGTGAGCATAAGCGATAGCATCACATATTTTCGAATAAGCGGCTAGCAATTCTTCTTGGGGTTGGCATTTTGTATAGTCTTGTAAGGTGGTATTACCCTTAAGATCCATTACAAAGTAAGGCAACCCATCTGTAGAGATTGCTGTTTCATATATTTTGATGATATTCGGATGGTTCAGACTAGAAGTAAGCCAGGCCTCATGAATGAGCTGATCATAATAGTCGACAGGGAGATCTGTTCGGAGGATGGCAACTGCTACATACCGCTTTGATCTCTCATCATAACACTTATAAACTTCTTTCAGTGCTCCTTTCCCAATTAATTGTTTGTTACGATAATACTGTTGAGAAGTCTGAGTTAAACTAGTATATGCAGGGCAGATTTCACTTAAATTATCTGAATCGGTAAGCAGGTCAGAGTCTATGACACCTCTTAATAGCTCGTTTGGAATATAAGCATGGTTTTTTTCATTAATCATGTTTAGAGTTCTAATTCATTTTTTAGTGATTCCATTTCACGTAGCAGAAGTTTTTTCACTCTTTTTCTAGCAGAATATACAGATGATACCTTTAACCCTGTTATTAAGACGATTTCTTCAGTGCTTTTCCCTGCTAATCCTAATTCGAATACTTCAACAGATTTCCCCGTAAACGATGCTTTTACACGATCAAGTGCTAAACTGGAAATGTATAAAACCCACTCTTTTTCAATGGAATTTTCGTGATCCGTGTTCGAGCTTAGAGTATCAATTTCGTATGATAATTGCGAAATCGAAGCGCTTTGGTTTTTCCTCTTATTATAATGTGTAAATGCGGTATTCTTGATAATTTGAGCTAACCACGCGCGAAAGCTTCCCTTGTTTCTATCATATCCAGAAAGGTGATTTACTAATTTAACAAGTACAGTTTGTGTAAGATCTTCTTTATCGGCTTCATTAAAATTCATTTGACCAAAAATATAGAAGCAAAACTGCCTGTAGCGCTCATTGATAGTGGACCAAGCTTCTTGATCATCAAGATCAAGGGCTTGTTTTAATAGAGTATGGCTTGTTTCATTTAAGCTCATCGAGGTTTCAGGCAGTAGGCCTTTATTCATACATGAGAAATATAACATTAAAAGTTTTTTTATGCCACTGCCCTAAAAATTAACGAGGTGAGAGTAGTATGTATGAAGATTTTTTTAAAAAGACTTCACTCAATATTATGAAAAATACATTACTATTATTCGCTTCAACAATGGCAATATCAAGTGCCGCAGTTATCACCACAGCAACTTACACTAACAATGCCGGTTCTGGCGCTATATTTGCCGATGGAGTTCAGGTTGGTACGTTCACCGTCACTACCCCTTACAGCTCAACTCTCAGCTCAACAGGAGATGGCGTAGAGTTTTTTGGGGCCCAAGTTGGAACATCGAATTCGACAACAGTTGACGTAACAATTACTGACGGTAATTTTAGCTTCGTTTCAATGACATGGGGAACTCATGAAGGTACTGGAGGTCAAGGGATCGGAGGAGGCACCATTATGGGTGTAGCCTTAGATACGGACGCAACAGTTTCTACTTCGGTGGGATCATGGGATATTGGAGGCGCTGCAATTACAACTCCAGTAGCATATACTGCGGGAGAAGTACTTACTACCGCAGGAATCGTTAGTAGCCCACATTCTCGGGACTCGTTTTTATTCACAGGCGCTACCGCTACGACCCAAACTATCACATACACTACAGATAGTCTAGATCTTGCTCAAGAGAGATATTATGTATCGTTTGAGCTTGATGCAATCCCAGAGCCTAGCTCAGCAGCTCTTCTAGGGCTAGGAGGGCTTGCTCTTGTTGCACGTCGCAAGCGTGTTAAGCCTTAAGTCGACAATATCATTTTGTAGTTTTTGGTGCTCCTGTTGTTGATGCGACAGGAGCACTTTCTTGTACAGTTATTAGTGTGCCTTACGTAGTTTGCATTGAAAATTTCTCGATGAAATCATTCAATAAAAATTAGTGACTAAATAGTTAGAATAGGCTCAGAGCTTTTCTACTTTTTGCCAAAAGAGATTTCAGCTTCTCCGAGGAATTTTGCATCGTTGACGATTGCTGATCGAACTTTTTCGCCTACGGTGTTACCATCCATGGAGTAAGAGAGGTGACTTTTTGGGAAAAGAACCCCTGATAGATCATGCCAACCTTCATAGGTGAGGAGTTTCTCTGCCGTCGCCTTTTTGCCTCCTGTAATGCGTGGGTCTGTGACGATATAGCGCACCCCTTTAATCTGTTTCGTCTTCGGGTGAATTAGGGCGATGTAGTAGTCGTCAGGGGTTTCTCCTGTTCCGACTTCATAGGTGACTTTAACTTGATCATACAGTGTTCCGTCATACTGGATCTGGTCGGCCAGCTTCTCATGAACGGTCCCCGGGTCAGCTAAAACATGAGGAACCCCAACAAAATAATATGGAGT
Organism: uncultured Verrucomicrobiales bacterium; assembly: GCA_937991965.1. Lineage (GTDB taxonomy): Bacteria > Verrucomicrobiota > Verrucomicrobiia > Verrucomicrobiales > Akkermansiaceae > WTJZ01. The sequence goes on from CALKLP010000112.1 coordinate 63,596, forward strand.
GAGTGCCCAGAATGATGGAGGAAACGGAGTTTTGGCATCTTCCGGAGAGGTCCAGCCTGCTGTTCCATCCCAGCCAAAGGTTACGCCCTCAACTACTCCATGCCCAGTGTGTCGAGCGCGGGACGACCACGTATCGATCACCTGAGAAGTGTCTATCTGGACGCCCATATCATCCATATTATAAGTCCATCGGAATTCTAAAAGCCCGTTCGCAAACCATTGAGACAAGCCCCCATGTGCCTCGATCGACTCCCACAGGAGTTGTCCCCCTTCAGTTTTGGCGAGGCGGGTTTCTGCGTCATTGACGCGTGCAGTGATCGCCTCTGTAGCAGCGATCTTATAGGGTTCTGCTATGCAGGGGAGGGCGAGTATGGCAGTGAGTAGGGGGAATGCTTTCATGACAGCTATGGTAATTTGCTTTCTAGCTAATACAAGTGAAAGATAGCTTCGATTTTTGTTTTCAACTTAGAGAAATTGATTAAGTAGGTTTTGTGAAACTGCTTGTTGTAGCCTTAATTTCTCTCACGCTCTTTACCTCTTGCGTGCATTTTCCATATGCTTCCTTACCAGTCAGTTCTCCGGTTTCTGAGGTGGAGGAAACAAAGCCTCTGTGGATCGTCTGTGGAGATCTGCATGCTGATTTTGTGGTGGAAACAAGTTGGCTTGTACAGCATGGCTGTAAGCTTCCTAAATCCGTGAAATCCTATAAATATCTCTGCTTCGGTTGGGGAGACCGCATTGCGTACACCCAACGCTGGGGGATGAAGGATGTGCCCAACGCACTCTTTTGGCCGAGCGAGAGCATCGTTCAGGTGGTGGCGTTTAATACGGTGGTGGAACCAACCTTTCCGGAGCTCCGCGTGACGCGGGTAGAGGCTCCAGCGGCAGGAGGCGCGAAGCTTGCAAACTTCCTGAATCAGAGCTTTTCTTACAGTTCCTCGGATGCGACTGAGCCTATTACCTTGCGGGCGGCCAAATGGGGACACGGCTACTTCATTAAATCACCTTATTCCTATTATTTTCCGAGAATGTGTAATCAGTGGGTCTCTGCCGCTCTCGCAGAGACGGGGATTCATACGACCAAGCCTACGATGACAATGACCTCGAAGACATTACGGAAGGACCTAGAGCGCTACCGGGATTTAGAGTGATTCTCACAATTTCATCCCAAACTTCCCGAGCCCCCAGACCATCGCTAAATACGCGAGAAAAGTCGCGGCACTGGCAATGAGCATGCTACCCCAGAAAGGGAGTTTATTGAGGCATGCGGGAAAGAGTAAGAAGAATACCAAGGAAGGTAAGACATACCAAAAGACGCCAATCGAGTAGTCCTGCATGCGCTTTATATCACCATTGGATTCGTAGAACATCCAGGTGATCGCGATCAGAGAGACGAGAGGCAGAGACCCAACGATGGCTCCTAGATGCGCGCTTTTCTTAGCGAGTTCGCTGATCAACACAATGAGCGTAGCGCTGATTAGAATTTTTACTACGTAGAGCATGCGGTCATTCTAGCGAAATAATTCTATTCGGGCAACTCATTCGTTGCTATGGCTCTGAGCGATGAAGATTAACGGAAAGAGGGTAGTTGTGACAGGGGCGAGCAGTGGAATCGGTTTAGCCTTGGCGGAACAACTTTTGTCTGACGGTGCGCATGTCATTGCACTATGTCGTACTGCACCGCCTTTGACTGCTGTGGAGCATATCCCAGTAGATCTCACAGATGGCTCCGCCTTGGAGCGTGCCTTTCATGAGATTGGCGCTTTTGATATCCTTGTCAATAATGCGGGGAGAGCCTACAGTGCGCCGATCGCAGATGGGGCGCTGGCAGAATGGGACGAGATGTGGCAGGTGAACGTGCGCGCTCTCGCCTATTGTTCCCACCTTTCTCTGCAGAGTTTCCCAGAAGAAGGCGGGCAGATCATCAATATCTCCAGCATGAGTGGGCATCGTGTTCCGCCTAGCGGAGGGTTCTATGCCTCGACGAAATTCGCAGTGCGTGCCATTACTGAGGCGCTTCGGCTAGAGTTGCGTAGTAAAGGCAATCCGACGCGAATTTCCTCCATCTCGCCCGGTTTTGTCGATACTCCCTTACTGGATACTTACTTCCAAGGAAAAGAAGATCAATTGAAGGCCACGAAGGAAGCGATCCAGTTTCTCACCGCTCGCCAAATCGCAGATCAGGTCATGCATATCCTCAAAACTCCGCTGAATGTCGAAATCGGTGACATCTCACTGCGCAGCGCAAGTCAGGCGGTTTAATTGTTCGCTTGATGAATCTGGATCTGCGTGAAGGGGATCTCCCAGCCATATTCGTTACAGGCATTGAGCGCGAAGCGCTGGAGGTAACAGCCAATTTCCTTATAGAGAGGAGCGACATCACCCGTGAATTCGGCGTTGATTTCGTAATCGAGGGATGAAGAGCCTGCCTCTGCGAACTCAATGAAAAAGTCCTTTAACTGCGCAGGATCATCGAGCTCAGCGAGTAGTTCCTTTTTAATGTAAGCTTCCATTTGCTTTTCGATCTCCGTAGTGGCGATCGCCTGATACTTGTAATCAATGCCGAAGATAATGCTGGAGCGGAATCCGTTGGCGGAGAGGTTGACCGGGTTCATTTCTAAGAAGGCGGGAGTGGAGATGGATCGCATGCTGCCGCCGACTTCTTTGAGCGTGACGTGCTCGATCGTCTGACGTGTAATTTCGCCCACGACGTCATCTTCTAGCAAAACCCAGTCTCCTTTTTCTGAAGGGAAATAAGGCTCATCTTTTTTAAAGCTGCGGGAGTGCATGCCTACTAAGTCTCCCAGTGGAATGCGGAGTCGCCCGCCTTCAAGGTTGGGATTGATAAGGCGAGAGTAGAACTTAATTTCATCTACAATCCAAGGAAGGTCATTGAAAATAATGCGCTCTTGCTCCCTGACCGCGCCAATGTTCAAGATCAAGCGCACCTCCTCCACCATGTCGGGGATTTTATCTTTTACCATCCAGAAAACGACGATGAGAAGCAGCGCGAACACACTGATCAAAAGCCAGTTGTTACAAAGGAGAAAGACGATTGGGATGAGCAAGGTCGCTAGCACCAGCGAACCTAAAAATACAGCCCCATCAATGGTAGCGAGGTATTCATAACTGAAGCGTTGAGACGCCCCCTTATTCTTCTTGCTGTATTCCATGAACTTCTTGAAGGCGAAATTCGCCCCGAAGAATACGAGCGAGAAAACGAGGAGGGCAATCAATAGGTGAAGCCCTGTAGACTTGATAAAGGCGGCGAATTTAGCGGATGCGGATTCCATCGGCTTCGTATTCTTCGCGTTGATTTCATCGAGCACCTGCTGTAAGGTGGCGCTCTTAGCATTCGCCAGTTTGGCGCGACTCGCGTAATCAGCCTGTAGATCGGTGAGTTTTTGGATGAATTCAGGGGAGCCCCCTTGATGCTCTGCGATGTAGGCATTAATCTGCTCCACTGCCTTGCCAGAACCTTCTCCTTGCGCCTTGAGTTGTTCAATCGCGAGACGAAGATCTTCCTTCTCACGGAGCGAGGCCGTGGTCTCCTTGATCGCACCAAAAAAGGGCTGCAGAATATTCATGAACTCCTCCTCAAGGGTGGATTGTTCTTCCTCTTCTGCGTAGAGGTCGATCACTTCTTCTCCGACAACGCTGGTTTCGAAGTCTTGTTCGAGCTGGTGTAATTTGGCTAAATCTTCGCTTTGATTCGGGGATTCTTGATCCTTCAGGTTTGTTTGTAAGACCTCGATTTGCTTGTAGAGCTCAATGATGACCTGTGAGGACGCAGATTTTTCAGTCGAAGGTGTGAGTTGTTCCGGAAGAGTAACGGTCGTGTTCTGCGCGGTAAGTGGTAGCGCAAGAATACAGAGGAAGGTAAGAAAGTGTCTAAGCTTGTTCACAGAGACTGTGATAAAGAAACTGTAACTTTTTTCCAATAAAAAAGATCTTGAGAGGCTTTAAAGAGCAATATAATTCTCGTTCTCTAATAACTCAATTAGCTGCTCTAGCGGAGGATGGTTGAGTGTGGGTGAGGCGGCACCCAAGAGTGAAGCGTAAGATGTTTCCTCGTAGAGCCCTTGGGTTACGAGACCGCAGAGAGGAGGCGCTTTGACCTTATGCTTTTTGTAGAAGCGCTGTGCCTCCTGGAGGGCGAAGAGTTGTCCGACCGCATGATCCATGTAGCTGGTGAAAATGACTTTTTCTGGATGCGTGCCTGCAAGTTCTTCGATCGTCTCGAGGGACTGGATCGTGGGCTTAGCGATGAGGTAATTGTGCTCGAGGTCGAGATTTTCTGGAATGACTCGGTCGTAGGCAATGGGGAAGCCTTTCCATGTCTCGGCGAGTTTTGGGTCAGAGAAGGGGTCTTCGATGAAGTCGATCTGGTGACGGGGCATGGCGCCGAGAAATTGGGAGAGTTCGCGGTGTGAGGTTAGGGCTCCGTTAAAGTCAATCCGCCAGCGAAGGCAGGGGTATCCTTCGATGAAGGCTTGGGTCTTTTTGCGGAGGCGCATCCAGTCTTTTCCCCGCTTGATTTTGGTGGCTTTAAACCCAGCGTCGACGGCCGCTAGGACAGGCGTGCCATTGAGCTGCGGAAGGGTGGCGTGGCTAGAGATTTCCGGGGCGTCTGCGATGAGGTTCCCAAACTGCTCCGCGGCGTAGAAGGCTCGCGTTAAGAGCTGATTTTCTCGACCCGCTTTTAGATCAGCGATGCATTCTGCGAGTGTGGGGTCTCCGAGTTCGGGCCAGGGATGGACGCAGGCATACTTACCATCGAAGCGGAGGAGCATGCCCTCGCGCACGGAGGAGAGGTCGAGGCGATTGAGAGCGGCTTTTTGCGAGAGTTGGTACGTCGCGTATTCGATCATGAGTTGGCAACAGCGGATTTCTTGTTTCCTTTTCGCGATTGAGCCCAGGCCGTAATTAAGCCCAGAGCGAGGAAGGCGACATTAAAGGTGTAGTAGAGGTAAACCGCATCAGCCTTGGAGTCTGAGAAGCCATAGGAATGCAGACCGACGCCGAGGAGGTTCGTATGCCACCAGGAGAAGACAACGATCGGACCGGTGCAGATCGCGCAGAGGTGGATGCCCCATTCCTTGATGACCCCACCAGCGCGGGCGTGAAGCATGAATAGGGTCCAGAGCACGATCATGAGGGCGCCGTTTTCCTTCGGGTCCCAGCCCCAGAAGCGTCCCCAGGAATCATTCGCCCAGATGCCGCCTGTAACGGTGCCCACGAGGGAGAGAAGTAAGCAGAAGCATACCGCACCGTAGGTCATGCGAGTGAGCAGACGACGGATGGAGGGGTCTTCCTTGTGCAGGCCAAAGAGGCGCACAAAGACATAGACCACCCCGAACAACCAGGCGGCTAACCCAGCAGCATAGCCGAGAGTGATCACTGGGACGTGCACTGTTAACCAGAAGTTCGAGCGGAGCACGGCGATGAGGGGCTCCATGTTGTCGACACCAGATTCGACTTCATAGAGATGGGCGAGAACGAGGAGGAAGAACCCAATGAATGGGGCGATCCCGAGGGCGAGCTTACGGCGCGTTACAAGCTCTGTGAAGAGGGCGATTAGCACGACGCCTGCCGCGATAAAGATGATGGTGTCGTAGAGGTTCCCGACCGGTGGGCGGTGCATAATTAGGGCGCGCTGCGTAATCCCCGCGATGGTGAGTCCGAGCCCGAGTGAAGAAAAGATCCACGTGATGCCAGATAAGAGTTTACCAAACTTACTGTTAGGGGCGAGCCAACTGAGCACGATCAAGATCATGGCGGGGAGGAAGCACAGGAAGGTGGCCACAAAGAACCAGCTCGCGCGGTTATAGCCGACTTCTAGGTTGAAGTCTTTTCGCTGCTTTTCGGTCATGCTCCCTTGGAAGAGTGCGATGGTCTTGCCCAGTTCGGTGAGCATATCTTGATCTTCGACTTTGTAGGCTTCGTAGAGGTTTTCTAGCTGTTGGACACCGACAATCGTTTTTGTAGGATCGGGATCCATTCCTTGAAAGACGCCCATCAGAGCTTCCCCGACGGTAGTCCACTGTAGCTCCTCCGCATTGGGAGCTAAGAGGATTGGTCCGTATTTTCCGTCGTTGACATGGTTGCGGAGCTGATCGAGAACGGGAATGAGATGTTTCGGGAGCTCTCCTCCGGAGGCATTCGACTCTTGAATGATGCGCTGAATTTCACCCATCGTCATCATGAAGCTACTGGTGGGGACAAACTTCAGTTTCTCATCGGGATCTGCGCCTGGAATGCGAGGGAGGACAATACCACTACGGGCGAAGTTAAAGTAGGTGAGAAGCGTTTCATACTCGCGAACATTGCGTGCGAGATCGAGCGTCATGGATTGCAGGATGGAGAGTTCTGCCTCCGGCTTCTTTTTCATTTCCTCGTAATCGGCGGCCTTCTCATAGAGCTCTTCGCGATGAGGCGCGAGGGCGCTGTAGGAGTAGTAATCTGAGGCTTTCTTGGTCTCCATTCCTAGCGCATTCAGAATCTCCGCGTTTGTTACCTTGAAGATGGGGTGCGTGGTGGAATATTGGGGGCGGAAGAGGGCGTCCAGCATGAAGGCCTCAGGACCGATCTTGACCTTTTCTCCCTCTGGGGTCTCGAACTTGATCAATCGGGAACCATGAAACTTCACCATCATCACCTTGGCATAGGTGGAGAGGGGCTTGATTCGGTCGCCATTGTGCACGGGAATTTCCGCGATCTTTTCTTCGATTTCTTCAGTCCACGGCTCATATTCGAGCACGATGGGATTATCCTTAGCGAGAACCTGACGTGCGGCCCAGGAGGTCATGCCTACGACCAGAGCGATCAAAACACTTAATACTATCCAACGTTTCATTTTGCTTCTTTCTTTTTGGTTTGTCGTAGAATAAAGGCGATTAACATGTAACCGAAGTGGACGAGAAGTCCGGCGGTGGTAACGAGAATGGCGTAGAGCGGCCACTGGTCAGCAGGGTCTTGCTTGACCTCGAAGACGGAGTAGAGCTTGTCGCCCGGAGCGCCGTCTGGTGGTCCCCAGCTCGCTTGGAAAAAGGTGAACCCTTCATAACGCATTGGGTGGTTCATGTAGATTTTCACTTTGTTGGTGATCTCGTTCTCGATGCGGGTCACGTAACTCTCGAATTTCTTGGGCTTACCGGTCGGGAAAAACTCGGCGTTGAAGTCATCGAGCTGCACGGAGAAAGGCATTGGCCAGATCGATTTACGGAGGGCAATCGCGTATTTCTTCCCTTCGTGGTCGATGACATGCGGAGTAAAGGCTCCGGAGAAAAGCAGGATTTCCTCCCCGGTGGAAGACTTTAGGTAACATCCATTGAGGTTGGCCTCGTCTGCCTTGTCTGTGGCGACTGCGAAGAGGGCGTATCCATCGACCGAGGGAGTTTGGCCGGCCATGATTGGTCCCACCATGCGCGGGCGGCAGTTTTTGAGGTAATGACTGGCCTCAAAGCTAAAAGGGAGCTTCTCATGGACGAGTTTGACAGGGGTTTTACCATCTTTGCTTATCTTAGAAGTGATCTCGTGGGGGAAGACATAGACCTCTTCTGCGGTTCCTTGATCATTCAGGAGGCTGATTTCGATCGAGTGATCATGGTAAGACTGCACGAAGTTGCTCGTTTCACCTTCATAAAGCGACATGTAACCGCGCTCGGAGAAGTGGTGGGTGACAAACCCGCCAAGGAGCATGAGAAGAATCCCAAAGTGGGAGACGATGATGCCGGCCTTTTTCCATCCTTTCCGAATGCGGACGATGCCGCCCATAAACATGTTGATAAAGAGGAGCACGCAGACCCAGTAGGCTCCGGGGAGGGGGATCGGTAGCAGCTTGCCGTTGATGCGGATGTCAGGAAGGACGATGTAGTTTTTCCAGGTGAAGTATTTATTGATGGTGGCGTAGAGCCCGTGGTCGACCTGCTCGATCGTTCCGAAAAAGGTGAGCACCATCAGAAGCAGCAGTAAGACGCTGGCAAGGCGGAGGCTGGTGAGGAAGTTAAAGAGTGTTTTCACGAGGGAATGCGAGAAGTTAGAGAGGAGGTAGCACGGGTGATATTATTTCGCAAGCGATTCACAAAAGGTAATGAAAGCCGCTTTCTGCTCCTTCGTTTCATCGGGAGTGGCGATGAGTTTGACGGAGATGAGCTGGCCATCGACTTCTGCCAAGGTGCCAAGGAGAGACATGTTGTCCTGCTTGGATTTCCCCATGCCGGCGTATGCCCCTGTGACTTCGACTAATACCCCTTCTTCGCCCAGGATTGTTACGGTAGGCATCTGCGCAAGCTCACTCTCGGAGATTTTCTCTTGTCCGAATTGACCGAGCCAACGGTTTAAGTTCGGGAGTACGCCCCCTCCGGTGATTGAGAGGTAAATCTCGCCTCCCGCAGGGAGAACGTAGTTCACGAGGCGAAACTGTGTTTTTGGCTTCGCGGTCCACCCTTCCCCTGCAGTGTAAGTGAAGCCTCCTTTAGCAGCGGATTCCCCATGCACGTGTTCGGTAGACTCAGCTTTGGGTGTTCCAGGCGGCTCAAAGCGGTCGGCACTGGTTGGAGAGAGGGGAATCGGACGTTCATCGAGCGTGGTGACGGCTCGCGTTTCACTAGACGTGAGTTCTTGTTTTTCTCCGCAACTCGCGAGGAAAAGACATCCTAAAACCCCAAACAGTAAGATCTTCATAAGAGGGAATTAACCATGGGAATGGCATTGTGCAAGGCTAAGTGAAATGAAATCACCTCATAATCCCCACAAAGAATTTGATCCTTTTATTGATCTTGGCGGTCAGGTTCGTGTATTCCTAGGGTATGTTTATCGTATTCGAGGGAATTGACGGCACGGGAAAGTCAACACAAGTGAAGCTACTACAAGCCGCCCTTGAGCGTGCCGGGCATACCGTGACGACCTCGTTTGAGCCGACTAACGGGACCTATGGTGTCATGTTACGTAGTTCCGCAACCCGGCCAGAGGGGCGTTACTCGCTAGAGGAGGAGTTACAATTATTCCTAAAGGACCGCGCGGAGCATGTGAATGACCTGATTAACCCGGCCTTAGAGCGAGGCGAGATTGTGATCTTGGATCGTTATTACTACTCTACGATGGCTTACCAAGGCGCGAGAGGCATGGACCCTGCCGTGATCCGAGCGCAGAATGAGGCCTTCGCGACGAAGCCTGATCTCGTGTTTGTGCTCTCTCTGCCGGTTGAGGTGAGCCTCCAACGCATAGGCGTGCGAGATGGAGAGGGGGACGCCTTTGAGAAGCGTGAGAACTTAGAGAAATGCGCGGATATTTTCATGTCGTTG
>CALKLP010000113.1 GCA_937991965.1 uncultured Verrucomicrobiales bacterium
AGTTTCGCCTGAATCTCAGAGCCCGCAGAACTTGTCCAGCTTCGGGACTCAGCCACTGCACCAATGAGGACTAAAAAACTCAATAAAATGAAATTCCGCACCATATCTGAGAGTTACCGTAAACTGAGTTTCAAGTCCATGGAAACCTCCGTTGATTTTTTCTGAAATAGAGCTTGTTTATTTTAAGATAGTATATTAAAACACTCCTCCTTAATCGCGGGATGGAGCAGTCAGGTAGCTCGTCAGGCTCATAACCTGAAGGTCATAGGTTCAAATCCTATTCCCGTAACCAATAAAAGCCCTTTAGTTCACAATAACTAAGGGGCTTTTTCCTTTTAAATGGACAAGTGTTCAAATTGCAGTGAATTGCACTCACATGCACGTTTTAACACGATCTATTGCAACAAGCGTTGCGACAAAGAATTTCTAAACAAATCTAAGTTTTAGAAAACAAACCCTAAACCGATTTTGACAGTCTCACCATTACCATGATCGAGTACACCTCTATAGTCAATAAAGTCATGTTTCCATTCTGCTCTTCCGTGGATTGTATCGGTAAATTTCCAGTAAAGAGCCAACCCTGCCTTTAAAAGATATGAACCATCATCCTCAAATACCCAAGCACTCGTGCCAACACCAACAAACCAGTTTGCCGTCTCGGTTTCATAACCAAGAGATAATCCTGCTCTCCATTCTCCATCACCAATCGAGTATTCATCTTGATTAGCCAAGGAAACTCGCAATTGAGGTGCGAGTGTCCATGACCCTGAACGCCCATCTAGGTTGAAGTAAAAGAAAGCTGATCGTGGTGGGATAGCTCACAATCATGCCCTGGCTCTCTCGACTCTTTATCTTCTTCATGATGAGGGCAACAAGAGTGCTCTTGGTTCTCCTTTTCAGGTAAAAAGGAGTGTCCGCACACACATTGGCATGGCAACCAAAAGTGCCATGATGCTAGAGAGTATGATGCGAACGAATTCCATTTCCGTTAATAAGAGTTTTCAAGAAGGTGGTTTGTTTAAAAAACCGTCATTCACTCATTTTGTAAAGGAGTGAATGACGTTGAGTATGAGGATCAATTCAGCTTACTCAGATATTTCTCTGGATTAGCGTCGAATTTCTTCACGCAGGGCGCACAACAAAATTTCACTTCTTGTCCGTTATAGACTTTGGTTACAGGGTCTCCCATAGAGCCGAGTTTATTATCGGTGACGATGCACTTATCTGAGGTGTAAGGCTTCGCCCCACTCACATTTCCTGTGCCAGAAGTAGCACAAGAGCTAATTAAGAGGGCGAATACGGCGGTGGTGGTAATGATGATGTTTTTCATATTTTTATATTTAGTTATTATTGATTTAGGGTTTATTTATTGGTCGCTTTGGCGAGAAGAGCGGTGTATTTCTTAGGAGCTTTGTTGAATTTTTTCACACAGGGCTTGCAGCAGAACTTCCACTCCTGCCCTTCGTGAATCATGCTGATAGGGTCGCCCATTTCTCCAAGTTTCTCATCGCTTACAAGGCAGGTCTTGAGGGGGTAAGGCTTGGCAGAAAATTCTTCTGCCTTTTCTTTTCCTCCGAAGAGTTTAGAAAAGAAACCTTCTGCATGAACGGTAGTAGGGAGAACAGCGAGAGTGAGACTCGCTACGGCAATTTTGGTATATGTTTTATTAGTCATAATTTTTGTTTTTCGTTATATTTATTTGGTTTGAATAAAGTCGGGACGGCGGATTTTTCCTCCGTAGTCTGCGACTTTGATAGTTAAGGCAAAAAAGGTGAGATTTAAGATCAGGATAAAGAGGCTGAGTAATGTCAGCCCCCTTTTCTTCCACATCACCCATATTGAGCCAAGAATGGCTAAGGTGAGTGAAGCATATCCTATCTTAGAGACTCCATGTGCCCATTCTTCATGGAGTCTCATCATCTTTTTACCTTCTGCACTGATGAACGTCGCGCGTTCACCAGTTCCCGAGTAGCGGAAATACGCTTCTTCTCCAGCCCCCATGACAATGCCAAGGAAGAGAAAAGAAAAGATTGTTACTCCTAGTCCAGTAAAGATCAGAACGCGATTTCTGCTGATAAGACCTAGGCATAAAATGCCGCTTGCGATGACACTTCCTATAATAGGGAAGTGGTTTGTAATCAGGTGTAGTTTTTCTGGGGTCATAGTATGATCATTAAGATTGCCATAAGAACCATCCCTACATTTTCAATGACTGCGACAGTCGAGAGAGGGACATCAAGAGAAGTGCCTAAACAGGCACAGCGTGTGTCCAAGCCTCGCTTCAGAGCGATCAGAACTACTAGTGCCCCAAATCCCATGAGGATTAGAGTAGAAACATAAGTGACTACTCCACCACCTGCAAGATAGCTCAAAGCAAGGGCTAGCTCTAGAAACGGGTAGCATAGACCGTAGATCCGAGACCGCTTAGCAAGGAGATCATATTTCTGAAAGCCATTAGCAAACCCGTTCAAATCAATGAGCTTTAAGACTGCAAAAAAGAGGGGGAATACTCCCATGCTGGAGTGCATAAAAGGGCTTAATAAACGCTCATCCCATTCTATGCAAATCCCTGCTAAAACAGACACACATATAATGACAAATAGAGGTAAATAGTTCTTCATAGTTTTCTAGGATTAGAATCTGAATTGGAGTCCTCCTCCCCATCCGTGAGCGGAGTCATATCCTCCAGTAAGGGAGAACGCTCCGTTTAGGAAGTAGTTAGCACTGACGCCCCACTCGAAGTTCTCTTCCAGATCAGGGTTAGTGTCGTATTGCGCTTCCGCTCCCAAACCGAGGCGACTAGTGAGCTGAAATTCCTTCTCAAGGTTTAGACGGAAATTTGCTTCACTATCTACTGCAAGAGTCGAGTAAATGAGGTAGGGTAAGCGGTATTGCACGCCCGCAAAGAAGCGGTTTTCTGCTCCATGCTCATTGGTGAGTCGATAGCCTGCTAGGCTTGACCAGTTCGGGCTAAAGTAGTGCTTCCAACCGAAGTCGACTTCATATTCCTCATGATCATACCATCCGTATTCCCACATGGCATAGTAGTCTTCTCTCCCTTTCATGAGCATCGCCATGCCCATCGTCATGTGAGATTGGATGCTTCCGTCCACCATCCACATTTTCATGTTTTTAAGCTTCGGATCATAAGTAGGTTCATGGTCTTCTCCTTGTTCAGCATAGCTGACAACTCGTGCCATTCCAGCATCCATGTGGTAAAGGAGGTGACAGTGGAAGAACCAGTCTTTCTCCTCGTTTGCCTCAAACTCAATGGTGCGCCTCCCCATCGGTGGAACATCGACAGTGTGTTTGAGTGGGGAATACGCACCCTGCCCATTGAGCAAGCGGAAGAAATGCCCGTGTAAGTGCAAGGGGTGGTGCATCATCGTATCATTAATAAGCTTAAAGCGAACTCGCTCGCCTTTCTTCACCACGATTTTTGAGTCTTCGTTCAGGGTTTTCCCATTGAATGACCAGATATAGCGAGTCATGTCGCCTGTGAGTCGGAGTTCCACCTCACGAACAGGAAGGTTCTTTGGAAGCTCTGTGCTCTTTGGTGACTTGAGAATGGCATATGGAGCAGGCGGGCGAGATTTATGAAGAGATGCTTTGGCTTCTTTTGCACTCATATCTCCCATACTTGCCATTGCTCCTTCTAACATTTCATCCATAGTGTAGAGATTGGGCTTAGGTGGATCTGAAGCGGGCTGAAGCTTGCCCGAACCTAAGAAGACGGAGGCATGTCCAGAGCCATCTTGTGCAGTGGCACGGATTTCGTATTTCCCAGAAGCTGGAACTTTCACGACAACATCGTAGGTCTCCGCCATCCCGATGAGGATTTTTGGCACATTGACAGGCACAACATCCACCCCATCGGCAGAGACTATTTTCAGATCACCGATAGAAGAACTCAGATAAAAGTAAGTCGAAGCTCCTGCATTAATAAAACGAAGCCTCACTGTTTCCCCGTTTTTAGCCTCTGGCTCATAGGTCTGTTTTCCGTTCACCCAGAACTGATCGTAATAGACATCAGAGACATCCATCGGCGCCATCCTGGACTTTTCACGGGCGAAGTATTCTTTTAACTTACCCGCCTTTTTTGCCCCATAGATAGACTGAGCATTTCCTTTCTTAATAGCATACACCTCAGAACCTCTCATGAGGTTCTTCATCACACTCCATGGGTTTTCATTCGTCCAATCAGAGAGAACGACCACATGGTCACGATTCGTCTTCACCTTCTCGCCTCCCATAGGAGTCACAACGATCGAGCCATAAACACCGCGTTGTTCCTGAAGTCCAGTATGAGAGTGATACCAGTATGTGCCAGAGTGGCGGAGCTTAAACTCAAAGGTGTGGCTCATTCCTGGCTTGATGGGTTTAGTCGTTAGATATGGGACGCCATCGTATTGGTTTGGTAAAAGAAGCCCATGCCAGTGAGTGGAGGTTTCTTCTGTCTTGAGATTATTATGCACGGTAATTCTGGCAATATCCCCCTCACGAAAGCGAAGGGTAGGCGCAGGAATACCACCGTTGACGGTTAAGGCTTTAACAGCCTTTCCCGTGGGACTGATTTTTTGTTCAGCCACGTAGAGGTCATAAGAAATGACTTTTGCGGAAATGCCCGACATAAGGGCAATAAATAGGTATATTGGTAAGTAAATTTTTTTCATTAGAATGGTAAGGTTTTGTGTTAACGAATAACACCAAGGCACAACGATGCCTTGAAAAACGAGAAGACGATATAATGACTCTAGGAACTTCTAGAGAACGTCGTCAGATACCATTCTAAAGCCGATAGATAGAATACAGCTCTGTAAACGCAGGTTCGGGAGGAGGCGGACGCTTAACACCATAAAACACCAACTGTTCTCTGAGAGAGGGAATTTCAACTAAACCTGTAATCTTCTCAGCTTGGATGCACTTTAACTTAGATGTCAAAGGAAGCAGGGGTTCAAAAAATTCAGCAGTTTGGTTTGAATGCTCTAAACAAGGGCATTGACCTTCTTCGCATGGAGAATTTTCATCAGATGTGTTCGAAGAACAACAAGAGGAAATAGGTTCAATATTTGGAGAAACTGAAAGAGTGACTCCACAGCAACACAAAGGAATGGCTACAATGAGAGCCATGAGGAAAGAAAGTATGTTGCGTAAATACTTCATGCTTTTTTTGAATAGCGATGCTGAAGTGTAAGTTTGTTCATCAAATTCAAGAATTCTTTTCAAGCTCCTCGTCTAGAATTGCAACAATCCAATCTGTGATCAGTGAGCCCCTTGAAAGAGCTAGCCCGTTATATTGATTAAATTTCCATGCTGGAACTTTGGCAATGAGGGTCTGCTCTTCTCTGTTGCGTTCACGGACAGAAACAATCTCTGACCAGTTTTCCATGAGCTTTTTAGCCATTGGTTTTTGCTTATTTGGTAAGCCTCTAGTCTTGTAGGTGCTTAATGCACTGATTGAGATATTTAGGTGTGGGGCGACCTCGGCATAAGTTAAGCCGTTTTCCTTAATCCATGAAAAGAATCGTGATGAGATTTCATCGCCCACAGATAAGATTAAACACCCTTACCAGAGCAGAGTCGATGTGATAGCTTTGATTTGAGTTTGACAAAAGTTCACAATTCAAACTTAAATCAAATAAATGAAGATAGCATGCCTCATAATCACTGTTGGCCTGACTTCTCTTTTTTCCTCATGCGCAAATTTAGAAGGCTATGACGGGGCAAAAATGAAGGAGGCGTTTCGCACCATGAACGAGAACAATTACAACACCAGAGTATATCAAGCTACTGGTGGGCAATACTACCCAAGTCTTTAATTATGAGTAAGAAAAAAGGTGGATGTTTTAAGTGGTTTCTAATTTGTATAGGTGGAATTTTTGCAATTGGTATTATTTCCACATTTTTCACCATAAATGACGCTATTGATAGAACTTCAGAAATGGAGCTTGAGCCTCTAATGACTCAAGCTGAGATTGAAAAAGAAGCTCAAGAAAGAAGACAACGTTCTTATGAGAGAGATTTCACAATGCAGACTGAGAAGAAAGTAAAACAGCTTTTTAAAGACCCAAGCTCAGTAAAATTAAAAGGTGTTGCTTTCGGTAATTCAGATGTAACAGGTGACGCAATCTATGGAGAGGTAAACGGAAAGAACTCGTTCGGAGCATACACAGGATTTAAAAAGTTTGTTTCTACAGGGAAGACCACTCTTTTTGAAAATCAAGATTCAGCCTTCAAAAGCTCTTGGCTTGCTCTTGTCCAAGCTAGAATTACAAAGGAAACTCTTTCCCAACTACCTCAAGACAATAGTGAAATTGAAATCGTCATAGATCTGAAAGCTATCGCTGGCAAAAGTATCGCAGAAGTAAACTCCCTATTAGGGCAACCTCAATCCTCTAAAACGGTGAAACAAGGGAAAAAGAAGGTCTATAAGGACGAGAAGATCGAAATTGTTTTTATCAATGGTAAAGCTGACTGGATAACGGTAAATGACTTCTCCGGCGTTAAGTTTTCACCCGGCGCGTTAAAAGCATTTGGGCTTCCCTACAAATCACCAAGCTACGCCACAAAAACCATTTTAAAATGGGAAAGCCTAGAAGGCTATAATTCTATTAACCTCTTTGGGCTAGAAGGCGGCGAATGTGACTACTTATACATAAAAGCGTTTACAGAATAACAAGTCAGCGTTCAATCTCTCTAAAGTCCTTATGATGAATACCAATACCATGCTTACACATTTCATCAATTAGTTTCAAGGCTCGTTGCCTTTGAGAAGATCGGGTTTTATTCTCTCTATAATATCTAAAAACTAGTTCAGGTAGGTCATAAAGAGTGCGATTATGATCAATACCCCCTTGTTCTTTAGAAAGTCCATAATTCATTGCGTTTTGGCAAAAATCAATAATTGAGTCAGGGAGTAACCCTTCAAACTTATCAGTAAAGTAGTCTATCCCGTAATCTACATTTTTAGAGCTGCCTTTGGATTTACAGTAAGCTACAATTAGATCAGAGTAGTCGCTTCCATCTAGGTTTTCTCGTCTTAGTGTCCAAATAAAGCTACCAGCTTGGTCAGCAAATTCCTCATTCTCAGAAGTAAGTTGAGCTAATAAGACTTTCTTTGACCAGTCACCAAGTGCTTCTGAATGAAAATATCGTGTAGCTACATCAATAATAATAGGCATTCCGTTTTCGAAGTCTTCTTTAGCTTTATTCAGTAATACCTCAGCATCTCCAGCGATCGCATTGTAGTAACAAATAATTCTCGTGGCTTCTTTAATTATTTCTGGGTTCTCAGAATCTAAAGCTCTTACAAGTATAGACTCTACCTCATTAAAATGTTTTGGGCAAACTCTGCCAAGACCGTGCCATAGTGATCTGCTAGTGAGAATATTATTATCCGTTTCAAGACAGTTGGAGTGCCCCTGTTCTTTGAGCCAAAGCTAATGAGAGTTTGTTAGGGGTTATTTGTCGTTGTTGTTTTCTTGGCAGTGGTTCGGGTTCTTTTCACGGCTTTGCTCATGGGTGCAATTAGATGCAGTTTTAGAGTAATTACAAGCATCTATTGCAACAATAGTTGCAACAAAATAAATTAAACCATTATATTAAAAGGGTGAACTACAGGCTCATAACCTGAAGGTCATAGGTTCAAATCCTATTCCCGTAACCAATGAAACCCTTGTAAGTATAAGACTTGCAGGGGTTTCTCCTTTTAGAAGGATGGATTATGCTCTGTTCCAAGGCATTTTGGCGATGAGTAGTCCCATCATGCAGCTGTCCGTTACCCCTGCGAAAACAAGGCCGCATCCCACAAAAGCAGGGATTGCCAAAAATCCTGTGTGAATCGTGATGCCTAAAATGGTTCCGAGAGCTACTAAGGCGCCAGCAGCGATGCGAACTTGTCTCTCGATGGAGATCGCGCCTTTGCCTAGCTCGCATGGAGCTTGTGCGTTCTTCCATGCTTTCATGCCACCCTCAAGAATACACAGGGAGGAGAACTCCTTGCTTACGAGTAAGGCATATGCTTTCTGGGCACGCTGTCCAGACTCACAAATTAGAACGATCTCTTGATCTTGCGTGAGTAAATCTGCTTTCTGCTCTAGCTGGTCAAAAGGAAGGTTGATCGCTCCATGGATTTTATTGGAGTTGAATTCAGCTGGGGATCTGACATCGCAGAGTTGAACGCTATTGGCGTTGATTTTTTGTAGGGTGGTAGCGACGTCGATTTTCATAAGGTTTTATAATTTGGGGACTGCCCCCTCTCATTATAGGACGATGTAGTGGTGAATAAAGGTAAAAGCGAGCGAGTGTTAAAAATGTGTCGCCCAGTCCGGGAGTCTAACCATTCCAGAAGCTCGCGCTCATGTCTAAATACGGAATAATCGTTTGTTCTGAATGGAGGGAAGGTGAGTTTGATTCATTTCAACATTCTTTATAGTTAAGATTAGTTAACTTTTTTCTGGTCAAATGTTCATAATGTAATTATAAAAGTAAGTTAATCATAATTTACGATCATGTCTGAGTCAGCAAAAAGCAAAAATCGTCAGCACAATTTACAAGTTGGGCGCAAAGAAGCAGATACATCTGAAGCGGGGGAGCCTTACACGTCCGAAATTCTAGAGGCGCAGAAATTACTCGAAGATCTCAAGCGCCGTAAAGAGGAGGAAGCAAAGGCGGAAGAAAGGCGCCTCCAGATCGAGGAGCGTAAAAAGGCTTTTGTTGAATTTCACCAGGAGGTTGTGAGTAAAATCGATGCTTCTCTTCCAACGATCGATGATAAGGTGCTGGAGACTAATCAAGTTCTTTCTGATTTGAGTAAGGCGAAAGAGCATTTTACGGCTAGCCTTAAGAATATTAAGTCTTTCGATCCCTCCACATGGTCAGAGGCAGATGTGACGGAGCTTTCAGATAAGTATGAGGAAATGCTTGAAAAGGCGTCCTCAGATTACGATCAATTTGTCGCATACATTAGCAAAAATACTGGAAAGAAGGTGAAAGAGTTTACTCGTGCGCCGAGACGAAGCGGTGGAGGTTATACGATGTCATTATTCGGTGGTGATCTCCTGCGTGGTTTTGCGTTTTCTCTTCCTGTTATTGTAACCCTCGTAATTTTGGGTCTATACATCGGAGGTTCAAACTAAAAAAATGTCTAACTCCATAGAAGAATTAGAAGCTCAAATCGCGGCTCTTGAAAAAAAGATCGCGGATGAGCCTCGTCGGCTCTTAGACGAGAAAAAACGCAAGCAAAAGATGGAGGAAGAGCGTCTCGCGATCATGCCTCCCTCTGATGAAGTGCTGAAGCAGCGCCGTGAGAAAATGCACAAGGTTGAGATGACCCGTGGTGAGGCCAGTAATGCCCGCATGGATCAGGCGAAAGACGGTGTTTTACTAGTTCTCCTTCTGGCTGCGATTGGAATGATGGCGTTCTGGCTCTTTACTGCTTTGCAGGGCGCATAGTGCTTGCAAACATTTTCATCTATTTAATTGTCAACCTGCTAGAGTCTTTGTAGTGATGGCGTGATAAGCTATGAGCGAGTCCTCTTCTAAATACAAAGATACCATTTTTCTTCCGGATACGACCTTTCCGATGCGCGGTAATTTAGCGCAAAACGAGCCTATTCGTCTCCGCCAGTGGGAGGACGCAGGTCTCTACTCCCAAGTCGTCCAAAAGCGGAAGGAAGCAGGGGCTCCGAAGTTTGTGTTACATGATGGCCCTCCCTTCGCGAATGGTGATGCCCATATGGGAACCGCTCTGAACAAGGTTCTTAAGGACTTCGTGGTGAAGTCGAAAAGTATGGCTGGGTTTGAGGCTCCGCTGATTCCTGGTTGGGATTGTCACGGACTACCGATCGAATTCAAGGTCGTGCAAGAAGCGCGTGACGAATCACCTGCGGAAATCCGGGTGCGTTGTGAGGAATTTGCGCGTAAGTGGATCGATATCCAATGCGAGTCGTTCCGCCGTCTTGGTGTTTTTGCGGATTGGGATAATAAGTATCTCACCCTCGCTCCAGAGTATGAGGCTGGTGTGATCCGCACCTTCGCTAAGCTCATTGAGCGTGGTGCGGTGTATCAATCTAAGAAGCCAGTGCAGTGGTCCTACGGGGCGCAAACCGCTCTTGCTGAAGCAGAGGTCGAATACATGGATAAGAAGTCGATCGCGCTTTTCGTAGGATTCCCAGTCGAAGGGGCAGACCATAAAGTCGTGATCTGGACAACCACTCCGTGGACCCTCCCGGCAAACTTAGCGGTGGCCGTTCATGAGAAATTTACTTACGTGTATGGTGAATTCTCTAAGGAGCTCCATAAGAAGGATGCCGAGGGGAATAAGTTTACCGAAACCGCGACTGATAGGCTCCTCATTGCGCAGGAGCTTCTAGAGCAGTTTCAACAGAAAACGGGCTTCGCGCCAACGGGCGAGTTGACCGAAATCAAAGGTTCTGAACTGCTTGGGCAAACGGTAAATCATCCATTCCTCGATCGCCAAGTTCCTATTATCGGAGCGGATTTCGTCACAACAGAATCTGGAACAGGCCTTGTGCACATCGCCCCAGGTCACGGTGCTGATGACTACATGGCTGGTCAGGCAAATGGGCTTGGTGTGCTTTCGCCGGTGGATGACTTCGGGAAATTTACGGAGGATTGCGGAATTGAAGAATTCGTGGGCGAGCATGTCTTCGACTGTAACGTGCCGATCATCAAAATTTTGGCAGGGAAGGGTGAACTCATCGGGAAGGAAAACTACCATCACAGTTACCCACATTGTTGGCGTTCCAAGACGCCGATTATCTTCCGCGCGGTCGATCAGTTCTTTATCTCGATGGTTGAGAGTGGAATCCGTGAGACGGCACTTAGTGAAATTAAGAAGACGGAGTGGCTCCCGAACTGGGGTGAGAATCGGATCTATGGAACGGTCGAGGGCCGTCCGGATTGGTGTATTTCCCGTCAGAGAACATGGGGCGTGCCGCTTCCAATTTTCTTTGATGAAGCAGGCGAGCCAGTGGTCGATGCAGAAGTCGCCCTGAAGGTTGCTGATCTCTTTGCAGAGGAGGGCACGAACGTCTGGTTCACGATGTCTGATGCCGAAATTACGGAACGTCTTGGACTGCCATCTACCTATAAGAAAGGGCGTGATACGCTCGATGTGTGGATTGATTCCGGTTCATCCCATGTCTCTGTCCTCGATACGCATCCAGAGCTTAGCACTCCTGCAGATCTCTATCTCGAAGCAACGGATCAGCACCGAGGTTGGTTCCAATCCTCGCTCATGCTTTCCTGTGCTGTGCGTGATCAGGCTCCGTATAAGACCGTCATGACCCACGGGTTCGTGGTCAACCAAGACGGGTCAAAAATCTCTAAGTCTAAGCAAGGCGAGAAAGATAAGAATGGAAAACCTAAGAAGGTGAAGCCGACAGAGGCGAGCTACTTCTATGAAAAATATGGGGCTGACATTCTGCGCCTCTGGGTGAGTTCTGTCGATTGGCAAGACTCTGTGCCGTTCGGGGAGGACCTCTTTAAGCAAATCGCTGATCCTTATCGTCGTATCCGAAATACCTTTAAGATCTTACTCGGGAACTTGAATGGCTTTGAGTTCGAGCACGATGCCTTACCGTTATCTGAAATTACTGCAGATTCTGCGGACACGCTTATTGATCGCTGGATCTTGGAACGACTCAATACCGTCATCGCAGAAGCAAAGGCCGGTTACGAGGCCTATGATTTCCGTAAGGTCTTCACGACCATTAACCAGTTCGTTACCGCGGATCTTTCTGCGATCTACATCGAGACTACTAAGGATCGTGTTTACTGTGATGCCAAGGACTCTAAGCGTCGTTTAGCGACCTTAACCGCGATGCATCATGTCTTTGAATCGCTTGTGCGACTTCTCGCTCCAGTGCTCTCATACACTGCCGAAGAAGCGTGGGAACACGCCGGGCATGACCCAGCCACAGACTCCATTCACCTCCAGCTCTTCCCAGAACAGCTCGATCTCGGTGCTGACCAAGCGCAAGGCACCGTTGCGGACCTTCTAAAAATCAGAGGAATCATCCAAACTGCGAACGAGGCAAAGGTGCAGGCCAAGGAGTTCACCAAGAATAACGAGGCAAAGGTAACCCTCACCATCCCAGCGGATCAAAAGCACAAGGAACTTCTACAGTCGCGCGACTTCTTTACTGAGTTTTTCATTATCGCCGAGCTCGACCTCAGCGAAGGAGCGGAACTCTCTGCCGAATCCACTAAGACCGACTACGAAATGTGCCCCCGTTGCCGCCGCTACGAACCAAGTGACCGCGAAGATGGTCTTTGTAAGCGTTGTGAGCCTTTGGTGTAAGTGATTGGTTGTTGTGAGAGGTGCGGCTGAATGTTCTCACCAGACCATTTCACTTCCTGGCCTTTTGCAAGGTTTGGCGTTCCTCGTCAGTGAGGGAGTGTATGCCATGCTCACTGATTTTATCCAAAATGTCATCAACCTCTGAACTGCTTTTAATCTTGGTCTTTGGTTTAAGCTTAGCTTTTGGTAGAGATTTTTTCGTGGGTTTACGTGATCGTTTTGGCTTCGAGGGGCCTGGCTGGGTCCAAGAGTCAGGGAAGAGTTTGATAATGGCTTTTCCCTTGGACTGCACGATAATGAGGGAAAAGGAAACTGCGATGATGATAGCGATGAGTTGGCCAAAGGCTCCTGCTTGGAGCGCACCGAGCAAGGAGGCTGCGAGGAAGAAGAGTCCCATCCACTTAATCGGGATCTGAAGCAGCATTGTGGGTAGGTTCGGGTAAATAACACAAAAGCTAGAGAAGATGCAAAGGCTGAGGATTTGGCTCCCGTAGTAGATGGAGGGTTTTCCTCCCGATAGGGCATAGAGCGTGAGGACGAGAGGCACGGTCAGAATGATGCCCCCACAGAGGTAGAGAAAGGTGGAGCGCCCGAGTTGACTCTCGACCATACGGCCAAACTGGTAGAAAAAGAAGAGTCCGAGGAGAAAGAGGAAGCCAACACTGTTAAAGAAAGGATAGGTGATGACTTGCCAGACTTTGCCAGTGAGGAGGCCGTCGGTTGAAAACGCAACAAAAGGAAGGATTCTTTCCTGCGTAAAAGCGACCGCGAGTGTGCCAATGATTTGGAGCAGAATGATGAGTTCTGTGGCGCCAATTGGAAATTTCCCTAAGTGAAAGAGGGGCTTTTGTGGAGTGTAAAACATGAAGGGGGCAAGTGAGATTGGATTGAAGGTAAGATTAGGGCAGCGGTTTGTCTAACCTCTTCCTTACATTTTTTCCTTTCCTCCGGCGGGCTTATGTGTGTTTTTGTTACGTAGAACTTAATAAGAATTTATGCCAGTAGTAACCCCAAAAACCCGAGGCTTTATCTGTACCACATCTCACCCAACGGGATGTGCCGCGAACGTAAAAGCTCAAATCGAGTATGTGAAATCTCAGCCAGCCCTAGAGAATGTCGCTAAAAAGGTCCTCGTGATCGGCGCTTCCACGGGATACGGTCTCGCTTCACGAATCGTTCCTGCCTTTGGTGGCGGGGCTTCGACGATTGGTGTGTTTTTCGAGAAACCTGGCAGTGAAAAGCGTTCTGGCTCCGCAGGGTGGTATAACTCAATTGCGTTTGAACAAGAGGCGAAGGAAGCTGGGCTCTACGCAAAATCTTTTAATGGTGATGCCTTTTCCCATGAGCTGAAGGCGCAGGTGATCGAGACCATTAAGCAAGATCTCGGTCAGGTAGATATGATTGTCTACTCACTAGCTTCCCCACGTCGTACCGACCCGGATTCGGGAGAAACCTTTAACTCCGTGCTAAAGCCGCTAGGAGAAACTTACACGAACAAGACCCTTAACACGGACAAGGCTGAGGTAACGGAAGTCTCCATCGACCCTGCAAGCCAGGAAGAAGTAGAGCACACAGTGAAGGTAATGGGTGGCGAAGATTGGTCTTACTGGATCAGCGCGCTTGATGAAGCTGGTGTTCTCGCAGAGGGTTTCAAGACGGTGGCTTATTCCTACATTGGCCCAGAAATGACGTGGCCGATCTACACGAATGGAACGATCGGAACCGCCAAGAAAGATCTCGATAAAACAGTCGCAGCTCTTGACGCTAAGTATGGAGCGCAAACCGCGGTTGTTTCTGTCAACAAGGCTCTTGTGACTCAAGCAAGTTCTGCAATCCCAGTGGTGCCGCTTTACATTTCATTGCTCTACAAGGTGATGAAAGAGAAAGGAAATCACGAGGGCTGCATTGAGCAAATCCATCGTCTCTTCGCGACCTATTATGGCGATGCTTCTGCTGCCTCTGATGAGGACGGCCGCGTGCGCATCGACGATTGGGAAATGGCGCCTGACATCCAGGCAGAAGTCGATGCACTCTGGAACAAGGTCAACACCGAGAACCTTCGTGACCTCTCAGACTTCGATGGCTACCAAGCAGAGTTCCTCCGTCTCTTCGGGTTCGGCATCGATGGCATCAACTATGAAGCTGAGGTCGATACCGATATTGCGGTTCCTTCGATCGAGGGGTAAGTTTTTTGCTATTATGCACCGATATATTTTCATGTTAATTTTCACCTGTGTGCTACATGGGGAGATAATTGAAATCTATCGGTGTAATTCGACTTTAAAACCTAATAAGAAAATTACAGATGATGCTAAACCGTATGTAGAATGTCTATCTTTGGGGGAGCGAATCGGAAAGTTAGAAACTGGAGATTTATCTTTAAGTGATATAATTCAAGTTGCTAAAGAAGACTCTTGGGTAGGTGAGCCTTTTTATGGGCCAGTTGAGAAATATATCTTTAAGGACTTTAATGGGCAACACTATGTAGCACATTTTGAATTCAAGAAAGGGCATGAGCTTTTTGGTAAAGGAAGAAGAGTAGCGATAAATAGAATAGCAAAAATTTCTGGTGCAAAAGAGGAATTTTCTGGTTCTCCATATAATGGGAGTAGTGTATACTCTGAGGTTATTTTGAAAAAGTTAAGATCGTTGGTGCAGAACGATTCAAAGTAGTCAGCTGTGGAACGTGTAGTAGAAAATTCT
>CALKLP010000114.1 GCA_937991965.1 uncultured Verrucomicrobiales bacterium
GTAAAGTTATCAACAACTACTTTTGGTTAAATGAACTTTGTACCCTTGGTACCATGCACTTAGCAACTTTCCGCTTTCGCGATTTCCAAATGTTTTTTCTTCATGAGTCCGTTTCTCTGTTTATTTTCACCTCGTGATTTCTCACGGATTTTATCCTCATTGTTTATCAAACCAGTCCGTTTTTATCAGAGGTTCCTTATCTGGTGTGGGAAAATATCCAAACTAGACAAATTTACGATGGTTAACATAAACAAATGTCACTTTTTATTATTCGCTTCCTGCTTTATCTTGGGGAAACGAAGTGTTTTTGAGTCGGTTCCCATCAAATGATGGGTGTCCTTCTTCCAGGACGCACAATTGAGAAGCGGGGCGGGTGAGGAATCCAGACTTAGTTCGAACCTTCGCAACCCTTACTCGACTATCCCTCCCTTTGGTTACTTCTTCTATCCGGCCCATGGGCCAATAACCCCGGGGAGCCCCCTTGTCAACGATGAGCACAACGTCTCCAACGCTAAGTTGGCGCGTTTCTCTGAACCACTTCTGCTGAATCGCCAGAGTGGGGAGATACTCTTTTTTCCAACGTCCCCACAGATGCTGAGAAATAATTTGTGATTGGCGCCAGCGTCGTCTACTGGTCAGATCGTCATCCGTAAATGTATCAGGGGCGGTCACCGTGCAATTTAGATGGAGGAGGAAGTTGTTGGGGGTCAGAGGAACCGGCAGTTCGCCTAGTTGTCCGACATAGGTCAAGGGTCGAGAGTTTATCATGAACTCTGCTTCACAGAGTACGGTAGTTAATACGTCCTCGTTGACAATTCTATCTTTTAGGACAGCTCGGATCGCTCTCTTGGTAGGTTTCACAAGTATCTCCCATGCCCCATTCATGTTTGACGCTTTAGGAGCGTGGTAGATCCACGTAATTTCCGTGGCTGTTAGATAGTCTCTGAATTTTGGGTCTTGGTTCAAGTTTTTGATCCCCTCTCTCAGGATTGGGTCTGCTCCAATGAAGTTTGAACCCGGATCTGAATAGAGATATTTGATTGGTCCCCTTCTTGCCATCATGCGTCTGATCGCCATAATGGTCACGTCTGTATTCATCTTTTTTATCACTTCCAAGTGAATTGCTCTGGTTGTCAGACATACAAAAATTGCTACCCATACTTTAAGTGTGGACCGACGTTCTTTGATGTACAAAGGTCCCAGGAGATCAACTCCTGTGTATGTAAACACTGGTTCATTTTCTGCCAAACGCGCTGGGGGTAGGGGTGCCATTTTTGGAATTTGCGGCTGAGTGTTGAGTCGGCGACATGGCCGGCACTCTTTTATCTCCTTGTTAATCACGGGACGAAGTTTTGGGATAAAATAAGTCGCCCGCAGATGTGTCAAGACTGTCTCAGTACCCGCGTGCAGCAATCGTTCATGCGCATCTCGCACAATGAGCTTTGTTAGGTATGATTTGGGATGAAGGATAATTTGGTGACGCCAGTAGGTCACGTGAGCCTCAGCTAATCTTCCCCCCACGCAAATCAGATCGTTTCTCATCACTGGGGTGTACTTTAGCAGTGTGCTAGAACTTAGAACGTTGCCAGAATCGTTCAAAGTGTTCATTTCTTTCCCGTATTTTTCCAATTGAGCTGTTTTCATGAGATACATTTTTGCGTCTCTGACCTCGGCAGCTGAAAGCGCATCTTGTCGCTTTGTTTTTGTTTTCAGAATTTTCACGAATCTAAGACAGTAGGCCGTGACTCGTAGCACGGTAGACAGTTTCGAAAACTTCGACACGTCTATGATCGGTTGAAATGGCAAAGTTTCCACATTTGTGGCTGCAATTATCGGAGAACGGACTTCAGGGTCCTCATCGATCAGAGGATCAGGGTTGTAAGGCTCAGGGAACTCAGACTCATCTCCGTACAGAAATGCAGGTCCCGAAAACCACACGCACTCTGGTTTTAACATTTCGTCTATTGACTGTCCTCGGGTGATCATATCGGCCGGGTTTAAGTTTCCCGGGCAGTGTCTCCATTGCTCTCTCTTCGTCGCAGACAATATTTCTGCTACTCGATTACCACAAAACGTTTTTAGACGTTTTGTATCATTGTACAGGTACTGTAGCGCGATCATAGAATCGGTATAAAAGTGCTCACTATCGGGGGTAATTTTTAGCTCTTTTCTAACAAAAGTGGCCAGTCTGACGCAGAGTGTTGCAGCTTGCAGCTCGAGTCTCGCTAAGGTCATTGTCTTAGCTCCAAGCGGACACAGGCGTGACCGGGACATCAGGAGAGAGGCTTGACATGCTCCCGATTCAGTTATGGCTCTTACATAAGCGCACGCGCCGTAGGCGCCTTCGCTTGCGTCCCCAAAATAGTGAATAGACAGGTGCACAGCTTTTTCGTTCCCAGGCCAATACTTGCGAGGTATACGGAGTTTCGGAAGACGTGCGAGATCATTTGCCCATTTTCCCCAAACAAGTCTCATTTTTTCAGGTATTATTTCGTCCCACTCCAACTTCTGTGCGAAGCACTGTTGGATCAACAACCTCGGTTTCAGGGTAAGCGGGTGTAACCAACCCATAGGATCAAAAATACCGGAAGTGTCGCTGAGAACTGTTCGCCGCGACGGCGTTGAAAGGTTCAATTTCTCCAAGGTTACAGTGAAAAAGAACTCGTCGTGTGATACATCAAGTTGAACGCCTAGTAACCGGCTCACTTCTTCATTTTCAAGATTCAGATTTAGAGTTATATCAGCCGTGATCCCAGCTCCCATCTCAGAAACCGCTTGAATTACTTCTGGGGAATTTGATACCCATTTCGTGAGTTTGAAGCCTCCACGGGCGACAAGCTCAATGACATTTTTTGTGAGTGCAACCGCTTCTTCTTCAGAGTCTACTGAATGTAAAAAATCATCGAAGTAAAACGAGTTTTTTACTGCTTCCACTGCAGTCAGCGGGAAGTCTTGACGGTTGTCATCCGCCGTCCGGCGGAGAGCGTACGTTGCGCAGCACGGCGAACACGTTGCCCCGAAAACGTGGGTCAACATCTGGTAATGTGCCGGTGTGCCATGAAGGGACTCTGAGTACAAGAAACGCAGGGCGTCTCTGTCTTTCGGTTTAACGTAAACTTGCGAAAACATCCCTTCGATATCACTGGACAAAACAATCGCTCCCAATCTTACCCTCAAAAACAGGCCAGTTAGAGTACTCGTGAGCAGGGGTCCCATAATC
>CALKLP010000115.1 GCA_937991965.1 uncultured Verrucomicrobiales bacterium
ATGTCCATACTCCTGCAGATGAAATGATTGATGGGATTCGTTACTTGAATTCAGGTGATTGGGTGGAATCGATGACCGCGGTAGTCGAGAATTATGACGGTTCGTTCGAGGTCGTGCAATACGAGGACTTTGTGCGCTATCTGTATCATCATGAAGAGGAGGAGAAGATTGTAGATTGACAGCGGTGTTCTCATGAGTATATTTTCGCTCGTGAAGCACAAACGATATGCAAGAATTCCAATGGTTATTTATCGACTTTGATAGTTATTTCGCCTCGGTAGAGCAGCATCTGAACCCTGATTTGCGGGGCAAGCCTGTTGGCGTGGTTCCGATGATGGCGGAGACGACTTCCTGCATCGCAGCGAGTTATGAGGCTAAGGCCTACGGGATCAAGACGGGAACGCGTGTTGCGGAGGCACGGCGCATGTGTCCAGGAATTCAGTTCGTGGAGGCGGTGCACCAAGCCTATGTGCAGTATCACCACTTGTTCCATGAGGCGATTGAGGAGTTGACCCCCATCACCCAGACTTTATCGATCGATGAGGTGTCTTGTAAATTGCCGGCGAGTTATGCAGAGCAGTGGCATGTTGAGAATTTGATCGAGAGCATTCGGCTCAACATCGCGCAAAAGGTCAGTCCGTGGATTACCTGTTCCATGGGAGTGGGGCCGAATAAATTCTTGGCAAAACTGGCGTCCAAGTACCAAAAACCAAACGGAGCTTACATCATTCGGACGGCCGCGCGGTTGACGTTTATCCATGATCATAAGCTCAGTGATCTCAACGGAGTGGGGCGGAATATGGAGGCGCGCTTGCGGAAGTATGGCATCTATTCTGTAGAGCAGTTGACGCAGTGCACGGAAGATACACTCCAGATGGTGTGGGGGAGTGTGCACGGCAGGCGCATGTGGCACGCGCTGCAGGGGCATGACTTAGAGGATATCAAGACGCATTCTTCATCGCTCGGGCATAGTAATGTCTTAGCCCCACATCTACGGATCCCCGCTCATGCCCATAAGGTCTTGCACCGGCTTCTCCAAAAGGCCGTCTTACGCTTGCGGGCGAAGGAGGTCGTGACCTCTCGGTTTCAGCTCTCATTGCGATACGAAAACGGGTTACGCTGGGCGCAGGAGGCGCGGTTTGATGAGACGAACCAAAGCCATATTCTCAGACACGTCCTCAACGAACTCTGGTTGCTCCGCCCGCATCCGCAGGAACCACTCAAAAAGGTAGGGGTGAACCTTGTCGCCTTACGGGAATCCGATAACTACACCCTTAGCCTCTTTACCCAGCCAGACCAAAAGCGAGAAGCCGTGGATGCCGCGGTGGATGAAATCGTGGGGAAGTTCGGAAAGGAGGCGGCTTATTTTGGTTCCGCCTGCGGGGTGCAAAAGGCGGTGCAGATGCGCATCGCCTTTAACCACATTCCCGATGTGATGCTCGAGGAGTAGGTGCGGGGAGCGCTGATCCTGGCTGTGAAAAATCACGCCTTGTCCTATTGCATTCTGATCTGAGATGCGTTAGCCATGCGGTATGACTCCTGTTAGAACTCGTTTTGCTCCTTCCCCGACCGGATATTTACATCTCGGCGGAGCCCGCACGGCTCTCTTTAATTGGCTCTTTGCCCGTCAGCATGGGGGCACCTTTGTGCTCCGCGTAGAGGACACCGATGATAAGCGTAATAAGGAGGAAGCCTTCGCGGCGATTTATGAAGGCATGCAGTGGATGGGAATCGACTGGGACGAGGGGTTCGAGAAAGGCGGTGACTTTGGCCCCTATAACCAGTCTGAGCGTCATGATCTCTACCTAAAATGGTTCGAGAAACTCGAGGCTGATGGACGCGTTTACCAAGAGGATGACGGCGCATGGCGCTTCCGCTTTGAGCGCAAGGAAGTGACGCTGACTGATCTCGTTTGCGGTGAAATCACGATCGATTATAAGAATGAGGAGATCAACCCTGACATGACGGTCCGTCGTCCGGATGGCTCTTTTACCTTCCACTTCGTGAACGTGGTTGATGATCTCGAGATGCAGATTTCGCACGTCATTCGGGGAGAAGACCACCTCATGAATACGCCCAAACACCTTCAGCTGTATGAAGCCTTTGGGGTGGAGCCTCCACAGTTTGCACACATTCCACTGATCCTGAATGATAGCGGTAAGAAGATGTCGAAGCGTGACGAAGGAGCAGCGGTGAAGGATTACCAAGAACTAGGTTTTGTCCCTGAGGCGATGACGAACTTCGTGGCGCTGCTGGGCTGGAACCCTAAGACGGAGCAAGAGATTTTCACGGCGGAGGAACTGATCGCCGCCTTCAATCTCTCTCACATCAACCGGGCGCCTGCGCGCTTCGACCTTAAGAAGGCGCTGTGGATGAACCAGCAATACACCTTAGAGCTCTCTGCGGATGAGTTTTACGAGAGTGCTTCCCCTTACCTAGAGGCCGCGGGGTTACCGATGAGTCACCCTAATATGCGTGCCGCAGTGGAGGCGGTGCAAGAGAAGGTCAACTGTTTTGATGATGTCGAAGGCGCGATTTCCTTCCTCTTTGAGGATGACATTTCATACGATGATGAGGCCGTCACCAAGGTCATGAAAAACGAAAATGTTCCCGCGCTCCTAGCGGCGCTGAAAGAGGATTGGACGAACCTCGAGAACTGGGAGGAGGCCAAAGACCAAATCGGCATCACCGCCAAGGCTGCCGGCAGTAAGCCAGGCCAACTCATGTTCCCAACTCGTGTGGCTCTCAGTGGTCTTGGGGGCGGGATTGACTTAGGGTTAATCATCCACCTCATGGGGCAAGAGAACTGCGTCAACCGTCTGGAGCACTTCCTAACCGTTCAGGCATAATGAAAGCGGTTTACACCCTCAGCGATCTTCAGCAGCCAGACCCGATCTTTCTGCGCGAGGATAAGCCGGCTCGCCTCGCGGTCATCGGAGATCCTATCGCGCACAGTAAGTCCCCAGAGCTGCACCAACCTGCGCTTGATGTGTTGGGGTTGAATTGCACCTACGTGCGCGTGCATCTGACCGCGGAGGAGTTTGATGAGGGGGTGAACCTGATGAAAGAGCTCGGGTTTATCGGGTGTAATGTCACCGTGCCACATAAGGAACGCGCGCTCCAATGGGCAAAATATCCCAACGCCTTCGCGCGTTCGGTAGGGGTGGCTAATACCTTGATTTTTAAAGATGACTCGTGCTACTCGACCGACCCCGTGGGGTTAGAGAACGCCCTGAAGCAGATCTTCCACCTCGACTTACAAAAGACGCGAGTAGCAGTCTTTGGAGCTGGAGGAGGAGCTGGCTCCGCGGTTTCGCTCCATCTCTCTCAGCAGAATGTAAAAAACCTCATGATGTGTAATCGCTCGGAGGAAAAGCTCACGAAAGCGGTCTTTCCAATCTTAGATGCAGGAGATTACAGTAAAACGAGATTGAGTTGGTTTTTCGGAGGTTCTGTGCCTGCGCCCGATGAGATTGACCTCCTCATTAATGCGACATCGCTAGGATTAAGCCCAGAACAACCCAGCCCGATCCCAGCCGACCTGCTGCGTCCTCATCACTTAGTCTATGACATGACCTATGGATGTGAAAACGCGCTTGCGAAGGCCTGTAAAGAGGCTGGTGCAGTGTACACAGATGGGCTCTCCATGCTCCGTCACCAAGGCGCTGCCGCCTTCCTTCTCTGGTTTCCGGGAACGGAGCCGTTGGATTTGATGGGCTTGTAGCAATTTAGAGCCAAGATGGCCTGAGAGAGACAGTGAGATAACGTCATAGCATAGCCATCACAGACGGAGGGCGAACATAGACTTTTGGTTAATGGTTTAATTGAGTAAAAAGTTGCGGATACAGGCGCTGTCTGGGATTGGCTACTGCGCCTTGTTCTGCATTTATTCGTATGCTTCT
>CALKLP010000116.1 GCA_937991965.1 uncultured Verrucomicrobiales bacterium
CTGCACGACAGGCCCGAGGTCAGCAAATACGCCACGACCATCAACATTTCACGAATGGTGACCACGCCACCCAATCGCTCTGTTGTCGAAAACAACATTTCTAAGTTCTTACGTCGTACCCGTGAAAGTTCAGCGGATTGATCCGATAGCATGTGCTGATTCGCCAGCACAGGGCATACCTGCCTCGAATCACACGTCGCACAAGTTCTCCAGCGAGTGCCTGATGTCCACTGATGCATAGCTTCGATCAAAAGGCTCCGCTTTCTATTGTCTGACGTAGCAATCGACTGGTAGTTGAGATTAATGATGTGAATTTTGCCAGTCCGGCTGGCCAGCCCGTCCCTGAATGAACTACTAAACTCAGCTTTCAATTCAGCATTAAAAGAATCGGGCTCACAGGACTCCAACACGGTTCTGAGCCTTCCCTCGTTGGCACAGATCACTGTGACCGCATCCTCTCCAACTCCAAGACCCTCTATTCGCTCGGAGGCTACACTCACAGGTAGTTCGGAGAAATCCTTAAATACGCGCAAGCCACGCACAGCGTCTAAGTTGTCCGCGTGTCGAATAATATCATCACCGTCACACTTGGTATTGAGCAACACGCGAGCTTGCTCTTGCGTAAAACCAAGATGCTCTTCAATCATTCGGCGACATATATGCGTCTTGCCGTGACCAGCGTCACCTGTTAAAACAAGTAAAGTAGCCCCCTTCTTAATAACAGCTAGCGCATAATCAATCGCGCGAGTAGGCAATTTAAGTGAATCTTCCGATTGCTGATATTCTTCATAAATCTGGTCGTGAGACGGGCTGAACGGAAGGTACCGGTTCAATCGCGCTACATGTGAGTTTTCGTTATCGGGCATTTTAGTATCCATTCAAGCCCGGCGTCGGACGCCTTGGCAAAAAAATTCGGGATTTACGCTACTTAAGCGGTTACCACACGTTTTCGCATGTACATCTTATCGCGAGTAAGCGTTCGGTAGAGATCACTTTAGGTAGTTGTCACACGCTTCCACTTTTCAGCTATCCGCACATAGGAAGACCGTTTCCCTACAATTTTCAGACGTCTCCACCGTTCAGGTCAAACACGGATAGGGATGATCAAGGAAGAAGCAAACCCTAGATTTATTCACCACGACTTAGTGACCGAGCCTGTATGAATTATTAGAGCTTGGTATGCATGCGCAAGATGCACGACATACACTTGTTTGTCTATCCTACAGAAGTAATAAAGTGAACCCAGAAACATCCTAAGAGATACATCGGGTAATTCACTCCAAGCTTTGGAAAACAGGCCGTGCCAATGAGATCAAACTTGTATCAAAATAGCTTAGGCTAGCATGAACGCGAACCTCATCGCTTCTCAGCTCCCGACCAAAGAGGTAGCAGACTGCCTCGATAGATCAATACATACTCCGCACAAAATAAATCCCCCACGCTACCAAGGGGCGACTAGGAACACATAACGCTAGCTCCTGTCGACGAATATATCATGCACTATTTTCGCGATTTGACGAGCCAACCATGGAGGCACAGCGTTACCCACTTGAACATATTGCTCAGTCCTATTGCCTTCAAAAAAATAATTATCAGGAAATGTCTGCAGCCTAGCGGCTTCCCTTACCGTTAAACTTCTGCACTGCGCAGGATCATAGTGAATAAAGTAATGCCCATCTTTCGATATGTGACTTGTCACAGTACTCGCTGGCTTTGACTCGATTTGCACCTTAAATCGATCAACGAACTTTCCAGACTTCCAGTTAGCATGATTTGGAGCAAAAGTCGCTGGAAAGTCGGAAGATCTAGGCGACCTACCATGCTTTTGTCCAAATACAGAACAGAAGAGATACCGCATAACATCTTCTTTCATATGACCACGTGACTCATGGTTTAAAAACCCAGGTAATTTCTCATCCAAATACCACTGCCGAATTTCTTCATCACCTTTGAATTTTCGAGCTCTCTGCTTATATCGCAAACCACGACTTTTACTTTTCAGAGCACGACTTGAAATATTTTCCAAATGCCCTGTTTCATCATCAGTTTCAGCAGCCACCACTCGTAATTTTGCCAATGCCTCTTGAATAACTGCATGCCAAGATTCAGGAGTGTCTTCGACTTTAGACAAACCACTTCTAAGAGGGGGACAGTCCTCAATAACCTCCTTGATCGTCCGGGCGCTTGCAAACCGAAGCTTATTAGGTATAACGTTGATATCCTCTCTGATACCCAGCAAGATTACCCTATGCCTTGCCTGAGGCACTCCGTAGTCTTCAGAATGAATAGTAAAATTTTGTTTATCATCAATCTCACACTCGATAAGATCGCCTTCGACCAATGTGTAAATTTTATACTCTTGACCTTTTACTTTTTTGTTCAGTGCGTGCGCCGGGTTTCGCAGCTCACTATAAATAGTTGGAAATATTCGCTTGCCATTTACCTTTGCCGAAAGAATACCTTTTACGTTTTCCATAACAAATACTTCTGGAGTCATAAAAGATAGAACTCTCAAGTATTCTTCATAAAGAAAATGGCGACGATCATTTTCAGGCACGTAATCTTTGATTCCCTTGTTACGCGACCTACCTACCAAAGAATACGCCTGACACGGAGGACCTCCGATCAAAACACATGGACCTCCATCCGAACGTAGCTGATTCAGGCGTTTATTAATCACTTTGTCATCAGCTTC
>CALKLP010000117.1 GCA_937991965.1 uncultured Verrucomicrobiales bacterium
GAGTCGGAGAAAACAATTCTGTTTTTCCAGTCGATTTCTGGGGAATCAGATGATTCGCTGACTAACTTTTCCAGTGTGACACCATCAAATTTCACCCCGAAGCTATTTTCCACCTCAGCGAGGTCGAGGATGGTCGGCACAATATCAACCATGTGGGTGAGTTCCTTGACAGTCTTGTGCTTATTCATGCCGTACTTAGGCCAGCGGATGGCAAAAGGTACTCTGTGGCCTCCCTCGTATTCAGTTCCTTTCTTGCCACGCATTCCTGCGTTATAAAAGTTATGAGCGGTGGCTGTTCCATTATCAGTGGTGAAAATAAAAATGGTGTCATCAGCAAGTCCTTCACTTTCTAGAAATTCGCGAAACTGCCCTAAGTTGTCATCAATGTTGGTGATCATGCCGAAAAAGGCTGCGACTTGATCAGAGACGCCTTCCTTGCCTTTGTAGAGATCTAAATATTTCTGTGGAACACTCAGCGGGGCATGAGGAGCGGTGGTGGAAATATAGGCGAAGAATGGTTTGCCGGTATCGGCAGTCGCTACAGCGAATTTCTTCGCTTCCTCAAAGAAGACATCGGTGGTGTAGCCCTTTGCTTGGGTAATGTTACCATTGTTGAAGTAACGGTCATCAAAGTAATCATTGTTCCAGACATCTGGGGTTTGCCCAATGCCGCCCGCCGCATGATAATAGGTGTGGGTGAATCCGCGATCTTCTGGTCGGTAAGGATAGGCGTCACCTAAGTGCCACTTACCGAAGATTCCGGTTTCATAGCCTGCCTCTTTTAGAAAATCGGCGAGGGTTTTCTCATTAGTGCGGAGCATGGAGCGCCCTTGAATGGTATGCCAAACTCCGGTGCGATTTGTCCAGTGCCCTGTTAGAAGTGAACAACGTGTTGGTGAGCAAGTAGGACCGACATGATAATCCTCGAAAAATACGGACTCTTCAATAAATGCGTCGATGTTCGGGGTTTGAATAACAGGGTTCCCTGTATACCCAAGGTCTCCATAACCTTGGTCATCTGTAATGACGAGGACGATATTTGGTTGTTGTGTCGCCAGAAGGCTGGTGACCAAGAGGGGAAGTAAGAGGGCGATTTTCATAGTCTAATAACGAAATTGAGGGTGTTTATCTTTCATTTTTTACATTTTACTTGGGTTAGTCGATTCATTTTTAGAGTAAAATTGTTCGGTCATTCGCTCTCTTGTGAGCGTCTAGCAATCAACGGTTGGTCACCGAAAAGCTCATCAAGCGTAGAAGGCTCAATGAATAGAGCTATTGCTAAGCATCCTTTCGATGTCCTCGCTTTGAGCGAAACAACCTATAATCCAAAATCAATAAGCTTACAAATATTTCTGTAATTGTTTATGAGTTAAAGCCAAAGATCTCCGAGTTCACCAGGGAGCCTATCCAAAATCCCCATGATTGTATCCCCCCTCTAACTCACATTACGGCGCTATTTTTTCAATTGTCAAGATTCGGGTAGTCTCGCCGAGGCTTGCTACCGCATAGGCGCGCTCTCACAACACAAACGCCACTCACGTTTTCTTCTCAGATAATGATTCTACGCAACTGAAACAGGAGTGACCATTTCCGGGTTCCTCACTCACTCGTGCGGTGCTTTTGGCGTGTAAAGACTTAAGATATAGGTAACCCCGTGCTTTAAAAACTTGCTTATGAAAGCGAATTGCTCAAGTTAACTTATCAGGTTCTTCTAACTTAGTAGAAAGCAGTGCAAATATACTTTCTTTCGCTTTGCTTTTTCTATACGGGCAGATAAAATGATAAAGGAGGAGAAAATGGGTCTGATTTACGTTTTTTCGACCTTTATTAGGTTCGAGTTAGTCTTAAGTCTAGTAAGCTCCTGCCCTTAAGCTCGCTAGGTGCTGGAGGGAGAATATTACAAGAAATTATTGTATTTCTATCACTTCTTGGCATTGAGTATTGTTGTATGGAGAACCAAATTATCGGGATAGATCTCGGGACGACCTTTAGTATTGTCTCTGTTTATGAGGCTGGTCGCTCACAAGTGTTACGAAACGAGTTAGGGGAGGCATTGACTCCGTCTATTGTGGCGCTAAGTAAGGACGGGACAACTTTGGTTGGGACGCCTGCTAAGGAAC
The DNA here is from genome assembly GCA_937991965.1 of uncultured Verrucomicrobiales bacterium. GTDB lineage: Bacteria > Verrucomicrobiota > Verrucomicrobiia > Verrucomicrobiales > Akkermansiaceae > WTJZ01. The sequence continues at coordinate 2,121 of CALKLP010000117.1, forward strand.
GTTTACTAGCTAACCCAAAATCTGGAGTGGCTTGCTTTAAGCGTGATATGGGTACGGATGCTATGTATTCGCTGTCAGGTAAGAGCTGGTCTCCGGTGGAGTGTTCCGCGGTTGTTTTACGTGAGCTAAAGAGAATGGCGGAGCAGGCTTTAGGGACAACTATTGGTAGCGCAGTAATCTCGGTGCCAGCGTATTTTCGTGATACGCAACGTCTGGCTACATTGAAGGCTGCGGAGTTTGCGGGTCTTAAGGTGGAGCGTCTAATTAATGAGCCTACAGCAGCAGCACTAGCCTATGGGTATCAACGTCCAGAGGAGGAGACTAATATCCTCGTGTTCGATTTGGGGGGAGGCACCTTTGATGTGACGATTTTAGAAATCTTTGATGGGGTCATAGAGGTGAAGGCTTCTGCGGGTGAATCTCATCTGGGTGGCGAGGATTACACTGATCAGCTGAGTGAGCACTTGGTCAGTAAGCATGAGATCAAGGTAGCTACTGAGGATTCGGCTAAGTGGCGAAAGGCGGTTAATACTGCGAAATGCTGTCTCTCTAGGGGGGATACTACGACTTTCGATTTTCTAGGTCAGAGTGTCAGTGTTACGAGGGAAGATTTAGATGCGGCGTCTGCTGAGCTCAATACGCGCATCCGCGGAGTGCTGAAGAAGTGTATCTATGACTCGGGGATGCCAGCTAGTGAGATTGACCAAGTGCTTTGTGTCGGTGGCGCGAGTCGCATGGGCATTGTGAAGGAGATAATTGAGTCGATCTTTCCGGGCAAGGTAAACCTATCGGTCGATCCGGATGAGGCGATTGCCATAGGAGCTGGCGTTCAAGCGGCTTTGATCGAGCTTAATGAAGGAGTAGAGGACATTGTCCTCACAGATGTCAGTCCCCACACGATGGGAGTAATGGTTTCTAAGAAGCGTGGTGGTGTCATTACAAAGGGCTTTTTCTCCCCCATCATTGATCGAAATACGACCCTCCCTGTGAGTAAGTCCGAGGTCTATTCGACTTTCCATCATGAGCAGGACGAGATCGATCTGAAGGTTTACCAAGGTGAAAGTCGATTTACTAAGGATAACCATTTCGTGGGAAACCTTAAGTTGAATGGGCTTTCCCACGACCCAAATGAAGAGCAAAACGGTGGAGCCGTGGAAGTGCGTTTCACCTACGATATGAATGGTCTCTTGGAGGTAGAGGCTACAATTATATCTACTCAGCGCAAGATTACGAAGGTCTTTGAGCAACGACCTGGCATGATGGATAAGAATGATATTAAGGCTGCGCTGGAGAAGCTGAAGCCGTTGAAGATTCATCCTAGAGATGCCCTCCCGAACCGCTATAAGCTGGAGCGTGCGTATGGGCTCTATGAAGACTTGATTGGGGATGATCGCGCCCTGTTAGAGCATTTTATTGATCGGTTCGAGCATGTTCTAGGGGAGCAAGATTTCGACCAAATCGATTCTGTGGGTGAGAGCTTGGAGCGCTTCATGAACCAAAAATCTCCAGCGAAATGAATATCTGGTCTGAACTCGGGATTGAGTGTAGGGAGGGGCTGACTCAAAAAGATCTCAAGCGCGCTTACGCTAAGAAGCTTAAGGGCACGCGCCCAGACCGTGACCCAAAGGGTTTTCAGCAACTGCGCAAAGCCTATGAGTGTGCGCAACTGATGCTCCGTGATGAACGCTATGTTGAGGACGACGAGGAGGAATTTGTCTCTGATACCCCACCCGTTTCGCCCCCCTCAGATCATACTATACCTCAGTTAGGAGGCGCCACGGCGCCAGTGGAATTGCCACCTCTGCAGAGAATGATGCAAGCTGCCCATGATCACTTGCGTGAAGGTAAAATTGGAACTGCCCTAAGAGAGGCCTTTCCGGAGATCGAGCATTACCTCCTCTCTCATCCTAGTGAGTATCGGCTTTGGTCCTCTATGCTGAGTGAGCTTTATGCAACATTTCCTGTCCTTCTGGATCCTGTTGAGGGATGGGCGCGCTATATTCCCTCAGAGACGTTATTGGTAGGAGAGTTGCAGAGTGACCAGCATTACGTCATATCTGCGCTGACAGATTATGCGGTGCAACGAGACGACTTTGAGCTTCAGAAGCACCTCGCCCAGATAATTATCGATCACCAAGAGCTCCTTTACAGTCCGAGGCTTGTTCCGCTTTCTTCCAGCCTCTGCCTTGCTCTAGCCATTCCCCGAGTCACTATGGCGAAGGAGATTGGGGAGGTTGCTTATAAACGTGCCAGCGCTTCGAGCCATGATAGTTTGATTGTTGATGATGCCATTGCTTTTTCACAGGCTACTTTTATCCTAGAGAGGCAGCCCAGAAAGCTCTGGAGTGACATTCTGAATCAGCGTGTATCTGCGAAGGACATTCAGGAAAATGAGACACTCAACTATTACTTCCGAGGCTTCCTCGGTAAGATTATAGAGGATAAAGAGATGGTGAATTTTGTGAAGCGTTGCGCCTCCTATGATGTCATCAGGCTCATCAATCATTACCGCCCGTCACTGAGCATTCCAGAAGTAGCTGGGGCAAAGCTCTTTAATGACGCTTATATCTCTTCGGCCACGCCACCTCAGAAACAAGTTGAAAAAAAGCGGCGCTCTTGGTTTAAGAGCCTAATTTGCATCTTACTGATTCTCAAAGGATTCGCTCTTTTCAGTAATATCTCCAAGAGCAGTAAGGCAGATCTGGATGAGCCCACACCACCGACTGTCGAGCTTGCTCCTGAGTATCGGGAAGGGTTAGCGGTTATGCGGGAGCATTCTATCTTAAAGAGACTTGGTGAGAGAATTGGAATGACGACGACCCTACCCCTGAGTGAGGAGTATCAGGAGAGGATTCGGATCTATTTAGAAAAGCAAGCGAAGGAAGGTAGGATCAGAGCGAAGCATGACCTCCAGTTTCTTATGGAGCGAGGGGTTATATCGACCGAGAGTCCTTATGAGTCTCGCTACGCCGACATGTCTGCAGAAGAATTATCAAAGGCAAAGGAGCTACTCAGCGCAGTTGATCCTAATCTTGTGGCTAAGGAGGTAAAACGCGCCAAGAAAGTAGAAGAGCTTTTAGAGCAGCGACTGAGGCAAAAAGCGAAGGAAGGTGATAAGGACGCTGAGCGAGCGCTCAAGTTTTTCTTGATTAACCGTGTTTCGCGAAACATGCACGAGAATCAAGATGATGAGTAATGATGCTTTCTAGCGGTGAAACAAGCGTGGTGGAATACTGGTTGCCGTGAGTATTCGCGCCTAGCCACCCCCGATAAACTAGTTAGATCGCTTCAACGCGAAGCCGTTCTGTAGTCCTGTAAGCAGAAATTCCGAAGTGAAGCATACAAGCGTTACGACGAATCATGTTAGTCGAGTAATGTATTTTCAGGGAAAAATTGTTTCGAAGAGATTTCCCGCTTGTCATTATTGCCATATTACGCTTTTCTCGCCCGCCCGACTTGCACCAAAGTTCGGGTTCAGCATCCCATGAGAAATAATATCTCTTGATTGAGTGTCATTCCGTGGAACCTTTACGAACTCACAACAAACCCTCAAAATTTGACGATGATTCCTTACGACCTCCGTTACACCCCAGATTCTACTGGATCTCTCCACAGTCTTAAAAATGAAACTGCTAACTGTGGTATGGGTGCTATTGCACAAATCAGAGGCGAAGCAAACTACAATGTCCTGGATTATGCGTTGTGCTCGGTAGGGAACATGCAGCACCGTGGGGCGATCGATGCAGATGGTAAGTCGGGTGATGGCTCTGGCGTTCTTTGTCAGCTTCCGCATTCCCTCTTTAAGCGTGAGCTTGATAAGATGGGACAAACTCTCAAGAAAGACTCTGACCTTGGAGTAGGAGTCTTTTTCCTCCCTTCCGATGATGATTCTATCGGGAAACAAATTTGCGCCTTTGCGGAGAAGATCGTCGCGAAGCGGAATTTAGGGCTTTTCGGATGGCGTAATGTCCCTGTCAATTTTGATGAATTAGGAATCACAGCGCAGCGCACCTGTCCGACCATTAAGCATCTTCTTATCGAAAATACCGCAGGGCTTGATGACGATACCTACGAGCGCACACTCTTCCTCGTGCGTCGTGAAATCGAGAAAAACTTTAGCGAAGTAAACGGCTTTTATATGCCAACCTTTTCCTCCCGCCTCATCGGGTATAAGGCACTCGCGATGTCTGTAGCGCTCCGTAATTTCTACAGTGACCTGCAGGACTCGGATTTCAAAACCAAGATCTCTCTCTATCACCAACGTTTCTCCACCAATACCTTCCCGGCATGGCCGCTTGGTCAACCGTTCCGCATGATGTGTCACAATGGTGAAATTAACACCGTGCGGGGTAACCGTAACTGGATGTCTTCCCGTGAAGAGTTCTATCGCTCTGAAATTTGGGGTGATGATATTGATTTACTAAAAGATGTAGTAAGTGGGAATGAGTCCGATTCTGCTTCACTTGACCACGCGCTTGAAATTTTGGTTCTTTCTGGATTTACCCTCGAGCACGCGATGTCGATCCTTGTTCCACCTGCTTATAAGCATAATAAGGAATACTCAGATCAAGTGCGCTCCTTCTATGAGTATACCTCCAGTTTCTCTGAGCCTTGGGACGGTCCTGCTGGCTTAGTTTACACAGATGGACGTAAGCTCGTAGCTTCTCTCGACCGTAATGGTCTTCGCCCTTCTCGTTTCACCCTTACAGAGTCTGGTCTTCTTTACATCGGTTCTGAGTCAGGAGCGGTCGCACTGCCGGATAACGAAATCGTGCGCCGTGGCCGCCTAGGGCCTGGACAAATGATTTCTGCAGACACCGTTGCAGGCACTTTGACCGAAGACAACGAAGTTAAAGAAATTCTCGCGGCGCAAAAGCCTTACCATGACTGGGTATCTAAGAATAAGGTGAAGCTAAAGGATTATGTCTCTGATGAAGCTATCAACCCAGCATCTGATTACAGCGAGATTGAACTTTCCCAGCAACAAGTAACCCATGCGGTTACAAAGGAAGACTTAGATATGGTGTTCCCTCCAATGGTCAAAAGTGGCCAAGAAGCGGTGTTCTCGATGGGTGATGACATTCCACTCGCTCCTCTTTCTACCTTCCCACGTCTGCTCTTCACTTATTTCCGACAGCTCTTCGCGCAGGTTACTAACCCGCCGATTGATCCGATTCGGGAGTGGGCGGTCATGACGCTAGAGGCAGGCTTGGGGCCAGAGCGTAATATCTTAGAGGAAACGCCAGAGCACGCGAACATTCTTCAGTTAGAATCCGCGATCCTCTTTGAGCACGAGCTCGAAAACATTAAGCAAAATGAGACCGAGCCTGCCAGTAACTTCCCGTCAGTGACTCTTGATGCGACATGGGACGTTAAGGAAGGTTCCGCAGGTCTGGAAAAAGCGATCGATCGTCTTTGTAAGGAAGCTGACGAGGCGGTTGCCAACGGCGCAACGATTCTTGTAATTTCTGATAAGGCTACCTCAGTGCAGCGTGTTCCTGTTCCGTCTCTTCTTGCTACGGGATCCATCCACCATAACCTAGTTCGCGCGAAGACTCGTCTCCGTGCCTCGATCGTGGTGGAGACAGGTGATGCTCGAGACACCCACCATATTGCCACCCTCTTTGGATATGGAGCGACTGCGGTTTGTCCATACCTTGGATTTGCCACTGTTCGCCAATTGGTGAATAATGACCCCAAAGGGAAGCTCGGTGAAGATATGAGCCCTGAACTGGGAATGAAAAACTATCGTAAGGCTCTTGAAAAGGGACTCCTTAAAATTATGTCCAAGATGGGGATCAGTGTTCTCAATTCTTACCAAGGAGCGCAAATTTTTGAAGCCGTTGGAATTGGCGCAGAAGTTATTAATAAATCTTTCTCTGGAACCCAGTCCCGTATCAGCGGAATTGGATTCACACACATTGCGGACGAGTCACTCGTGCGCCATAATGCAGCGTTCGAGAACACTGCACCTGCAGAACCTCTCGATCTAGGTGATCCTGGCTACAACCGTTTCCGTAAGGGCCAAGAGCGTCACGCTCTGCCAACGGAAGTGATTAAGAATTTCCACACCTTTGTGAAGTCGGGTAAAAAAGACGATTACGCGGGCTATGTGCAAGCGCAGCTAGAGGTAAACCCCGTCGCTCTGAAAGACATTCTGTCCTTCGTGCCGAAAAGTTCAGGTGCAATTCCAGTCGATGAAGTAGAGCCAGCGGAAAACATCATGCGTCGTTTCACTACGGCTGCGATGTCGATGGGCGCACTCTCTCCGGAAGCTCACGAGACTCTCGCGATCGCCATGAACCGCATCGGCGCAAAATCCGATTCAGGTGAGGGTGGTGAAGATCAAAAACGCTTCAAGCCGTATCCAAATGGCGACCTTGCGCGTTCTGCGATTAAGCAAGTTGCTTCAGGACGATTCGGCGTCTCCGCACACTATCTCGTCAATGCGGATGAGCTAGAAATCAAGATGGCTCAGGGCGCGAAACCAGGTGAAGGAGGGCAACTTCCTGCGCACAAGGTGAACGGCCTCATTGCGCGTCTCCGTCACACGCAACCAGGGGTGCAACTCATTTCTCCTCCTCCACACCATGATATTTATTCGATCGAGGATTTAGCCCAGCTCATTCACGATCTTAAAGAGGTGAATCCAAAGGCAAAAGTTACCGTGAAACTAGTTTCTGAAGCTGGTGTTGGAACGATTGCCGCTGGTGTGGCGAAGGCAAATGCGGACAATATCCTCATTTCTGGTCACGATGGTGGAACCGCAGCGTCACCGCTCTCTTCTACCAAATACGCAGGTCTTCCATGGGAGCTCGGCACCTCAGAGGCGCAGCAAGCACTCGTGCTCAATAATCTCCGAAGCCGCGTGACGCTCAGAACCGATGGAGGTCTCCGTAACGGAAAAGACATCATCGTCGGAGCGATCTTAGGAGCAGAACAGTTCAATTTCGGGACGATTGCCATGATTGCAATGGGTTGTGTTTACGTGCGTAAATGTCACCTCAACAACTGCCCAGTAGGGGTTGCGACCACTGATCCAAAGTGGCGTGCGAAATTCAAGGGCACTCCAGAGCATGTCATCAACTTCATGACTGGGGTTGCAAATGATGCCCGTGAAATCATGGCTTCGATCGGTGTGCGTTCTCTCAATGAACTCATTGGCCGTCCAGAATACCTTCAGCAGCGTGAAGTTCCAAATCACCCCAAGGCGAATACTCTCGACCTCTCACCAATTCTCAAAGACGTAACGCCAGAAGTGGCCAAAGTCCACGGCATGAAGCCAGAGGACGTAGCGCGCATTTGTCAGCAAGATCGTAACAACGGTCTGCACAAGCCTGCTCTTGATATCGATATTCTTAAAGACATTGCGAAGGCGACTGATGCAAGTGCAGATGCACCGGTAGCGAACGTCATGGATCGCCCTGCGATCAATCTTGAATACAATGTCGTCAATACCGACCGAAACCTTGGAACCCGTCTTTCAGGCGCGCTGGCTACTCAGTTCGATGGTAACCGAGTGCTTCCACATGGCACCATTAATCTTACCTTTAAAGGAACTGCTGGCCAATCACTGGGAACCTTCCTCGTCCAAGGCGTGAACATTCACGTGATCGGAGAAGGAAACGACTATGTTGGAAAAGGCATGGCAGGGGGGCAGATCATCGTCAACCCTCCAGCAGGACACTCCTTTAAGGCGGAGGACAACTCGATCGTCGGGAATACCTGTCTCTATGGAGCTACGGGAGGAGCAGTTTACATCAATGGCCGAGGCGGAGAACGCTTTGGTGTGCGTAACTCCGGAGCTAGTGCGGTTGTCGAAGGAACAGGTGATCATGGTTGTGAATACATGACCAACGGACTCATCACCGTTCTAGGTCGTACGGGACAAAACTTTGGTGCCGGAATGTCTGGAGGAACTGCATATGTGTATGACATCGATGGGAAGTTCCAGACTCGCATTAACCCAGAGATGGTTGTCCCACTTCAAGTCAAACGCCCAGAGCACATCGCGGAGGTAAAAGCACAGATTGAGCAACACCTAGAGCTCACGGGCTCAGCGCGCGCGAAAGAAATTCTCGCAGACTGGGACAAGAACGTGAAAAGAATTGTTCGTGTGATTCCAAAGCAAAAGCACGCTCTTGAACTTGCAGAAGAGGCTCACGAAAACGCGGGTGAAATCGAAGAGGGGGCGAAAGCGTAATCTCTTTTTAAACGCGCTCTCTTTATGCAGTTGATGTTAATTAATATCAGCTGCATTCGGCGTTACTGATTTATCAAGTAAGCTTGTAGCACTTTTGAGGAAGCGGGCTCATTTAGCGGGATTCCACCGTCGGGAGCAGGCATGTTTTTGGGGAGAATCTTTAGGCTTAGGCTGTGCGAGTTCAGTTGCTTTCTTAAATTGAGGGCGAGCCTTCCCATCGTATAGCGGGCGTTGACTTCGACTATGGGTTCCAAGGCAAGGCTTCCGTCATTTTCGCGATACACCATCGCGTCAATGCCTAAAGCTCCTGTGTAGTCAGGAAGAATAGTAGCGAGGGTAGATGGTATGGTCTCATGATAGAGGCTTTGAAAATCTGTCTTGGTGAATAGGAATTCTAGAACCTCAGGAGGAAGTAATGCAGACCATTTTCGTGAGGCGTGCGCAGCCAGAAATTGTCCTGAATCGGTGTTTTCGACTACACAGAAGCCTTTGAGGCGCGCGGGAACCTCTCTCTCTAAATCGTAGTGGATGGATAGATCGCAAACCTTATTCCTCTCCGGTTCGATGATGATTTCTCCTTGGCTCTTAAACCCATGCGTAAGAAACTTTTCTAAGGCCGGGGTGACACCCTTGGATTTTGTGTATCGAAACTGGCCACGTCCAGAGCAAGAGAAGGGAAGTTTGAGACGAAGGTTATGTGCTGTGCCTTCCAGTAAGGCTAGCGCGTCCTGATACGAAGTGCAAACGACATGCTCAGTGCGCATCTCTAGAGCCTTACGGAGCTTGAGACCTAGATGCTTAGAAAATGTCTCTGGGAGGTGGGGAGACTGCCACTGGTGAATCACAGAGGGCGTGACTTGCTCTTGATATGGCGCGAGCTTCGCGCTGGCATCTGGAGACCAAGCCCACGGCACCATTCCTCCCAGCTTTCGTTCAGTGAGTTCTGGGGCGTCTTCATGAATCAGTTCGGGCAAGGCCAACCCAGCTTGCTTAAGCGTCTCTAGATGCTCAACTGTAGGTCGTTTCCGCATCACCAGCATATCATCCTGTGTACAGGCCGCAATCATGAGGAGCTCTAGATCTTGCTCGATGGCGTGCTCTGTTCCTGTAGACTTGTAGTCCTGTGAGTTTCGCTGCGCCAGCGCTGCAAATTCGGCATTAGCATTAAACCAATACAGAGTGGGCTTACGTCCGCGGGATTGAGAATAGACAGAGAGTTTTGAAATGAAGTCTTCATCTAATCCCGCCTCTCTGCGACCTTCCGGGTTATAAGGGGCGAGGCCTTTGGCTTTTGAGGCGCTGAAGGGGAATTCCAACCCTTCACAATAGCTTTGCCAATCTGTCTTTTGCGGATTTTTCCATTCCCGTAACCAATGGATTCCGTGCCCTACATGGCCGATCTCATCGCGATAGATTTTATCTAATACATGAGCAGTGCTCATATCTCCAACCTGCTCAAACAGCTTTGCGTAGTGACAAGAAAAGTCGAGATTCGCTTGTTCAAAGGTGAGGTTGAGCTTTGTGACGAACTCCATGGGAGATTTCATAGGGGACACAAGGCGCCAAAAGTAACTATTTAAGGGGAGTTGTCCGAATTCTAAGCCTGTTTCCTTCATCCGTCTCATATACATGAGCGTGTGCATTTGCTCCTCCCGCATAGCCTCGAAAACTCCGCGACGATAAGCGGCGGGGGCGTCTGGGAACTTCAGCAGAACAAGTGCCATAAGCTCGGAAGCCAATAACTCATGGTTGGCGAGGAAGTGGAGCAGCTCTCCTCTGGAGCGATCTTGATCTAAGGTGTTTACCCCTGGAAATTGTGCTCGAACTCCTTTTTCAGAGAGTCGTAACTCGCTGGGACGATTCGGAGCACTTGGAGAGCGGATCGCCTTCTCTATTCCTGTGTCATTAAGATCAATCGACGCCACAGCTAGCTTTTCCTCCAGGGTCTTACCAAAGAGGACTTGTTCTGCAGCTTGTGTTATGGTCATCGGGTTAAAATAAAAAAGCTCCGTCACATGGCGGAGCTTTAAGAGTAATTATTGAAAGGGCTGTTTACCAAGTGGCATTATAGCCACGAGTATCAATGTGAGTAAATCCTCTGTAGCTACCTACTCCTCCTTTGAATTTCTTTTTGCTGTCACGCATCCACTTAGCAACTTGGTAGACTTTCCAAGGACTGGAAGGCATAATGACATCCATCGCGTAGTTCTTCTTGTGCCATGAGTTTGGCTTAGCGCCGGGGCAACGAGAGTTGTAAGCAGGGCTACGGTAGAGAGAGACGATCTCCTTAACATCTTGGTTCATCTCATCGGCAACCTTGTCCATTACTTTTAAGGTTTCACCGATATTTTTCCACAAAGAAGAAGGTGGAATCTCATTCCATACGCGACCTTTATTGCGGGCGTGCACCTTGATGACTTGTTGATTACTGATGTGCTTCAGGCGAAGTTTGTCGACAAACTTAGCATAGCGAAAAATCTCTTTACCCTGACTACGAACCCAATCCTGTGGTAAAAGACGAAGATCAACATCGTATTTACGTGTAGCAGCTTCAACATCAGAAGCTGTGAAGAGCAACCCGCCCACGGCGAGAGTAGCTCCAGAAAGGAATGTACGTCTGGATTGAAGAAAATCGCCGCATGTCAGGTCGAGGTTTGCGGATGTAGTTTCTAGTTCCATGAACTATACTCATACATGTGAATTTGTGACAGGCTAGAAAAAAATGATAAAAATTTAATATTTTTTTAAATATGAGTGACTTTTTAAGGGGGCGTGAGGCAGTTTTTCAACTATTTCCCATTCAGAGTAAGTTTTACTTCTCGTGTAGTATTCGCAGCGTTGTCAGCACAAAGCAGTCCAGAAACGATCACTACTGACTCCGCCCCAGCTTCTATGACTGTAGTGAGATTTTCTGGTTTGATGCCTCCGATGCAGAAAACAGGAATCTGTGTTCCCACTGTATCTTGCACCACAGAAATATTCTCTAGCCCAATCGCCGCGCGACCTGCTTTGGTTGGAGTTGGGTAAACGGGGCCAAACCCGATGTAGTCGAACCCTTCCTCTAGCGCTAGCTCTGCTTGCTCGACGCTGTGGGTGGATCTCCCCACCAGCATCTCGGGGCCAACAATCTCGCGCACTGCGAGGAGGGTGCCATCCTCTTGGCCAATATGGACCCCGTCTGCTCCGACTTCTTTGGCGATCTCAGGGTAGTCGTTAATGATGAAAGGGGTTTTCGCTTCGCGACAGAGAGGGAGGAGTAACTTCGCCCACTGTGTAATATCATCCAGGGACTGATTTTTTGCACGGAGCTGGAGCAGGTCTACTCCGCCCTCGAGCAGCTGCTGCGTACGCGTCAAGAGATCAGTAGGCTCCACATACCCTAGGTCAACAATTCCATAAAGCTTGGCATCACGAATATCATACATGCCTGTAAGCTAGGGTGTGATTGCTGAGAGACTCAATAAAAATCTTAGTGGAAGCTTCTCTTAGTTTGTTGATTGATTGCACGTATAATTGTGGGGAGTACGCCACTTAAAGCCTGCTAATAAATTCCCAGAAATAATTATAGTTCGATGTGGAATTGTTTTCAGAATGAGCTCTGCCCGCAGAATACATTAACAATAAGACCAATTGAATGATAGCAATGCTTAAAGTGATAACTCCAAAGCTTGAGCCAAGAGATATAAATTTTTCGAGTGCGATAACATATGTTTCCACATGATGTTCATTGATGAAACCTTCTAACGTTGCTTTTCTCTCTACCAAACTCTTCACCGCTTTATTGGGGATCAATAGGAAGAATATACTGAGCCCAGCTTGTAACGATATGAAAAAATAGAGAGCCTTCATTGTTTGGTGTTCTTTGATTATCCTTTTTTAGTTGTAATCGGAAGAACATAATTTGTGGCTGCGCCAGAGGTTTGATCTCGACCGGGACGGTCGAGCTACTTAGTGATCTAAAGTTCATATTGAACGTTCCGTAAACTGAGTCCAGCAGCAGGGGCACACAGTTTTGCAGTGTTGAAGTCAGCGGTGAGTTCGGTGAGCATACGGTCGAAGTTAGTTTTTGGGATTCTGCCGATGGCGGTGGAGACAGCGACGCCGGTGAGGATACGCACCATTTTATAGAGAAAGCCGTTGGCGCTGTAGCTGAGCGTGAGGTTGCTGCCGTTTTGGGTAACGGAGGCTTCGGTGAGGCACCGCACGAAGCTGCTTTCATCGGTTTCGTTTCCGCGTAGGGCGCAGAAGTGGCGGAAGTCATGCTCGCCGAGGTAGCTGCTTAGGCACTCTGTTAGCAAGTCTGTCTGGAGTCCGCGGGGCACGTGCCAAACTCGGTTATGGTCATGGGGATGAACGATCTTCCCAGTCTCGATAAGGTAGTCGTAGGTCTTCGAGGTTGCTGAAAAGCGGGCGTGGAATTCGGGATCAACTTGTTCGCAGGCGATGATGCGGATGGAGGCGGGGAGTCTGGTGTTGACGGCTGCCACCCAGTTTCTGGGTTGCATGGTGAGGTTTGGTGGCGGATCGAAGTGGGCAACCTGTCCGTGCGCATGGACGCCGGTGTCGGTGCGTCCAGAGGCGTGCACCTTGAGCGGGGTTTTAGCGATTTCTGAGAGCGCATGCTCTAGGGTTTCTTGCACCGTAACCATGCCGGGTTGATATTGCCACCCTTTATAGGGGGCTCCATCATAGGCTATGGTGAGTTTTAAGCGCATGAGTTGTTCTTTGTTTTTATCCGCAGATCCCACAAATTTTCGCTGATGAGTTTACCCCAGCAATAACAGAAAGAAATAGTGGAAGGTTACCGATCTGCGCACCCAAGATGGGGGGGGCTGGATTCCCTAGACTCGGATGGTTTGCTCGCGATCTGGTCCGACGCCGACGAATCCGATCTTAGTTTCGGACAGTTCAGCGAGGCGGTTGAGATAGGCTTGGGCATTGGCGGGGAGGCTATCCCAAGTGGTGCATTCCTCGGTGGAGGTTTTCCAACCTGGTAGAGTTTCGTAAATAGGAGTGGCGCGGTTCCACGCATCACGTTCTGCAGGTGGATATTCGTGACGTTCTCCATCGATGTCATAGGCGACACAAATGTCGATTGTCTCGCGTTCATCCATTCCGTCAAGGTTGGTGACGGCAAGGTGGGTGACACCATTAATCATACAAGAGAACTTGAGGAGGACGGTATCGAGCCATCCACAGCGACGTGCACGGCCAGTGGTGGCGCCGAACTCACGCCCAAGGGTGTTGTGCATGTAGTCGGAGAAGTCGTCGTTCTCAGTAATAAACGGGCCGGAACCAACACGAGTGGTGTAGGCTTTACAGACTCCAACGACTTGGTTGATTGCTTGTGGAGGCAGTCCGGATCCGGAGACCGCTCCGCCAGAACTGGTGCTGGAGGAAGTGACGAACGGGAAGGTCCCGAAGTCGATGTCGAGGAAGAATCCTTGCGCGCCTTCGAAGAGGATTGTCTCGCCTGCTTTGTAAGCTTGGTGGAGCACGGGAATGGTGTCAGATACGTGTGGACGTAAGCGCTCGACGGCTGGGGCGAGTTCGCTCAAGATGCCTTCGACCGTAAATTGAGGGAGATTAACCTTCGCTAAGGTCTCATTCACTTCTGGGAGGCGCGCTTCGAGGAGTTCGGTCGCGACAGCGGTGTCGAGTAAGTCAATGAGGCGGAGTCCATTACGGTTGGCCTTGTCGGAATACGTGGGGCCGATGCCGCGCTTGGTGGTGCCGATTTTCTTATCTCCGAGGCCGATTTCGCGCGCCTCGTCGAGTTCCTTGTGGTAGGGCATGACCACGTGAGCGCGGTTAGAGATCGCGAGGTTTTTTTCTCCGATGACGACGCCTTGGGCCTCAAGCTTTTCGATTTCTTGGACGAGGCCGACGGGGTCGAGCACGACACCGTTACCGATAACGCATTGCTTATCTTCCCAGAGAATTCCGGAAGGGATGAGGTGCAGAATGTATTTTTCTCCATTGGCGATTACGGTGTGTCCAGCGTTGTTTCCGCCTTGTGCGCGGACAACGACGTCTGCCGTTTCTGTGAGGAAATCTACTACTTTTCCTTTTCCTTCATCTCCCCATTGGAGTCCTACTACGATAGAATTTGGCATTCGATATGTGAGTTAACTTGATGCTCCAATATTTGGCGCGGTTGCTCTTTTAGGGAAGGATGGACGGAGCGAAAAGGATAAAGTGAGAAGATTTTTTCCTCGTTGCACTCTCACTATGAGTTGTTTATGATCCGCGCTTATGGAGAAAAACAGAATTGTCACTCGGATTAGCTTTTGTCTATTCTTGTTATGTATCGGGCTGGCGTATTTAGCGTGGAATCCACGGAATATGGACCAGTTCAATGGGTATGGAGAGGAGGCGATGGGCGCGGAGGAGGCTGAGCGCTTTTCCCGCGTAGTCCGCCAGAAAATTAAAGAAGGGAAAGGGATTAAAATTAGTGAATACGACTTGAATCGCTACTTAAATGCGGTGTTCAAGCTGGAGCATTCGCGACTGGCTCGACCTTGGGTGGGGATAAATGGGATCTATGTGGATTTAAACCCTGATAATGCTAGTATATGTATTGAGCGCGATATCCATGAGCGCTTACATCAGTCTGCAATTACGATCGAAGTGAGAGTGGAAGAAGAGCAAACGGAGAGTCAGTATAGTAAGCGTTTGGTGATTCGCCCGCGCAATGGAACGATTGGTAAGCTTAAGGTGCCTTCTCGTTTAGCGGCGTCACTCAATGGATGGTATAATACCTTCTCGGGGGAAACGGCAGATTTGTTGCGCTCGTTAGGGTTGCACAAGTGTGATTTTGAGATTTTCGATGGAGAGCTAGCGATTTCTCCACCCAAAACACCTGTGTTTTAAGATGAAGAAGCTGTTGGTTATTGTTGGGGTGTTATCGTTCTGTTTTGCGCAGAACGAGGCGAAACTCGTACCGTTGATTGACTCAAAACCAACGGTGCAAACCTCGATCGACAATACGCAAAACATCGTAGTAAGTGGGAGTAGCAGCGCGGTCCGCAGTCGAGTGCTCAATATTGCGATGAATGAGCGTCAGGAACTTTATCAATTACTAGGTCTGAAAGAGGATAGTCAAAAGTTGAAGATTAACATTGGGTTGTACGGAGAAGAGGGAGATCCAATTCCACCCGTTTTGATTAAGAAAGGGTTCGCTCTCGCTCAGGGATCGATTTCGCTCTCGCTAGATGTTCATTTAGCGCATGGAGTGAACGAGAATCGTCTAGAGCAAGCGGTGATTGAGCTCTTGCTTTATGAACTGGGGTTGCAAGACTATACCTTCGGCCCTGATGAGCCACTCAAGCTTAAGTTGAAGCCTTGGATCGCGCAGGGTGTCAGAGAGACGATTCAGTGGAAATCAGATCGCACGGATCGAGCACTTTATGCCCGCCTTTTTGAGCAACAATCGATTTACCCTCTTGATGAACTGATGAACGAGGAGCGATTTGATGACTCGCTGGAAGTGCTGGATGTGGCCTTCCAGGTCTCAAGTGGGGCGTTGGTCATGGCTTTGGTAAACCAACCGCAAGGGGAACAAGGGCTATTAGATTTTGTCAAAGAGGCGATCACCTATGAAGGAGAGCAAAAGTCCTTACTAACAAAGCATTTCCCCAATTCAACGCTTTCTAAAAATAGTCTTGCGAAGTGGTGGGCACTGCAGTTGGCCAGTATGTCGCAAAATCCTGCAGAAAACCTTCTGACCATTGAGCACTCTGAGGAAGAGCTCAAGCAAGCGCTCATTCTCAAAATGAATGACGCGGAGGGAGTTTTGCAGAATTTACCTCCGGAACGATACCATGAAATCCCTACTTTTCCTGAAAATACGCAGAAGCTCAGCGTGACATTGATGTATAACCGCCTGTCTATCCTGCAGAGCAGATCTTTCCCGAGCTATCGTCCCATTATTTCAGGGTATCAGGCAGTTTTGATGGAGTTGATTGGGGAGTCGACTCTGCAGAAGAAAAAGTCTTTCTGGTCGCTCTTCTCTTTTAAAAAATCTGATGAAATCGATACAGATGTGATGTTGGCCACTCTGGCAGAGGAGCGTCAAATTTTGGCAAAGCTGGGACAGCGCACAACAGATTATCTGAACTGGTATCAGCTAGAGAGACCAGAAACACAGGGCGAAAACTTCGCCGATTTCTTAGAAGTTAAGCAGGGATTAGAGAATACGACTCCTTCGGACGGGGGGCATATTTCGCGTTATCTCAATGACGTGGAAGCAATGTATGAACGGTAATCTGTATGACTCAAGATCATCAGAATTTTGGCTCGCTATAAAAGTCTAACTCCAATCCTGAGATAGGATGCTTAAATCTTAAATATCGCGCATGTAAGAGGAGGCGTGGAGCCATCGCAAGGGCTTCCTTTGAGGCGTAGAGGTCGCAACCTAGAATAGGATGACCGATATGCATTGTGTGTACTCTGAGTTGGTGAGAGCGCCCTGTCACAGGCAGTAGTCGTAGGCGGGTGCAGTTTTGGGAGGGATCGCGGGAGATGACTTCATATTTAGTGAGAGCTTGTTTCCCGTGTTCATAGCAGACTATTTGGCGCGGACGGTTTGGCCAATCGCAACGGAGTGGGAAATCTAGCGTGCCGTGGTCCTCTGCTACCAGTCCGTGAACAACGGCGATGTATTCCTTATCGACTTCGCGTTCTTGGAACTGCTTTTGGATGTGTTTAAGAGCT
Source organism: uncultured Verrucomicrobiales bacterium (assembly GCA_937991965.1). Classification (GTDB taxonomy): domain Bacteria; phylum Verrucomicrobiota; class Verrucomicrobiia; order Verrucomicrobiales; family Akkermansiaceae; genus WTJZ01. The sequence goes on from CALKLP010000117.1 coordinate 19,039, forward strand.
TCCTTGTGTAGTGCCACAGCCATGATTCCTGAGGTGTCTAAGTCAAGCCGGTGCGCCGCCATCGCTTCTGGGTGATCATGCTGGATTCGGCTTTGCACGCTGTCAAAATTCTCAGGGTGTCTTCCCGGGACGCTGAGAAAGTTTGGGGGCTTATTGACGACTACGAGGTCATCGTCTCGGAAGAGTTCTTCCAATTCTCCGGAATACTTAGGTAGAATTTTATTCGATGACATTTGTTTAGATCTAAAGCCCTCTACTTAGGTAATCAAGCTACATAGCATGATTTTTTGAGCGAGAAAATGGCAGATTTTTTGCTATGGTGATTTCGTTATTCGTGTAGTGTTGAGGAATAGATTTTTATGGAGACTGAATGGAAGATTTCTAGCAATGGCGTAACTTTTCGTGAATGGGTATGAATGCGATTCAAAGTTATTTGCTACTGGTATGGAAGGGAATGCGAAGGTTCTTTGAGGAAAAGCCTCTCGACCCTCTCATGATCAGGCATTCGCTCAAGGAAATGACGCCGGCTTCCGCCCGAGCAGACGTGCAGGCAGGGTTTAATGTATTCCTTCTTACGATTCCGCAGGGGATGGCCTACGCCGCTATTGCTGATATGCCGATCGTGGCTGGGATTCTCAGTAGTATTGCGGCGGCATTGGTAGCACCATTATTCTCAAGTTCTCGCTTTACGAGTATCGGTCCTACGAACGCGACCTCACTCATGATGTTCAGTTTCTTCGCTGTTTCTGGAATTGCACCAGATCAAAAACTGGTGGTCGTGCCCTTACTGATTCTAATGGTTGGAATTCTCTGCGTGATTGGCGCCTTTTTTAAGTTTGCGGAGCTACTCCAGTTTGTAAGTCGTAGTGTATTAGTAGGTTACATTACGGGGGCAGCGACGTTGATTATCGCGAACCAGTTTAAGCATGTCCTAGGGATCGCAGAGCGATTAGAGCCATCGAGCACTTTCATTGGTCTTGTTATGGAAACGTGTCGTAAAGTCCCACATACTACCTGGCAAACGGTAGCTCTTGGGGTAGCTTCGATAGCACTCTACTTTGGGCTTAAAAATAAATTCCCCAAGCTCCCGGCATTTGGCATGACTCTGATCATTATTAGCGCAATGAGTTATGCTCTAGGGGCATTCATGCCGGCTAGCGGCTTTGCGGAAATCGCATGGTTTAATGATATTCAGCTTTCATCCCTCGCGCCGAGTATTCCGTGGCAAGTTGATAATATATGGGAGACCGCGAAGCCACTAATTCCCGTCGCTCTTGCCCTAGCGTTCCTCGCTTCGTTGGAAAACACCGTGATGAGTAAGAGCCTAGCCACACAGAGTGGAACGCAGACCGATGTGAACCAAGATATGCTATCCCTGGGGATTTCTAACCTTACGAGTTCATTTTTCGGGAGCATGCCGGTCTCGGGATCTCTTACACGTTCAGCTCTGAACTTTTCCTCGGGCGCTAAGTCCGGCCTCTCAAGCTGGATTTGCGGTGTTTTCTGCCTTATCGGAGTGTTTTTCCTCGCGCAGTTCGGCCTTGTCTCGAAGATTCCGAAGGCGTGCTTAGCGGCTCTCGTGATCTCGGTGGCGATCTCGTTAATCAAATGGGAAAACATTCGAGTCTGTCTCCAAGCTACTGCGGATGATGCTATTGTGATCATTGTTACCTGCCTTGCGACACTCCTCTTACCCTTACACATCGCGATTTTTGGTGGGGTGATTTTATCCATCATTTTGTTTCTAAAGAAAGCCTCGAAACCAGTTCTCGTGGAATACGAGTTTAGTGATGACGGTGAGCTGAGAGCGCGTGACTTAAAGAAGGAGCGCCCCATGCCACAGATTTCGATCGTGCATGTGGAGGGAGCTCTCTATTTTGGAGCGGCAGAACTCTTTCGCTCGCAAATCCAGAGCGTCGCGCAAGACCCCAACATTCGCGCGATCGTGCTGCGTATGAAGAACGCGCATCATCTCGATGCCACGAGTGTCCTCGCACTTACAGAGCTAATTAAGTTCGCTCGACAGAGTGATTGTCATGTTCTTATCTCTGGAATGACAAAGGATGTCTATAAGATCCTCAAGCGTGCGGGTGTCGTTGGGACAATCCAAGAGGGCTGTAACAAATCAGAGGGAGAGACAAATATCTTTATGCACCTCCCGAGTAATCCTAATATTTCGACGAGAGACGCTCTCATGCGAGCACAGAAGCTCCTAGGGACCGAGGAGGCTGATATTAAAATTTTCTTTGATCCCAATAAGGCTTAGCAAGATCATTTGCCAACTCAGGAATGAATTGTGAATAACTTGTTCAAAAGTAGTTTTTGACGGAAAAGACTATGTCAAATTATTTTCATTTAGATTAATTACCTAAAGTAGCGAAATGGCTTCGCCAAGGATAAAAAATATTGAAAATGAGTAATATGGAAGTGTCACGCAAGTGGGAAGGAAGAGAATACATTCTCTGTGCATCGCTATGAATTTTTATGAGCATTTTAGTAATAATTGCTCTAAGACCCTTTATTTATAAGGGATTTTTCGTTTTTTCACGTAATTTCAGAAGGAGGTGTTTCCCCAAGATTACTAGAGGTCTTCTAGTCACACGTGTACCCTGGTCGTATCGTGCAGCCTTGGAAACGAAATACTATGGAATATTATTTTCGTTTGTGAAATGGACTGATTCTAAGAGCGAGAGATATTGAAAAATGAATTGTGAATAACTTGTTGAAAAGCGACTTGAGTCTTTATCTATAGCACGTTGGAGCGTCGAGAATAGTTAAGCTTCAAATAGACGTATAAGTCATTCCTGGATGTTGTTTAGCCATTTCATTCAGCTCCAAATTAAAGAGGGCGATTGTTAGATCAGGAATAGCCATTTGGGTGGTGAGGTGGAGCTCCTCAATGGTCTGCTCGTGGCTAGTGAGTTGGGCTAGGACAGCTTTTTCCTGTTCGTTGAGAATAGATAGGTTGGCTTCTACCATGGCGGGATCTTCGGAGAAGAATTCTAACTGATTCATTGAAGGGGTGAGCGCTTTACTGATTTGGTCTGAGGTGCTGGCCAGTATGGCGCCTTGTTGAATAAGTAAATTACACCCAGCTGAGCTTGGGCGATCAATGGGACCCGGAATGGCAAAGATAGGGCGGCCGAGCTCTCTGGCAAAATTCGCAGTAATCATGGCGCCAGAGCGTTCTGGCATTTCGGTAATTAGAGTAGCCTTCGCCCAAGCTGCCACGATTCGGTTGCGTTGTGGGAAGGTCTGCTTATCAGGATTTGTGCGCAGAGGGTATTCGGAGACGACTGCTCCTTGTTGACTGATAGCGGTGGCGAGTTCGTAATTCTGACGCGGGTAAAGTGACCCTAATCCCGATCCCAGCACGGCGATGGTACGTTGTCCTGCATCGAGGGCGGCTTGATGCGCAATGGTGTCAATTCCAAGCGCAAGGCCAGAAATTATGGTGTGTCCTGTATGGGCGAGTTGGCGTGAGAATTGTTGTGTTACCGTGCGCCCGTAGTTGGTTGTTTTCCGCGACCCGATTACAGCAACGGGGGAGGCGTCTTCGGTTGGGTCTAATTTCCCCCAAGAATAGAGGAGGACAGGGGCATCCTGTGAGTCTCTGAGACCTGCCGGCCAATGGGGCGAGTCAGGAGTTAGGAGCTGAATGCCATGCGTTTCACATTCATTGAGCTCATATGCGGTGTCTGAGAGATTACGCCAGTTCAGGATGATATCGGCGACTGCGGAGTTGCATCGCGGCACCTCAGAGATAGCAGAGGCACTCGCGGTAAAGACTTCGCTCGCGCAGCCGAAATAGTCAATTAAACGGCGAATCCGAACAGGGCCTATGGTCGGAAGTTGATTCAAGGTGACGAGTGCTTCAAGCTCATTCATGAATTAAAAATACTCAAAAGAACACCCTTATCAACTATGAATCTGAAAAATGTGCGAGAGCCTCAGCTGGGATGCGGATGGGCCGTCCTTGAGGCATTTGCACTACGGCCAATTTTTGGCGACATGTGATGTAGAGTAGGTCGGCATTATCTTGATTGCGCACCTCAAATTCACACCAGAACGCGGTGCGAGTATGTTCTGCGATTCGGCCGGTGATGGTAAGCTTGTCGCCAAGGGTAGCAGGTTTTCGGTAATCGACCTCAGTGCGGGCCACGACCGGGAAAATTTGGGTTTGCGCCATTCCTTTGAGGTCAAAGCCGACTTGCTCCGCCAGCATGGTGCGGCACGTTTCGATCATTCTTAAGTAAGCAATATTATGGACCACACCGCCTATGTCGGTGTCAAAAAACATGACCTGCTCTTGCGTGGAGTAACTAGGCATTGTTCTCAGGTTGGTTGAGTTCCGCGAAGACGAGTAAGCCGGTGCTGGTTTGCATTTTACTTACTGCTACTACCTCTTGTGTTGTGCCAATCAAGCTTATTCCATGATTCACGACGATCATGCTGCCGTCTTGCAAGTAGCCAACCCCTTGGTGCTCCTCCTTACCCGTACGAGTAAGAGCGAGTTTCAGTTTTTCTCCTACCACGACAGTAGGTTGGAGTGCTTGGGCAACTTCGTCCAAGTTCATCACGCTCACATTTTGCACTCGCGCTGATTTTGCGAGGGCGTCATCAGTCGTGATTAGCTTGGCATTGTTGACCTGCGCGCTTGTTACGAGCTTTACCTCCACGGCCTCAGTCTCATTCGATTCCTCATTTCTGCTGATCGTTAGTTTGATTTCTTTGTTTTTACGGAGATCATCGAGCGTGCCTAATGCGCGTTTACCTCGTTCTTTGACGGACGTGTTGCCCGAGTTCGCCATCTGATTGACTTCCTCTAGAATATACTGTGGAATCATCAGGTTGCCTTCAATAACCTTTGCCTCGATGAGTTCTGGGAGCCTGCTATCTAAGATTACAGAGCTATCCAACAGGAGGACTTGCTCATTCACATTGGATTGGCGAAATCGGATATAGGGGATAATGAAGGCAAAGTCCTCCTTTCCAGAGCGAAGTGCTAATACTACTCCTAGGAACCCCATCACTATATACGTTAAGAGTCCATAGATCAGCATGAGGGTGCCAGCGGAAATGGAGTCATCGATGATGCTGTTGAGTAGTTCCTTGAGAGGCATTTTGTTCAGCAACCACGCGCAAAAAATTCCGATCATAAGACCGAATGTCGCTCGGGAAAACCCGCGCAAAGTGAACTGGCGACTCGCATGCTCAATGAAAATGATTGCCATCGCTAATCCCACTCCGGCGAGGATTCCGATCCATACAGGCGTTTCTAGTGCAGACCCTGTGGTCGAGGCACAGACCGCCATTCCACTGAAGATCGCGATAAACAGGAATACGATCCGGATGATGTTAATCTGAAATGTGGAGTCGGGGCGCATCAGCCTTTGGGTAAGAATTGGGCCGGTTCAGACTTCGGGACGAAGAAGTCCATTGTGTCTTTCAAAGTGATGTAGAGGAACATCGACATGATAAGGAGAACGAAGCCGCTCTGCACATACTCGAGCACTTTCATTGGCACAGGTTTACGTGTGATCCACTCGAAGATGGCCATCACGATGTGCCCGCCATCAAGCACAGGGAAGGGCATTAAGTTCAGAATTGCTAGGTTAATGTTGATGATGACGAGGAACCAGAGAAGGCGCTGGATTCCGCCCTCAGAACGAATGATGGAGAACATGCTCCGGCCCATGCCTATCGGCCCAGACATTTGCTCAACGCCGACACTTGTTTTAGAATCAGCGACAGCCTTGATTGACTTCCACATGAAGGTTCCAGACTCCTTAAGCTGATCAGGAACAGAGGGATATGAGGTGAAAATCTCTGATCTCATGAAGGGCATGTAAGTAATGCCGATGAGTCTGCGGTCAAACCCCTCTGGTAAGTCAGGGAACTCTGGTTTAATCATTGCAGATCCAGCCTCACCTTCGCGTTCATAGGTGTATTTGAGCGCTTCTTCAGCTCCTTTGGTGAGGTTATTGACCTGCAGGAAGCTGGTGATGGGTTCATCATTGATGGACATGAGCTTATCCCCTTTTTTCAATCCTGCTAGCTCAGCTGGACTGTTGGCCATTACGGAACCAATGTAGACGAGTTCGAACGGGGCGATTCCGATCTGGCGGAGTCCTTTACGCTCTAGCAAATTTCTTTTTTCTGGAATGGTGTATCCGGATTTCGTGATAATTTCTTTTCCATTACGCTTAACTTTGATCTCGATTTCTTCTCCAGAGCTTAGTGCGATCATACTCGCGACGGCATCGAACTTTCCGTCAAAGGAAACAGGCGTTTCACCAGAAATTTCAGTGATGACATCGCCGACCTGTAACCCTGCTTGTTCTGCGGGGCTTCCGGCTTCTACGTATCCGATTTGTGTTGAGTTTGGTGGCGCTTCTAGGAGGCCTGTCTTGGAGACCACTATCGCACAGGCTACCGCGAGGAGAAAGCTGAAGAGGGGACCTGCAAAGGCGACGATGATTTTATCCAGCGGAGAAATTGGCGCAAGTGGCTTCTCGTTCTCATCTAGGCTCTTGCCCTCGATTGCTTCCATCGGCGCCATTTGTGGGAGGGAGACAAAGCCGCCGAAAGGAATGGAGCCAAGCCCGTATTGCACGCCTCCGACCGTTTTCTTCCAGATCGGTTTGCCGAACCAGATTTGAAATCGGTCAACCTTCATTCCGCGCCACTTGGCAGCCCAAAAGTGCCCGAGTTCGTGAATGAAAATGATGAAGTTGAACACCATCACAACCGCGAAGATAAAGAGGAGATTGGTTAAAATAGTCATGAGGTTTGTATGTTGATGAGCGAGCCTCGTGTTAACCTTTGTTTAGGGCGCGTCCAATCATTTTTGATAGGGTGAAGTGATCCTTATTATCGGTCAAGCAAATGAGAGTGGAGATCTTACTCATCCGAGCAAGCATCTTCCAGTCAGAAAAGATCCTCCATTCTCTCCAAATGAACGGAGTGAACAAGAATTCCTATGACATTATTCATTTACAATGATTTAATTGTCAACATGCCCTAGACTAAATTAAGCCCCAAAGAGATTTGACTTTGGCTCTAGGAGCTAAATTTCTTACTCAGAAACTGGGACGAAGATGATCGATTTGATTTGGTAATGAGAATGTCGAGCCATGTCTTGAAAGGATAACTTCGCCTGGATTGCGCCAACTTGATCTAGCTCGATTATGCCGAGCTCAAGGAGGTTGTATGCGTCAAGGCCTGGAGTGGGCTCCAGCCACGACTCGATCTTCGCACTTCCAGCGGTGATGACTGCCTTAGTTTTTTTGGTGTGCCCTATGCAGCTGTAGAGCATTTTTACTTGGTATTTACTAGGGGCAGGGACGTTTAAAGCCCAATTTGCCTCTACTTTTGGACGGAATGAGAATGCAATAAAATCATCACTGGGCTTGATGAGCTTTCTCTTTTGATAGTTGGCATCAGAGGCCTGCAAGATGAGCTCATTCCCAGCTAGCTTTAAGTCGGGGCCTTCCGATTTGAGCTTTCGTAGCCCGTTATATTTGACTCTGACGACAGTTGCATATTCATTGGGTGTTATGGATGAGAGATCAATCTCAATGCCATTCTTTTGAGTCGTGGTTGGAAGTGGTTGTCCCTCATACGCGCTGGCGGTAATGGTGTCTGCTAAGATAAGTTTGATGAGGAGTTTTTCATCACTAGGCCAATCAAAAATGTAGGCAAAGAGTTCCCCGCTTTCTGCGTTGGAGGTTTTACTCCAAGCAAGTTTTCCCCAAGCTTGTATGGGGAGGTTGGCGTTTTCGGTGCTATAGACTGCATCTTGGTGTGCTGCGTTCCATGCCCCCATGGTTTTTAGTTGGCCAAACGAGGCTTCAGGCCAGGAGCCGTCACTTTTTGGACCAATATTGAGGAGTAAGTTTCCTCCTTTTGTATTGATGTCTATTTGCTTTTGAATCAGTTCGGTATGACTTTTCCATTTTTGATCGCTTTTCTTGTATCCCCAAGAGTGGTTGATCGTCCAGCAAGCCTCCCAAAAGTGATCTAAGCTCGCGCCAGGAGTAGAGTTTTCTGGAGTGCCATAGTCTTTTTTGAAAGCTGCGCGTTTTGCGACACGGTTATTGATAATCATTTCTGGGCTGAGCTCGCGGAGGTAGTTGTAGAGGTCGATTCCGTCCTCCATTGTCCACCACTTAACCCAATCACCGTCAAACCACATGATGGCCGGATCATAACGCTCGATGAGTTCCTGAAGCTGAGCTTTCATATAAGTGATATAGCCAGCCTTATCATTGTTAGTAGTTTGGCTAAGCGCTTTTTCCGCACGCTGCGACGGGTGGTGCCAGTCAATGATTGAGTAGTATGTGCCGAATTTGATTCCGTATTTATCACAAGCCGCTTTGAGCTCTCCCAAAATATCACGATCAAAAGTTGTCGCTTCGCCTATGTCATACTCGGTCACAGCACTATCCCAAAGGCAAACCCCTTCATGGTGTTTCGTGGTAATAACCATGTATTTCATCCCAGCCTCTTTTGCTGTTTTCACCCATAAATCCGCATCGAGCTGCTCAGGGTTGAAGTCTGCGGCTAATGGGGTATATTCATCGGGTGTAATATTTCCCCATCGTTGAATCCATTCTGCATATCTCTCCACGGGCTCGCCTTTCCATTCTCCTGCTAAGTTTGAGTAGACGCCGTAATGAATGAACAGCCCAAACTGAGAGTCGTTAAACCATTGCATTCTCTGATCAAAGGCTTCCTTGCTTTCGGGAATCACATCTTGAGCTGTCGTATTTTGCAAGGCAAGGGTGAGGGCGGCTATCTTTGTGATCGAAGAAATGATGGTTTTCATGACATGTTTATGTTTCGAGAACACTAGCGGAGCCTCAGAATGCAGGTAACTTAAGCTACAATAAGAGCTTTAGGAGAGTGTCTTTTATTATTACAGACCCCGAGGGCACGACCTTTCATAGAAAAGAAAAAGTTTTTTGCAACTTTTACCGTTATTGTGTTTTTATAGATTTCAATGAAAATTGCTTTTAAAGAATTCCTCATCTCAGGATTACTTATAGGCGCTCTTGACGCGCAAATTCACCCTGTCATTAACGACTTTAAGATCATCGATGACTCCGAGCCTGAACTAGTTGGTTTATTAGAGTCCGGAGATCGCTTTGGGCGAGATTTTAATCCATTGGGAGATCTTGATTTAGATGGAGTGCCAGATTTTTTGGTAGGAGCTCGATCTGATGATGACGGCGCCACAGATGCTGGGGCGTTTTATATTTTATTTATGAACTCAGAT
>CALKLP010000118.1 GCA_937991965.1 uncultured Verrucomicrobiales bacterium
TGTATCGATTTGGATCGCCACGAACGATTTAAAACAGTTTGCACTGGTGCACAAAGAGATAAAGAATGTTCACTCACCGAGTACTCCTTCGTTACTCCGCGATTTGTAATTTTATTCCATTTATCCCGCCGGTTGTGAATATTTTTCGTGTTGACAAAATACTGGACTGAATTGACTGGATACCAAGTTGAGAAAGTGTTGCACTGGATTCCGCCAAGGCGCTGCAGGCTGCTGAACGATGGTGTGTACGAGCACAATCGGGCGAATATAAAGAATTTATTTTTATGTACCTATTCAGTACCTATTTCTTAATACAGTTCATTCAACCAGGGGAAACAAATGATTTCGATAGGAGAAATTTAAAGGAACAAAAGTTGTGGAAAAAATAGGGCAGAAGCTGTTCATAGCCTCTGGTACGCCGTGTTCGAATACTTTATTTTAAGTTTTTAAAAATTAAAAAAAAAGCGTCGGAGTTTCGGGTCAATTTTTTTTAACCATTTTCGATCAGCGTCGGACTTGAAAAATCGGCAAAATTAGCTTCAGAAATATTTCCCTCAATTTTTTTGTCCATTCCAGTCTGGGGTAGTAAGTGCTGATCGGCATCGAAATGTTGATCGCGTGGTGGCCGGGTTTGAGTCAAACATTTCATGACTTCAAGTTATAAAAATACTCAAGCCATCAGCTCGATAATGTCCGCTTACTATCCATAAATCAATCAAACGCCCCCTTTGATCTATTAAATATCTATTTGCCAAATTATTCCACATTTGGCTTCCCTCCAAGTCATCAAATCTCCTGTCAACAAATCCTCCAACTATGACAAACAGTTTGTTTATTACTTATCGCAAACGTATATGAATGTGATAGCTATACTCTAAAATGATCGAATATTGCAATCGCCGCGGGACGGTGGTTGATGTATCCTGCGGTCGCTCAATCCTATCTATTGTCCCGGATTCGACTGAATCTCCCGAATTCGACTGAATCCCATTTATTCAGTTTATATCTCTATATATATGTAGTTGCTTTTCATACTCACCCTCGAAAGGACGATATGAAGGGTTACTTGCTCGATCATGCTGCGCTGCGCTTATTTTGGCGCCCTGACCCGACTAACTGGATCCGGAGCGCCAAAAAAAGTGTCGGCTAGTAATGTAGGGCCACCGCACAAGTCACGGCTGTGAGCATCGGGAATCACCTAGAGGGATGGTCGATGGGTCCTGCGTCCATCCGATCGAAATTAACCATTCAGGAGGCAGTTGGAATGGAGCAAACGGGTCAACGCGGCGATGTGCTACCGATTCACGTCCTTCCATGAATTATCGTAAATCCAATTTGATCCGAGAACAAGACTTCGATCCTTCCACCACATTCTAGGGCCAAATCGGAGGTCCGAACCTTCCCTCTGATCGGAGGTCCGATTTAGTCCGAAAAAAAGACCTTCTATGTAGAATCAAACCGGACGATCCACCTGGCTGATCGGAGATTCAATTTGGTCCGAGAATACGACCTTCTATATGACCAAATCGGATATCCGATCCCTCTGTCTGATCGGAGGTCCGATTTGGTCGGAGAATACGACCTTCTCGGACCAAATCGGATGCTCTCGATCTGAATGTCCGATTTAGTCCGATTTGACAGCGAAATCGGGAACACGTTTTGGTCCGAGAATCAGGGCTTTTCGTGCAGTGTGCGCTTCAATTTACTGACATCTTCAGAACAGGTGATGAACAGCGGCCGCCGGCCAGGCGCGGCGGAACGATTTCTCAACTGGGGGGCAACTTTTTACTGGCGTGGAGCCGGTGCCGAATGCACCGAAGCGAGTGACGCTTGCGGCACGAGCCCCCCGAGGAGGGTCTGGGGGGTTCTCCCCCGAGGAAAATTTTAAAAATTAGGTTTGATCTACGTCCATCTGAGCCGTTCCTGAATCATACATAATCTCGTTTACGTGAAGATGGTCAAATTATGCTAATTTTGAATTATTAACAAAATTTCTCGGGGGTCTGAGCCCAAAAACCCTTCTGGATCCGCCCCTGATGGCTCGGTCTGTGACGGTCGGAAACCTAAAGATTGCTGTGCTCAGCACGCCGCAGGCGCAAAATTTTCAATATTATATTGACTCGATGTTATCGACAGATGTTCATCATTTTATATGGATATTACAAGACCTATGATCAACAAGGACCGGGAAGACGTCCGTTGATCCCCTGGTCTCCCTTCAATACGTTCCTAATTAGACACTACTCTATAGTATACAGGTCCCTCAAGGCAACATTGTCAAAAAAATCACCCTGAATACAAACTTTCTCGGCGGCATTTTTAACCGAGTGAAAAATTGAGTAATGTTATTAGGGCTACATTACTTTTTGTGAACATTTCTATAGTTGTCTATATTGAGCATTCGTCACCCAGTGACAATGCATATACACATGGATGCATCCACTGATGTGTCCTGTGCCGCAGGGGCGTCTATCATGGGGGGGGGGGGACGCGGGGGACACCATAATATGCTTCGTCCCCCAAAAATTACGGTCGTACGCTTCAAAACTTCAATGACCAATCCCAAGTCTCTAAGCCGGTCCGCTTCAGTGACCAAGCCCTAAGCCCTGCTGAGATGTGTGAACTGACTGGCCATGATTAAAAGGCTCAAACGAGGGTGTGATCTAAATTTCGAGATTGAAAACCAGAAAGCTTGAAGATCAAAGGACGGACCGTTAAAATCGGATTTGAAATTTCTTTTATTTTAGTATAATTCTCGAAATTTCCTGATGGTGGGAGTTCAGTGTGCGGCGCTCCGGTCAGACAGGTTCGACTTGATATACTTCAGAATTCTTAATGTGTATTTTCATGATTCTCGGCATTATCGGCAGGCGCGGATACAGGGGGGGGGGGGGGGGGTGTTGGGGGGTTTACCCCC
>CALKLP010000119.1 GCA_937991965.1 uncultured Verrucomicrobiales bacterium
AGTGGCATAATTATGTGCTAACCTCCTATCGTTTTTTTGCCAATACAATTTCGCAGAAGTATCAACTCACTTCCCGATACAAAATTGCGCAAAGATCTCTCCGAGAATCTCCTCTGTATCGATCCGCCCCGTGAGCTCTCCGATCGCATGTAGCGCTTCGCGCATCGTGAGTGCGATGAGCTCTGGGTCTTCGCCGCTAATAATTTCACCAATCGCTTTGGTTAAGGAGGCCTCGAGAGTGCGAAGACATCCTTGGTGCCGCGTATTAATCGCGATTAAGGACGAGCCCGAGAGCAGCTTTCCGTCGAGTAAAAGTGAGCCAATCGCCTCTTGCAGGTCATTCAAGCCTTGCTCGTTTTCACACGAAACCTTGATTACATCATGTGACCAGTCCGCATGGGTGCCTAAATCTTGCTTGTTGAGAACCAGTAAATGACGACTCCCTGCAGGAATCTCTGGACGAGATACCGCTCCAGAGGACTGCGTGCCATCAATGACTTCAATGATTAGATCAGCACTTTCCATCTCACGCTTCGCGCGATCAATCCCCTGCTGTTCGATCGTCTCGGTCGTTTCACGCAGCCCCGCGGTATCAATAAACCTGACCGGTAAACCCTGAATATTCAGCACCTCCTCTACCGTGTCACGCGTGGTGCCCTTAATCTCACTCACCAACGCGCGGTCATAGCCGAGAAGCTTGTTTAGGAGCGAGGACTTCCCTGCATTCGGCTCCCCGCAGATCACCACTCGCGCCCCTTCACGGAGCAGTTTCCCCGTCTGCGACGTCGATAAAAGCTTCTGACAACGGTTCACGAGTTGTTCCAGATCCTTGATCATTCCCTCCCCTGTGTCAGGGTCGATATCATCCTCAGGGAAGTCAATGTAGGCCTCTAAGTGCGCAGTCACCCCGATCAGAGACTCACGGAGTTCATGAGTCACCTTTTGGATCGAGCCCTGCATCTGATTTTGCGCCGCTTTCAGGGCCAGATCCGACTGGGCTGAAATCACATCCATAATCCCCTCCGCTTGCGTGAGGTCGAGCTTCCCATTGAAAAACGCCCGCTGGCTGAACTCTCCTCCCTCAGCAGAACGCGCCCCACACTCAAGCAGACGTGCGAGCACCTTTTGAGTAACGAAGACACCGCCATGCCCTGAGATCTCGACCACGTCTTCGCCTGTAAAGCTCGCAGGTGCAGGGAAATAGGTCGCGAGAACTTCATCAATTTGCTCCCCATCACGATCGCGAATCGCCCCCAGTGTTGCACAGCGCGGTTTCGCCTGCATCTTGGGAGTTGAGCGAAAGCATTTCCCCAGAACATCCAGCGCTCTACGACCACTAACGCGAATGATCGAGATGGCTCCTACTCCCAGAGGACTGGCTATCGCTGCGATGGTGTCATCCATAAGCCTACGGATTAAAGAACTTGGTCAAGAACCTCAATAAAGCGGGCATTTTCGGAAGGAGTCCCTACCGAAACACGAACCCATTCAGGAAGTTTATACCCGCTCATCGCACGCACGATAACGCCTTTGGTCAGCATATCTTTGAAAAGCTTATCCCCGTCACCCACTTTCACGAGCACGAAGTTTGCTACCGATGGAACATACTCTAGATTACGCTCGGTGAAGGCTTGTTCAAAGTATGCAAGCCCTTGATCATTATTCGCTACAGTCGCGGTGATGTGCTCCTCATCATTGATGGCGGCTAAGGCTGCCGCTTGGGCAATCGCGTTGGCATTGAATGGTTGACGCGCCTTATTTAGGATATTGGCAACAGGCTCAGAAGCGATTCCAAAACCAATGCGGAGCGCGGCTAAGCCTTGCGCCTTTGAGAAGGTTCTGAGCACACAGAGATTCTTCCCTTGCTCGATGTACTTAAGCGTGTTCGGAGCGTCCGAGAGAAACTCATGATACGCCTCGTCAAAAACAACCACGACATGATCTGGAACCTTTTCCATAAAGCGGTCGATCTCACTCTCGCTCACAATCGTGCCTGTCGGATTGTTCGGATTCGCGATGAAGACTAAACGCGTATTCTCGTTAATGGCCGCAGCCATCGCATCGAGATCATGTACAAAACCCGGGTCTGGAACTTCTACATACTTCGCCCCGAACAGTGTCGCCATTAGCTTATAAACCACGAAGGCATGCTCCGCAGCAATGAGCTCAGCCTGCGGATTTAAGAAACTGTGACAGAGCAACTCAATAATCTCGTTTGAGCCGTTCCCAAGCACCGTGTTCTTAAAGTTTACGCCATATTTCTCAGAAATCGCCGTCCGTAGCTTAAAGCCTCCGCCATCAGGGTAAATGTGCGCTTCAGAAGCAGCTGCCTTAATCGCATCTTGCGCCTTTGGCGATGGACCTAGCGGGTTTTCGTTACTCGCTAACTTGACAATTTCTGATGGATTAAGCCCAAGTTCCCGAGCAGTTTCCTCAATCGGCTTCCCAGTTTCATAGGCGACCAGATCACAAACAAATTGATTCGCATGTTGGTTAATCATGCCTAACCATTCACCCCTTACTTCACGTTGTCAAACCAAGTATCAGCCAACATTTCAACAATCTCGACTTGGCCCTTCTTTTTCTCCCCTTCAGGATACGCTACTTTTACCGTAATCGAGGTAGTTTTTTTCTTCCTTGTTTCGGAAAACAAATGCTTAAACTTCGGGTTATCTCTGCGCATGTAAGCATACATTCGCTCCTCTGAGGCCTCTGTGTAAAAGGCAAAACATTGCCACACAGCATCATCACTAAACTGGTAATTGTAGTAATTATCAAACCCAACAGTAACGCGCATTTCAATCGGGATTTCAGGCATTTCTGTCATAAACTTGGCCCAAGACATGGTTCCATAAGCATATGTCGCCTTCCAATCTACCTTAGGAACATCCATATCTCGATGCCAAACAAGAAAGAGTAATCCCTTTTTTCCTTTGCTCGCGTTGTTACGGGCCATCGCATATTGATTCATGTTATGCGAAAAGAGATGAAGTTGCTTATCCAGCTCAAACTCTGTTTTTAGCCCATCATAAGCAGCCTTAAATTCAGCATGATTTGGAGAGGAAATATACTCCAACGCTTCTTCCGCAGATGTGGCATTAATGAAACCAGTTGCAGCTTCAAAATAGGCTGCATTCAACTCCTCTTGTAGAAGTTCGAAATACTTGGGCAATCTCTCCTGAGAAAATACTGGAGAAATAAGGAGGAGGGCAAATGAAAGAATATATTTTAACATTATCAGTTTTTATATCTCATTTAACTATTAATTCAACTGCGGAATCGAGATTGTCTTAGAAAAACGTGTAATCCCTTTTTCAACCTTCTCCACAGGAACTGTGCCTAAGTTTAACAGCCCTTCAGTGTCTTCAGAAATCACTTGCGCGTTAATATCGATGGAGATTACTCGACCGTCTCGGATACTAGCTGCACTTGCGGCAGCTGGGGCAATCAATCCATCCCCTCTAATTGTGAAATCGCTAGCATTGTTAGCATTTGTACTTATGACCGGGATCTTTGTAATATGTGTTGTCTCAACTTCTGTCGCTGCGTTTATTTGTGAATATTCCACCGTAAAACTAACTGTCAGCTCTCTAATACTATCAGTAACGATGTTTTCTGCAGCCATCGGGTGCGCTCCTAAAGCAGTCATAAGGTCTGCTGTACCTAATAGATTGGCGAAAGTATCATTAGGCTCTTCAATATTACGATATAATATCAACTTTTGATCCCCTGCTCCGATATGGTCTGCAAAATCTATGACATAATGCACACAAGCAACGTCACCTGAATTCCCTGTCACATCACCATCATAACGATCTGCGGCTACTGTAAAAAAAGCTAAATTCGTAGCAAATGCATTGTAACCATTAGCCATTGCATTCCCGCCACCTCTCTGAGCTACTAACCACTCGAAGTTGTTGCCTTCTCTCACAACCAGCGTCTCAAGGTCCGTAGCAAGTTGTTCTAGAGCTATATTAGCTTTTTGATAACTAGAGACGTTACCGTTACCTTGCGATAAGGTATCAAAAGCAGAACGAGTTACAAAGACAAGTAAACCGATAATAATAATTGTAATCGTCATCGAGACAAGAAGCTCGATAAGGGTAAACCCCCTCTGAAATGATGATTTTTTGTGCATATTCATAATTTATCTTAACGTTTAATACCAAACCTTGATGTGTAGATTGGTTTTTTGGGAAGTTCTTGAGCTCCAGTAGCCACTGCATTCAAATACGCTGGAGCGTTAGATTCTAGTAGGTAAAAATCTGCCTGAACAAAAATAAGCGCCTCAGTATAATCATCAAAGCCAACAGAGTCCAACAGACCGTCATCGTCAGCATCTTGCCTAATTTTCAATTCGTCTACCACCGCATTTTGATCAACAATCATAGTATTAGCTTCAATCACTAATTGACTCAAAGAAACCGCAAAGCATGAACCCTCGATAGAATCCAGAGGTGATATTCCTGCAGCAGCAGGATAATTATTTACCAAAGTATCGAGATTCATAACGAAACTTTTAATCGACATTGGTTGATCCGCAGAATCTGCCGCCGAGGTGAACTCTGCGGTAAAACCTGGAGATATACCGTCTACAGCAGCAGCCCCGGAATTAGCCCGATACTTGTGCACAATAAGTATCCCCCCTCCTGTTGGGAATCCACTCGCATTTTTCACCACACCAGAAACCATCTGAAACGCTTTCTCAAAGCTGGTAGTTGGGTCATCACTTGGATCGTCAGGGTCACCAATGTCAAATTGTGGTCTGAGGATATTGAGTTCAGCCTCTACCGCAGAAGCCAGATACTTCGCCTCCTTCACACTATTTGCGCGTTGAATCCCGATCGTAGCAGGCGCATATGCTGCCACAAAAAAGCTTAAGGCTACCGCGGCAATACTAAGCGCAACCACGGTCTCCATTAAGGTAAATCCATTCTTTTTCATTTTCATAATAATCTTAAATCTAGGTTTTACGGTCTATCCTGTATCTGGTTAACATCATTCACGTTTGTCGTTGACCCGTTTCTCCAAATAACAATCCCTGTTTTCTCATTCCCTGATGGAACCAGATTTCCACCAGTAATTCTTCCGCTAACGAGTGCTAAAGTTGCACCAGGAGTATTCAAAGGTTCGTCATCAGCATTTCTGCCTATCACACAAATTCCCAGATGATTAAACTCAACGTAGTAATCATCTGGATTGTAATCTCTAGAAAGGTCTCCAGCCGAATTTGTCCCTAAATTCCCCATCCCTGCGACATTTACTTCTTGGTCAGGATCAAAGAATACATTTGCGGGTAAACTCACGGAACGAAATGCAGGCTCCCACATTCCAGCATCTGTTTCAAACATCGTCACTATCTGCCTCAGATATTTACTCGTATCAGCCTGATCATTATTAATCACCATTCTCGCTCTGGTTCCCTTAGACATTGCCACGGAACGGGCTTCATTAATGGCAGACTCCAGAGTAGACATCCCAGCGTTCAGACCTCGTCCCGTATTATTCTGCATGATCGATAAGGCACCAATCCCCATCAGAATCACCATGATAAAAATTACGACGAGCAATTCGGTCAGCGTGAATCCCTTGTTCTTTGTTTGAGTTCTGGAAATAGTCATTTGTGAAGTAGCTCGAGTTCATCTCAGTTCACATCGAAATGCAACTAAGAATTACATTGTATTTACACTATTCTATTTAAGCAATCAATGGTTTTCTTGTATTATTGTGTAAAAACACCATTTTTATGAGAGCATTACGGCTCCTGCTACCTAATACTCCCTTTCGCACTAATCCATTTAACACCCTTATGATCTGCTATCTGAATCCCGGCGTCTTCTGCGGCCTCCCTAGTAGCGTCCCACTGCGAGGCCAAAATACCAGAGATAATGATCTCTCCACCCGGTTTCAAAGCAGACTTAAGGATCGGAAAGGCTTTCTGTAAAACGGTTGAAAACAAATTCGCAACCACAAGGTCAACCTTCGCTTTTGGCTTCCAGTCAAAGACATCCACGGGATACGCCTCGATGTGATCCGCTTGATTGAGAGTGAAATTCTTGTTGGCGACTCGGATCGCGTGTTCATCATAATCAAAGGCCTCTACCGCACTCGCTCCCATAAGGCGTCCTGCTATTGCAATCACCCCCGTGCCACTACCGGCATCAACCATCGTCCAAGGCTCATCACCGCGTGCCTTCACATAATCTGTGAGATACCGTAAACATGTCGCGGTCGTAGGATGATCTCCGGTTCCAAAGGCCATTTCTGCAGGAATATTAATCACTACCCTTTCCGCATATTGATCTTTCAGGGCCTGGAAAGCATCAGGATCAACCGTCTGGGTGAGAACTAGCTGATCTCTAATGAGTAAAGGCTTCTTGGTTAAGTCTTGCGGCTCTTCCCATTTGGCGCTTTTCACCGCTCTCACTGAACCCCCAAACTGGGCTGCAATCTCTTGTGCGTCTGCCTCTGTTTTACAATAGACCTGCACGCGGATACTTTTCCCTCCCTTGATCTCCTCGATCACGGCGTTCGTGTTTCCATAAAAGCGTTCTTCCCACGCGTCTTCCCATTTCTTGGAAGAGAGTTTTGACCAAAGGTACATAGATTGGAGTGTATATAAGCCTAAATTTGATCTGCAATCTCTATTTCAAAGAGTCATGCCTTATGAGCAAAAAAAATCATAGTGCCAGGGAGGCTTTCACACCTCCATCAGCTCTATGATCCTACGCCAGTGGTGCTAAGCAACCTAGTAGTTGCTCTTGCGTGGTCGTCCGCCGCCGGAACGGTCTTTACTGTATCCACCACCGGAGCGATCACGGTCACGGTTTGATCGACCTTCGCCACCGGAGCGGTCACGGTCTTTATTGAAGCGGCCTCCGCCTCCGCCTCCGCCACCGCCACCACTGCGTGGTTTTCCTTTAAAGTCTTTGCCACCAGGGAATCCTTGGTCAGGACGGATCGGCACCTTACGGCCTCCGATTTCTAGGTTCGATTTCATGACCATGTCGATCTCGTCTTTCACGATTCCAACAAGGGTGTGACGTCCAAAGAGACGAATTTTGCCAACTCCTCCATCAGTCACTCCTACTTCGTTGTAGAGAAGCCCTGTAAGCTGACCAGCAGAGACATCATCCTCCTTACCAACACCAAAGAAGAGGGTGTCGTATTCGTCAAATTTTGGTTTTTCGCCGCGCTCGCGTTTCGGGCTTCCGTCATTACGGTCGCCACGATCACTACGTTGGTCACGCTCTAGGTTTTGGTCACCACGATCTTCTGGAATCGAGTTGAGGGCGAGACGCGTGTCTTTCTTCCACGTTTCAACCAAGCCGTTGATGACATCCATAGAGTCAATTTCATCTGCCGCAGCAGCGTCTAAGAATGCCTCAAAGGTAGCAAAATCTGGAAGCTTCACCTGCTCCGTTTCGATAATATTACCTAGTTTGTCTTTTTCAATTTCAACCTCAGGATTATCGGTAAGAACGAGCTCCATTGTGTTAACGAGTTTTTTCACAAGGTTACGCTCATGCGCAGCTTGGAGATCACTCTGAGATGGAATATTTTCTTTCGGAATGCTTTCGCCGATGTAGCGCTCGACATTCTTGAGATAACGGAAATCACGACGTGAAACAAGCGAGTAAGAGGATCCGGAACGACCTGCACGGCCAGTACGACCCACACGGTGCACGTAGTCCTCTGCCTCATGCGACATTTCTAGAACATAGACTGCTTCAATCCCTGCCACGTCGAGCCCACGGCCTGCCACGTCAGTAGCGATCAGGAAACGAACTTGACCTTGCGAGAAACGCTTCAATACCCGCTCACGCATCGGCTGGCCCATGTCACCATGGAGACGCTCTGCAGAAACTCCGAGAATTCCGAGGGCATCTGCCGCTTCCTCTACCTTGCGTTTTGTATTACAGAAGATAACAGCCTGCCCTGGATTATCACGGAGGATTAAGCGGCGAAGAATCTCTAGCTTAGAGGTCTCACGCACATCGAGCCACGCTTGCTTAATGGTGGTCGCAGGCTTCACTTTACCAGAAACTTGAACCAACTCCACGTTTTCACTAAAGCGATCAATAAGCTTCTTAATCTGTGGATTCATCGTTGCGGAGAAGAAGATGTTCTGACGGTCGTCAGGCATTTCCTCTAGCATCTCACGGATCTCATCACGGAATCCCATGTCGAGCATACGGTCTGCCTCATCGAGAACTACCGCTTGGATATTCTCGGTAGCGAAGGTGCCCTTGCGTAAGTGATCTTGCAGACGTCCTGGCGTTCCAACTACCACCTGTGGATTCTGGCGGAGCTGGTGTAACTGCTCTGGGTAAGGTGCGCCACCGTATAGGTTCGCGACTCGCACGCCCTTGAGGTGCTTCGCGAAATCCTTGATCGCTTGCGCCACCTGTTGGGAAAGTTCACGAGTTGGGCACACGACCAGAATCTGCGGGTGACGCATTTCCATGTCGAGCATCTGAAGGAGAGGAAGCGAGAACGCTGCCGTTTTACCAGAACCGGTTTGGGATAATCCCACGATATCTCCTCCATCGAGGATCAGTGGAATAGCTTGAAGTTGAATGTCAGAAGGGGTTTCATACCCCATGCCTACTAATGCAGATACAAGATCTGCGTTGAGCCCTAGCTCAGCAAATGGATTACTCATTGGTTATTTATGTGATCACCGCCTCTTGTATCAATATGAGGCCAATGAGCCACTGTGATCACCTGTGCGGATTAGGGCGCGGAATATGCACCGATTTTCAGGAATAGCAAGGTATTTATGGTTTCCTCCCCAATTTATTTCACATTCGCGAAATATTTCACGCGGATTTCTACCGAGAAGGAGACTCTTAATCCATCTGCGGTGAGTGCGGGAATTCCTTCGCGGTCAGCGCCTTGATCGTAAAAATCCAGAACGAGATCAATCCCCAGCTAAGCCCTAAAACCACCCCAACATCAATAATCCCCCGCCAAGGCTGGCTCAGGAACGACACCGCAGTGATCAGGCAGATCACCATAATTAGGATCACCCAAACTACAATTCGGGTTTTTCGATTAGCCTGAAAGAATCCCATCGCGAACAAAGGAGCCAACACCACCCGTAGCAAGGTCGGTTGATTTTTAAGAACTAAAACTCGGGCAGCCGTTCTAGGAGAGAATTTCTTTTGGAATCCGCGCACTCCTTCTGCATAGATCATGAAGAGTGCAAAAATAACTAAGACCACCCATTGAAACCCACTGAGATTCATCGTCATCGCCTCCCAGCCACGCGGCGCCAGCCTCAGGATCGGGTTCAACAAGAGGGCACTCACTCCCAGGATAGCCCAAACAACTCCAATCATATTCATAACCGCATACTGATAATTGCCCACCGAGATGCAACGCTAAATCAGTTCTTTTTTACATAAGCCATGAACAGGATCACTCGCCACGATGATTCATCCTATTTTTCGCCAAGATGCAAGAAATGCACACCATCAAAATCCACATTTTTAAAATGCCTAATCTACGAGGTCAGCCCAGGGAAAATGAAATAACAAATTCTATCCAATAAAAACTAAAAAGAATGAAAGTGTTTTTTAGGGTAAGAAGCAAGGTTCTCTCAATTCTCAAGCTGTGCGTCACGAAATAGTTCACTATGATTTACCTTGCTTTTCACGACCGAACACGTATGCCTCCTCCATGAAAAAACGTTATGTATTTGGGGCTATAGCTCTCTTATTACTATTCTTTACGAGTTGTCAGAAAAAGGAATTACCCACGGAAGACGGAAGGCTCAAAGTTGTTTGTACGGTCGGGATGATTGCTGATCTCGCACAGGTGATTGGGGGAGATTATGTTGCGACGCACAGCATCATTGGATCAGGGGCGGATCCACATGTCTACAAGCACACCGCGAAGGACATCAAGCTTCTGCAGGCTGCGGATGTCATTCTTTACAATGGCTTTCACCTCGAGGGAAAAATGGGTTCGGTTCTGGAAAAGATGAAGAGCAAGGGGAAATCTGTGCATGCAGTAGCAGAAGCGGTGATTCAGAAAGAAACGCTCCTGAAAGATGAAGAAGGCGCGGAAGATCCACACCTTTGGATGGATGTGAGCGAATGGAGGAAGGTCGCGCAGCACATTTTCGAGACCCTAGCGGCAAAAGCACCTGAGCATAAAGCGGAAATGGAGGCTAACTACAACATGCTTGATCTCCAGCTCGACGAGCTAGATAACTATGCGCGCACGAGCTTACAGACCATCCCTAAGAATCAACGTTTCCTCGTAACGGCGCATGATGCCTTTGGGTATATGGAGAGAGCCTACGGGTTACAAGTGCGTGGAATCCAGGGCTTCAGCACAGAATCTGAGGCGGGGCTCAAGGATCTGGAAGAGCTAATTCTCTTCCTCAAGGACAATAGTATCCCTGCAGTATTCATCGAAAGCTCCGTGAATGATAAGAACATTCGCGCTCTCATCGAAGGAGCGAAGGCGCAAGGTCATGCGGTGAAGATCGGAGGTGAACTCTTCTCCGATGCGATGGGCAAAACAGGAACCTACGAGGGCACCTACCTCGGCATGATCGATCACAATGTGACCACGATCACCAACGCACTCGGTGGCAAGGTTCCTCAGGAAGGCTGTTTTGGCAAACTCGCGCAATAATTGATCTTTCGTGAGGTTTCAGAATCACACTACACTGCGAACATGAAAAACGTTATCGATAAAATGTCTCCTGTGGGAGATGCCTTCGGAGAAAAACTCTCCGATCACCCGAATGTGCCACTGGCGATTCATGATCTGACCGTAGCTTACCATCGGAAACCCGTCTTATGGGATATTGACCTCGATATTCCTGAGGGCAAGCTAGTCGGAATTATCGGGCCGAATGGAGCGGGGAAAAGCACCCTTTTGAAGGCCTGTCTCGATCTTATCCCGCGCGCCTCTGGTGAAATTGGGTTCTACGGCCAGCCCTACAAGAAGATGCAAGAGCATGTCGCCTATGTCCCCCAGCGCGAGAGCGTAGACTGGGACTTCCCGGTATCGGTTCTCGATGTCGTCGCAATGGGCACGTATCGCTCCCTCGGCTGGTTCAAGCGCGTGGGCAAAAAGCAAAAAGCGCGTGCCATGGAAGCGCTCGAGCAAGTCGGCCTTACCCACCTCGCGCACCGACAGATCTCCGCCCTCTCGGGAGGACAACAGCAACGCGTCTTTCTCGCCCGCGCCCTCACCCAAGATGCGAAAATCTATTTTATGGATGAACCCTTCTCCGCCGTAGATGCCGCGACGGAGGAAGCGATCATTAAAATCCTCCGCACCCTCAATGAGCAAGGGAAGACAGTGCTCGTCGTGCATCACGACCTCTCTACGGTCGGTCGTTACTTTAACTGGCTCATTATGCTCAACATGCGGGTGGTGGCATCAGGAGCGACCGAGGAAACACTCACGGTCGAAAACTTAGAGAAAACCTATGGCGGACATCTGAGCATCCTTAGTGACGCCGCCCACAACCTGATTACGGTGACCAAATGACAAGCTTCGAGATAAGTTGGAGTGATCTCGCTGAGGTCATTGTGCTGAAGAATTACAACACCCGCTTAGTGATTCTATCAACCGCGCTTTTAGGGATGGTCTCTGGACTCGTGGGCTCCTTCCTCCTTCTGCGGAAGCGCTCTCTGATGGGTGACGCCCTCTCACACGCCACTCTCCCCGGCGTTGGGATCGCCTTCGCTCTCATGGTCGCGATGGGGTATTCAGGAAAAGCATTAGGCGGGCTCTGGCTCGGGGCCATTCTATCTGGGGTCTTAGGGGTGGTTACCATGTTGCTTATCGTGCGGACTACTCGACTCCAAGACGATGTCGCGATGGGGCTTGTCCTCAGCATCTTTTTCGGCGCGGGCATTGCCATACTCAGTTCGGTGCAGAAAATGCCACAGGGCAGCGCCGCTGGGCTGGAATCGTATATCTATGGAAAGACCGCCTCCATTCTGCTTAATGACTTCATTCTCATCCTCGCGACTTCCATTCTGGGCGGGGTATTATGCCTGATCTTGCGGAAGGAATTCACCCTGCTCTGCTTCGATGAAAACTATGGGCGCACGCAAGGATGGCCCATGCTCCGACTCGACATCATCTTACTTGGTCTTGTCACGCTCGTTACGGTCGCGGGCTTACAATCGGTAGGTCTCATCCTCATGATAGCCCTCTTCATTACTCCTGCCGCAGCCGCCCGGTTCTGGGCGTCTAGTCTTCGTGGCATGATGATCCTCGCCAGCGTCATTGGCCTCATTAGTGGATGGGTTGGCGGAGCCTTAAGCGCCCTCTTTTACAAGCTCCCTGCTGGTGCTGTGATCGTTCTTGTTGCGGCCTTTTTCTTCTTAATCAGC
>CALKLP010000120.1 GCA_937991965.1 uncultured Verrucomicrobiales bacterium
TGTACTTTGTGTGCGGCTTCAGGAGCTCTGGGCAGTTGTCATGGTATCGTTTGGTCATATCGAAAAGCGCACGGGTGCTGTCTGAGTGGTGCGTGATGACCATCGCTTTACAGGCTTTGCGTTGCGACACGTTGAAATACAGATAGCCACCAACGTGGGTCGAGAGACCTTGCTGCCGGGCCTTCAGAATGATGATACGCACCTTACCTTCAGACGCCATCTGCTTCTCTACAGCCTCATGGAGGATGTGCTGGGCAGGCTTGAGTTTTAGGGGTTGGATGTCACCATCCTTGGTACGGATCTTGAGTGCAGACTCCGAATAGAAACTAAAGTCGTCGTATAGTCTCTGTCGAACTTGTTTAAGTCTCTTGTCCATCTTCGATTTGCTCTTCTTCTGGGGTGGCTACTAGGAGCGACTCCAGGAAGGCTTCAGCTTTGCCAATGGTGACTTCGCTCTTCGCAGCTGGTTTGGTTTTAGTGAAATCCAGGACCATCCTGGCAGCTGTTAGACGGTCCCGGTTTTGACCAGGTTCGCGCATGATCTCTACAGCAGCCCGTAGGGCCTCGATCGCATACACGTCATCAATTTCGTTCTCTTTTGCCATGATCGTTACGATCCTCTCTGCGTCTTCTTTGGCCCTCTTGCGGATAGGCTCAATTGCAGCAGCTGTGTAACCATCAGGAGTGCCCTTGGGTCTGCCGCCTTTATTCTTTCGATTTGCCAGCATCTGACGGAACTTTTCGCGTCCCTCGGGTGTTTGATGCTGTCTTGCTATTGGGTTTGTTGATATCGGCCTTGCCTTTTGGGCTTGCTTTGGTGGCCTTGGTGCTTTCTTTCGCGGCTGGTTTGGTGCTCCCATCCATCGTCTCCAATATACTGTTTATGATTGAGAGCGTGAGGCGAGACTGAGGACAGAAGACTGGCTCAGGTACGCTCTTCCGTATCTCCCCAAAGATAACCAGGCGCTGGGCTTCAGACAGAAGATGTGAGTGTTTTACATCCTCGATTGCCCGTAGGATTGGAACCAGGTCCAGTGCGGTTTTATTCATGTTGCTCTCCAAAGAAAAAGAGGCCCCCGAAGGGACCTCATTAGTTTTACGCGGAAAGGGCACCCATACCCGGAGGTGGGGGACTTAGAGCACCAGGAGGCATCTGCATCCTCTGCTTCTCTTCCTCTTCTTCAGCCATAGCCTGAGCCAGCATAGCCATGACCGTAGCCATGACGATAGCAGCTGGGTGGTTGAAGAATTTGACCTTGTTGTTACCGGCATTGTTGAATTGTTGCCTGATAAGGGCAGCCGTCTTAGGCATAACCGCTTTCGCCAGCTTAGGGTTGATCAGGTAAACCAACACGGGATCAACAGCCAACTCGCGTACACTCTGCATGTAGTTAGCGTAGTCGTCAGCCTGCTCCTCACGGTTGGCCACGCCTGTGTCTACCTCAGCTTGGGAGATTTGACCGGCATCAAACTGCTTCTGGTAATAACCCTTCCAATCCTTGAGATTGTTCGACAACTTACGAACTTCCCGTAACGCATGACGCTTCGAAGGATCTTTGGTTGTGTAAGTATCCACATTCAACTGGAGATTATCTAGCTCTGCCATGATGTCGGCGTCACCCGTCTGTTCCAATAGGGGTCTCATAGCACTACCAGCAAAGGATCCCATAGGTGCCCGGTCACTTTCGCCGGTCAGGGGGTTAGTGAACAAGGTGTCATCAACCTGGGAACCATTCAGATCTAAGGGGCTCAAAGTCATCCCATGGGCAATCTCATGGATCAAATCAGAGAGAGCTTGGATGTTACTTACGGAACCACCGTCATCCAGCATAGCTCCTGGGTTGAGACCAAAGACAGTGCCTTCTGCACCTTTTCCGCCTGCTTCAGGACCCTTCCGATAGAACGAGGCAACCGCAGTGGGATCGCCAGATCCATATGCAGCAAGGCGCGAGGCATACATCTCTCCCTGGCTGTCAAATAGACGAACAGTGATGCCGAGGGTGTGTGCCAAGCTCAGAGCCTGGTCTAGGGACTGGATCCCATTCTCTTCTTGGGTTCCACGTTTGCCAACCTGGAAGGTTGCTTTTACCTGGGGGACAAACTTCTTGACCGCTGCAAGAGCTACCCTTGCGAGAGTGCGCCCTTTGGAGGCCCCGCCATCACCGGCCCTGGGTGCTCGTCCACCAGCTGGCCCAGGGGGGCTGAGGAGGGCTGGGAGGATGCTGTTGTCGGGTCCGCTAGAGGCATCAAGTTGCCGTCCATTGGGAACTGCTTGATCTTGCCGTAGTTGGCCATCAGCTGTTGGAACTTGGTTGCCATATTCAGTAGCCTTTTCTGCTAGGGCATCTAAGTTGACGCCATCTCTAGTGTACCATGGTGCGTTGCCGCTATTACTGACCGAGAACTTGGCCGGTACGACCTTATTCTTAGGCTTCTTGATCTCATCCAAGAACTCACGGAAAGCGGGTACAGTGAACTTGAACTCGCCGCGATCTGGTATGCTGTACTTAAACATTGGCTGGCCATTTTCAAGTCCATACTTTGCGCCATAAGCATAAGCACCGTATTCACCTTCTTTTGCAGTTACGCCATCGAGAGGATTAGGGTCTCCCTGCGCCTTTGCTAAGATAGCATCGATAGTACCGTGGGACGCCTCCTGCTCAGATGACGCAACCCAGGTTTCCCAGTGGTAACGCCCGACAGATGCGGCGTCTGGGCGCCCAATGTCCCCATAGATCTTGGGTAGACGCTGAGACAGGGATTTCTCCATAGCCTCATAGATCATCAA
>CALKLP010000121.1 GCA_937991965.1 uncultured Verrucomicrobiales bacterium
ATCAAGTTCCGTGGAAGTGTTTATTACTCTGGGAGATTTTGATGTTAGGTGGGGCGTTTGAGCAAGAGGGACCAGGAAAAAAAAACATTTGATGCCCAGGACACTCTCGCCCTCCGAGTAGTATAACTCAGATCGGGGGTCATGTAGCGGACTCCCCTCGCCCATCCCCCCTACGGTACATGTTCTACTCTTTATGGCGAGACTAATTTGGCATTTTCTCCCCTCGTCGACAGGCGTCGAGTTGTACCTTCCCACACTGCTAGGCGATTTAACCAGTTTGTTGACCCGTATACATCATATTTGTTTAGGCAAATATGTAAAACCAACAAATCTCACAATGCGGTGATTATCGAACACAAGGACCAACGCTAGTATTATTAGTGTAACCCCAATAGACCACCGGGGCGCCCGGCTCTATATCACTCACTGCCCCGGTGGCGTACCAGGTTGTCTTCGAATCGTGGAGTCGAATCCCCCCGAGTGCGAATTCGTATCAATTTTCGTGGGACGTTTTCTTGTGCACTAAATGACGTGCGGAATCCGCGAGAGTTTGAATTAGCAGCACTCGATAAGAAATTGACGATCAGTGG
The DNA here is from genome assembly GCA_937991965.1 of uncultured Verrucomicrobiales bacterium. Lineage (GTDB taxonomy): Bacteria > Verrucomicrobiota > Verrucomicrobiia > Verrucomicrobiales > Akkermansiaceae > WTJZ01. The sequence goes on from CALKLP010000121.1 coordinate 591, forward strand.
GTGCTGAACACTATGCGCCAGCAGTTAAGGCAATAACTGGGAGTGGGGTGAGGGGACGACACCTGTGACCAGGGCTCGTAGTGACCAGGGCTTGTATGTCCAGAAGCTGGAGAGTAGAACTATATATAATAAAAAACTAGAACACATGATCAATCAGCAACCAGAAGCAAGGAGCACGTCAAGTATGTACGAAGCAACACCAACATTCTTCTGTCAGTTGCGTACCAACACGACCGCTCGCACTTGAGCGGCAATGACTACAGCAACGGAGTCAGAAACAACAGCAACAATAAAGATCGCCGCCGATTTTTCTTCAAAAAGTCTTCTCGGGGGAAAAAAAAAACAAACGCGTACGATGCGATACGGGACGAATGCATGCCACTCACTGGTTTCTTCCGTAGATTCTGTCGACTTAGTAATACATTCGCGTTGCGCAGCTTAACACCAGGAGGAACGAATGTTTGTTTCTCCATTGATTTTTGTGTCGAAAACGTATGGTACACACTCTATTTAAGTAATAATATACGTCACAGACAAAAAGCCCGTTGTGTGTAATAGATCATCGCTGTGTGTGGTCGGTGTGGACTTACTCGGACGTACCTGTATTGCTTGCACGAGAGTACAAACCATGTCGATTTGAGTGAAATTATACATCACCACCTTCGAGGCCCCGAGGACGCAGCCACTCGCAATGCTGCTGTGTTGATTTTTACGGGGGAGTAATCGTAACCACTAACACCTCCTCTCGTTTTGGTCATGCGTCCGCTTGCCACGTGTACATCCATGTATGTACGTGTACCTACCAAAATTCAATAAATAAAGGCCCTACTACGACACTTACCGCAGTACTGTGGGAATGTTTTTAACCTAACAGTATTTGTTTTGGGACAAAATATGTCGCCAATTTGGCAACAATTTCGTGCCAAGTTTTTTTTATCAACCTCTATACATCAACATGCGAAGAATGACTTGAGAGTACCGTTCAAAATACATTCTTTTGCGCGCTTCTCGCTTGTCTCGCTCAGCATCCATGCGCGTACTCGTTTAGGTGCTTCACGGATTGACCAGCAACAACAACAGTCAGTATTAATAGCCAGCGCAATTGTGGCAACCACAAAAGCAAGCGTTCGAAATACTTCTACCTCTCGATAATCACACCTACATTTAGAAGTGCATCTAGTTCGTTTGTGGGGGAAAATATTCATGAAATTAGTTTAGCATGATTTTTTTGCGGTTCTTAAATATGTATATGGATCGTTGAAATTGGACCGATATGTTCGGAACGACTCAATGGAGCGGCGACGAACAAGACTGACAAAACATTTTTTCTTGCACTGCGATTTTTAAAAGCGATCACTCCGTTCGTTGTGTTTATTTTCTATTTTTTATGACCTGGTATGTTTTGTTGTGTTCCCGTACCCGGGGTACACTAGGATTTCACTTGATACATACCTCGATAATTTGCAGTTGTTTGGTTTACTCTGTGTCACAGTATGTGACCACATAATAATATGTTTCATCTCTCTAGGATAAAGAATCAACACGGACACTGGGTGTAATGATGTTCGGTAGGGAATGACTCCTCTCGAAAACAACCAACGCTCGAACAAAGTTCTCTATTCGTGAAATCTTATATCGAAAAGCAACGACTTAGGGGTAGTACGACAATAGGGCAAACGCTTCGAGGTGTGACCATGAAAACGTGCCGTGGGGACAAAATAAGAGCCTAATTTGGAAATGATGCCAATTTGGAAATCAACGTTTTCGCTCAAGCTCTGCTTATGCCAAGAACCAGCAGTAGCTTGGGCGCACACTGCTCAAAATACAAAAATCTGCGCACTTCTCACTTGTCTCGCTCAGCCAACGTACCCGATCCCGGCCAGGTGAGGAACGGATGCGGCAAGACGAGGGGCGTTTGAGCCGCCCCCCGAAGACGTGTTTCATTCGTTCAAGCCCTGCAGACGTCAAGCAAAACGAACGTGCCAGAGTATGCCACCTTAAATTCAAAACAGCAGCAACTACCATTTGGAAATGTTGCCAGTTTTGAAAGTCATCCCGGTGCTGCAGATATTAAGATACAAACCAAATATCCAGAATTCCTCTTTGACCT
>CALKLP010000122.1 GCA_937991965.1 uncultured Verrucomicrobiales bacterium
GGTTAGAGGTCGAATGCCACGTGCCTGAACGTGGGTCATTCGCCTTTCCGATGAAAGAAACTATCAGGGCGTTCAATATGAGCGAAGATAACCCCAAAACTGTGACAATTGTGCGCGATAAAGACGATATTGCCAACATGAAGATGTCTGCAACACTGTATAACCGGCGTCTGTATGGAGAGAGCGTGCTTAGCGCACCTGAACAAGACTGCGAGGGAGTCATTGGTTTACTTTTTTGCAACGGTGTGGTGCATTCGTGGGATTATGCCAAATCGGCTTCAGAGTGGAGGGCCTTCTTCCAGCAATGTGCTACAACTGAAGACTGGCTGTGCAAGATCTGCGAGACGCCTGACGTTCCCGCGACACAGATAGTCTCATGTAAAATATGTTACAAATGGTTGTGTAAAACCTGCGCGGAAAAATTGACGGTCAACAAGTGCCCGATGTGCAATAGCCCGAATACGTTATCGTGTTGGGGGTAGTGACCAAATGTTTGTGTACGAGTGTTTGCTGATTCGGATAAGAGCATAATTTATTTTATTGTCGTACATGTAAAGAGACAAATGGCTTTGAAATACAAAGACAAGATTTCACTGCATCATGACAACACAGTGTATGCGAGACGACAAGAGATACTACAAATACTTGAGGAATCGAAGGAATTGGTCTACAATCTGCACAGCATGGTGCAGCTGAATGCTTTGAAAACAAGGTGTCAAAAGATAGCAACACCGAGGAAGGGGCCGGCGTACGATAAAGCAAAAGAACAAGCCAGATATCAAAGTAATCGTGAGCATATCACCGAGCAACTGCGGTACAAAAGACAAAAAATTAGAGACATTGAAAAACAGGATGGTGATCTTATGAGCGGAACAGCATAAATTTTGCTGAGAGGAAGTGGTTTGCATTTTTGCCAGAAATCGCAAAATAAATGTTGTCTCCGTGTAACACGTAGACACGATTGAAAATGGAAAAACTTGGCGGACGCTCATTCTGGAAGTCGCAAGCCCCGATGTTGAAGCAGGCCGAAGCCGAAAATCCCCAAATCTTTATCACATTCAACCTTAACAGGTTCACATTTTTCAACAAATTTGGCCATTTTCTCATATGGTTCGAAGAGTATCGCTCCTATTGTTATTCTAGGAACTTACCGTTTTACGTATGTGAAATTTTGAGGACTGGAAATGATATGTGTTTCGTCGCCGACATCGAAACATATTGCCCGCTGGCGCTATCTGATCCCGAGTTGGACAAAACAAAATTCTTCATCAAGAAAACCCTCCGAGAGGTCTATGCAAAGTACGGAGACTCCGACAACCTCGTTTTTATCGAAGATCGTCGCCCCAGTTCATACAAAGTCGATGGGGTCGAAACAAACATGATGAAAATATCGTACCACTGCCTGGGCTTATCAGAGCTTTTCAACGAGATGCACGGGGATTGTGAAATGAAGGAGCTTGCACGACTTGTGAACAAAGACATGTGCGCTGAATTGACAAACGAGTTCGACATGGTGCTGCCAAAGGGTAATGTGCTCGACATGGGCATTTATACCCGCAATCGTGGGGTAAGAACTATTCACGGGAGGAAAACACTGGACTCGGCTGGGTTTCAGTTATCCGAAGGCTCTAAACACGTCGATATCGTCAATTGTTTTGTCACCAAGATTCTCAGTGACGAGCAAAAGGCTGACCCGGACACATCTACCGTGTTCCGCAAACACTTAGAGCATCTGATGAAACCGTGAGCCAAACGACCGATTTGCCAAAGAAACGTGTCTTCATACCAACTGACATGAAAACGGGGGAGATGACACCGGAGAAAATGGAAGCAAGTTCGTGATCAAAAACTATCTCGAACAAACCTATGGTGATAGCATTACGTCTGTGAAATACAACGGAAAATCAAACGGGAACGACTCGTACGAAGTTCGTGGTCACCGTCACTGTCCGGTATGTGAAGAGGAACACGTCCGCAACTGTGCCTACATCAACGAGCTGGGCGGGGGTACTCAATTGTACAAGTGTATGGCAGACACGACAAACAAGCGATTCTATGTGAAAATTGATACACCCATGCGAACGCTTGACACACGAGGGAAATACTTGGAATCATTTGCTCATGTGAGGGAGAAGGTGATATCGATATCTGCACCGATGGGGTCAGGGAAAACGTACCAGATCCGGGAGTTTCTGAAGCAGTTCCCGCAAGGCACACGTGTGCTTTTCGTAACGTGTCGGGTAGGTATGACAAAGGCTATTTCTGGACTGTTTCCTGAATACAGCGTGTATCTGGACAAAAATAACCAAGATTATCAGATACAGGAGTACGAGTCTCTGCACAAAGTTTCCAAAACGTACGATATCATAGTTCTGGACGAGATTCGTTCAACCCTTAACTCGGCCTCGTGTGTTGAAACGAATGGAAATAACATAATGACAAATATGGAGCGGCTGGAGGACCTCTGTACAAGCGCTAAACACGTAATATGCTGTGATGCCGACCTGAAACTAGATGGTTGTGTGGACGAATTTTACGATTTGGTCTTCAGAGGTTATGAAATCCACCACAACGAGCACATCGGGGGGGATCCGGAACTACACCATATATTTGCAGCGGATGAACGGTTCTATGAGCGAATGATGAGTGACCTAGGGAGTGGCCTCAAGATTATGGTGTGCTGTGGGTCTTCAAAAGAACTAAAGGCAATCAAGGAGAGAGCTCTCTCAATCCTCCCCGAAGACGAGATCGGCATCTACTACGCAGACTCACCCAACCAGAAAGAGATCGTGAACGTATCGGAGCATTGGAAAAGGTACAGTCTAATCGGCTTCACTTCCACTATCACGGTCTCCGTCTCATACGACGGCCCCATTGATCGCGTGTATGTGGCACCATGTAGATCATCATGTGGACCCAGGGAAATGAACCAAATGGTGTCAAGAGCGAGAAACATAATCTCGGGTCAGGTCATTGTCAAGTACACCGGTGACCCCATCAACCTTTACCCAATCAACATGGATATCAACGCGTTGAAGAACATGGAGATGAACGTTATCATGGCGCGAAGGGCAGCGATGAAGTCAATTGTGAGCAAGTATGACAAGGAGTTCTACCAAACGATCTTCAGAATTGGGGCTGGACACTACGCGAAATTTTTCCCGAGTGTGCTGACGCATGTGTGGCTATGGGCGCGGGTTGAAGAACACTTGAAGCTATCACACTGGTGCAATCACTATATATGGATTTTGCGTGAAAAAAAGTACCGGTTTGACCTTGCTGTGGATGGTTGGAAACCGAGTTCAAAGACAGAGGACGAGGGCATGGGCTTGTACCTCAAGGAAGAAAGAAAAGCGGTGAAGGAGAGAATGCTCCAAATGATGGATGGCGCAGACGTGTCTAGTATGACCAGACGCGAATACAATTTTCTCATGACAAAAAAA